>NZ_JBEXYU010000007.1:0-420811 GCF_040631115.1 Nonomuraea sp. NPDC005692 | reverse complement strand
GGCACAGCGTCTCCCTCGAGGAGCTCACCGGCCTGACGAGCACGCAGCTGAACACACCGGCCACGGGCGGCTCCGCGCGCGACTGACCTGGCCGCCCGCGGCGGCGTCGGGCCTCACGGTCCGGCGCCGCGAAGCCACTGGCGCTTTGCTGCCCGGCAAGGGGAAGACCAGCCGGCCACGCGTCACAGGCACCGCCGAACTGCCACACTGCATCGCCTGATCGACGACGGCGTCTCGGTCAGCGAGGCCGCCCGCACCCTCAAATCGGTCGCTCCGCCGCCTACGCAGCCCTCGCGCGACGCTGACCAGCGGCTATCTCACCTCGCGGCCCAGCTCTGCCGTATTCCGATGGCACCCCCCTGCACCGATCTCCACCATCGCGAAGTTCGCGTTCGAAGGGCTGACGTTCGGGCAAGCCCGCCAGGCCTACATCAAGGCTGGGCTCCCCATGGAGATCGCCGAGTACGTCCTGTGCTACCAGGCCGAGTACGCCGACGAGCCCCCGCCGGTCTCACCCGCCTTCGAGCAGGTCACCGGCAGGAAGGGCCGCACGCTCGCGCAGTGGGCGGCCGACCGTGCCGACGAATTCGCCCCAGCCACCTGACGTCCGACGACATGCGGCTGGCGGCCCGCCGACCACTTAGCCCGTGCTGAACAAGCCGTCAGCGCGTTGCCAGAGTCATCTCCCCGGCTGCCATGGAGAAGATCAAAGTCAACGACTGATCAGGTAGCGCCGGGGTGTGGTGCCGACGGTGCGGCGGAAGGCGGCCAGGAAGGCGCTCGCCGTGGCGTACCCCACGTCGTGTGCTACCCGCGACACCGGCTGCCCCTCGGCCAGCAGCGGGAGGGCGGCGCGCAGCCGTACCTGCGTGCGCCAATGATCGAAGCTCATGCCCGTGTCGCGCACGAACAACCGCGTCAACGTCCGCCTGCTCACGCCCGCCGCGCGGGCGTGAGCCTCCAGGCTGCGCGGGTCGGCGGGATTGGCCAGCAGGGCGGCCGCCACCACCCGGACACGCTCGTCGGTGGGCTGGGGCACGTCGATGGGCCGGGTGGGCAGCGGGCGTAGCAGGTCGGGCACCACCGCCTCGGCGCGCAGTCGCGCGTCGCCGGTGAGGTCGGTGCGTGCCAGGTACCCGATCAGCTCGGCCAGCAGGCCGTCCACGCCGACCGCCGTGGGCTCGGGCCAGTCCAGTGGGCAGCGCTCCGGCGCCAGGTACAGGCTGCAGAGCACGGCGTCGCGGGTCGCGCCGGTGGCGTGGGCGACCCCCGCGGGCAGCCACAGCGCCCTGGTGGGCGGCAGGACCCAGTACACCTCGCCCACTTTTACGCTCAGGACGCCGCGCCGGGTCCAGGCGATTTGGTGGTGGGTGTGGCGGTGCGGGGGGATCCACTCACCCGAGGCAAGTGGGAAGTGGCCGACGATGATCGCGCCTATGTCCTCCATGCGACACAGTCTGGCCTCATCGCGGATTGTGGCCAAATACGGCGGATCATAACGTCGTCGGGTGCCGATGATTGTGTTGTGTCTCGTCCAGTTCATGCTCGTGCTTGATGACACCGTCGTGAACGTTGCCCTGCCCAGCATCAGCGATGAGCTGGGCTTCAGCGCGTCTGGCTTGCCCTGGGTCGTCAACGCCTACTTCCTGGCCTTCGGCGGTTTGCTGCTGCTGTGCGGCCGGATGGCGGATCTGCTGGGCCGCCGTCGCGTCTTCCTCATCGGGGTGGCGTTGTTCGGGGTGGCCAGCCTGGGCTGCGGGCTGGCTCAGGAGCCGTGGCAGCTCGTGATCGGGCGGTTTGTCCAGGGCGGCGGCGCTGCGATGGCCAGCCCGGCGGCGATGTCGATGATCACGTTGCTGTATCCGGGGCCGGAGGAGCGGGCCAAGGCGCTGGGCATCTGGGGTGGTATCGCCGCCCTGGGCGGGACCTCGGGCCTGGTGCTGTCCGGGGCACTGACCGATCTGGTGTCCTGGCGCGGCATCTTCCTGATCAACCTGCCCATCGTCGCCGTGGCCCTGGCGTTGCTCCCGCGCCTGGTCCCCGAGTCCCGCGCCCTCGGCAGGCGGCGCCGCCTCGACGTTCCCGGCGCGGTCCTGGTCACCGGTGCTGCGGTGTCGCTGGTGTACGGGCTGCTGAGGGCCGGAGAGACCGGCTGGAGCGATCCGATCGTCATCGGGGCCGTCGGGTTCTCCGCGGTCCTGGCAGCGGCGTTCCTGATGGTCGAGTCGCGGGCGGCGGCGCCGCTGGTGCCTGCATCGTTCCTGGCCTCGCGGACGCGGGCGGTGGCCAACGGCGCGACCCTGCTGTTCTCGATGGCGATGTACGCGATGTCGTTCCTGCTGATGATCCAAGTGCAGACCGTTCTGGGCTACAGCCCGTTCCTGGCCGGCATCGCCTATCTGCCCTACGGCGCCGGCATCCTGGCGGGCATGTGGCTGTCCTCCCGCGTTTCGCTCAGGATCGGGACGCGCTGGGCGCTCCTGCTGGCCTTCTTGGTCAACATCACCGGCCTGCTGCTGCTGTCCGGCGTGGCGGCGGGCGACTCCTACACCGCCCACGTCCTGCCCGGCATGCTCATACTGAGTGTGGGCAACGGGCTGAGCCTGCCCGTCATGGCGGTGGCCGCGGTCGACGGCACCACCGAGGAGGACGCCGGTCTCGGCTCGGCCCTGTTCACCTCCGTTCAGCAGGTCGGCGGTGCCGTCGGGGTGGCCGCGCTGGCCATCATGGGCTACTCGGGCGGGCTCACGGCGGGCGCGGTCTGCGTGGCGCTCGGTGCTGTGATCATCGTCGTACTGCTGCCGTCACGGGCCAGCGGCCCGCGGCAGACCGCTGCACATGAAGCCGATGGCCGAAGCAAGCCGGCAACCGCTCCCCGGCCCTGAGTAGGCGTGACTCGGCCTGAATCCGCAGGGACACGCCCGCTTCCGCCATGACCTGCGGAAACCCTTCGGCGAGATGCATTTGAACGGATAGTCACGGCAAGCCGCTCAACGCTGCTCTGCTAACGGGACTTTTCGTTCGGATGCTCGGCCAGCTCGCCGATCGTCAACTGCTCGCTCATGGGACCGCAAGCATACGCGAGCCCCAGCCACCGGCCCCGCACGCGGCTCAGCGTCCCGCGCCCGCCGTGAACGCCAGGATCGCCTCGGAGATGAGCTCGGGCGAGTCGAGGGTCGGGAAGTGCGTGGGACCGCCCAGCCAGCGCGGCTGGAACCACGGGTGCCCGGCGCTGAACGCGCGCTGCTCCCGGCGGTGGCCGAGGTCGCCGGGCTGCGAGAACAGGTGCGCGATGGGCCGTTCCTCCTTGATCGCCAGCATCCGCTCCAGCGGCGAGCCCCACCGGGCGTACGCCGCCTCGATCACCCGGCAGGACCTGGTCCACATCTCCTCCTCGAAGCCGGCCATCTCCTCCTCCAGGTGGCGCCGCACCTCCGGGCTGTCGGAGCGGTCGAGCCAGATGTCGAACAACCTCTGGCGTCCCGCCCTCCAGGTGTCCGGGTGGTAACCGGCCCGCAGGCCCGCCACGAACTCCGGCGAGGCCCGGCCCACCAGCCAGTCCACGACCACGACGCGGGGCACGCGCCCGGCGCCCAGCCGGTCGGCCCATCAACGACGCCCTGCGCTGCCTGGAGAACACGTGGGGACAGCAAGAACCCCGTGCTCGTCAAGAACGCGCTGTACGAGGCCGGGCCGCTGCCCACCACGACCTGTAACGACCTGCCGGACGAGCCCACGACATCGGACGACTGGATTGTCTCGCCGTCCTCGGACCCGCAGTAGTTCTTGGGCAGGCGGGTCACGTACCGCACCTTGACGGCTCCGCTCCTCTGCTCCTGGCTGTCACCGGGCACCCCACGCCCGTCGGGCCCTGGATCTTGGTCGCGATTGCCTCCATACTGCCGTGGGTGACGTTGCGGATAGAGATCCTCGGCTCCCTCCGTGCTCATCGCGGGCAGGCGGAACTCGACCTCGGGCCGGCCCAGCAGCGAAGCGTCCTGGCCGTGCTGGCCCTGGCCGAGGGACGCTGCACGCCGATGTCAGAGCTGGTCGACGTCCTGTGGGGCGAGAGATCGCCCGTCACGGCCGTCAATGTCCTGCACACCTACGTCAAACGGCTGCGGCGCATCCTCGAACCCGATCGCCCCAGCCGCGTGGCCAGCCGCCTGCTCCCGCGCGTCGGCGACGGCTACCTGCTCAGCACCGACGAGGTCGAGGTGGACCTCTGGAAGTTTCGCGCCCTGGCCAGGCAGGGTGGCGGTCACGATGCGGTGCGGCGGGCGGTGGCGCTCTGGCGCGGCCAGCCGCTGGCCGAGCTGCGCCCCCTGGCGGGGCATCCGCTGCTGGCGGGACTGGCCCAGGAGCTGATCGTCGCCCTGGAGACCTTTGCCGAATCGGCCGTCCTGAACGGGCACGCGGTCGACGTGCTGCCCCTGGCCGAGGAGATAGGCCGTATGGCGCCGCTGGACGAGCGCGTTCACAGCGTCCTCATCGAGCTCTACCTGGCCACCGGCAGGCGGGCCGAGGCGCTGATGCACTACCGCGACATCAGCCGCAGGCTCGACGAGGAACTCGGCGTGCGGCCGGGTGCGCAGCTCAGTGCCGCCCACGAGCTCGCCCTGCACGCCGACACGCTCCAGCCGGGCAAGCAGCAGGCCGCCAAGCCGCAGGCGGGCCGGCCGCCGGTCGCGCCGGGGTGGGGAAGATTACCCGTCCCCGCCCAGCTCCCTCCCGACATCAGCGACTTCTCGGGCCGGCTCGGCCAGCTCTCGGCGCTGTCGCGCATCCTCGGCTCCCCGGCCGACGGTCGTACGGCGATGCCGACGGCGGTGGTCACCGGGCTGGGCGGCGTCGGCAAGACCACCCTGGCCGTGCATCTGGGGCATCTGGTGCGGGAGAACTTCCCCGACGGCCAGCTCTTCGTCGACCTGCACGGCACCGACCGGCCCGCCGCCGATCCCGCGGCGGTGCTGCACCGGCTGCTGATGTCCATGGGCGTGAACGGGGCTGTCATCCCCAAGGAGCTCGACGACCGGGTGGCGCTGTACCGCAGCAGGATGGCGGGCCGCCGGGTGCTGCTGGTGCTGGACAACGCCGTGGAGGAGAGCCAGGTGCGCCCGTTGCTGCCCGGCGCCGCCACCTGCGCCACGGTGGTCACCAGCCGGTCGCGGCTCATGGGATTGAGCGGCGCGCACCGGCTCGACCTCGACGTCTTCACCGCCGACGAGGCGATGGACCTGCTCGTGCACCTGATCGGCGAGCAGCGGGTGAGGGGTGAGGGCGACGCCGCCCGCGCGATCCTGGAGGCGTGCGGCCACATCCCGCTGGCCGTCCGCGTGGCGGGCGCCCGCCTGGCCGCCCAGCCCCAGCTGAGCCTGGAACGTTTTCGCAGGCAGCTGAGCAACGAGCGCCGCAGGCTGGACCACCTGTCGGCCGGTGACCTGGCGGTGCGGGCGACCTTCGGGCTGAGCTACGACGCGCTGCCGCCGGCCGTACGGCGGGCCTTCCGCGTCCTGGGGCTGCTGGACGTCGCCGACTTCGCCGACTGGACCCTGGCGGCCCTCCTGGACGAGCCGCAGGACCAGGCGGAGCGCCTTCTCGACCAGCTCATCGACGTGCAGCTGGTGTCGGTCGCCGACGAGGACGAGACAGGCGAGCCGCGTTACCGCATG
The DNA here is from genome assembly GCF_040631115.1 of Nonomuraea sp. NPDC005692. Lineage (NCBI taxonomy): Bacteria > Bacillati > Actinomycetota > Actinomycetes > Streptosporangiales > Streptosporangiaceae > Nonomuraea > Nonomuraea sp. NPDC005692. The sequence goes on along the minus strand of NZ_JBEXYU010000007.1, from coordinate 415,139 downwards.
CACGACCTGATCAAGCTGTACGCGGCAGAGCGGGCGGCGCTGGAGGACGACGAGGCCGCGCGGGAGGAGGCCAGGGTCAGGGCCTACGCGACCTGGCTCTCGCTCGCCGAGCAGGCGGACACGGAACTGGCCTACCGGACCCTGCCCGCGCTGCGCGGTCCGGCGCCCCGCAGGAGGCTGCCGGCGGAGCACACCGGACTGCTGCTGGACGATCCGGTGAAATGGTTCCAGAGCGAGCGGGCGAACCTGGCGGTCGTGATCACGCAGAGCGCTCGCGAGGGACGAGCTGACCTGGCGTGGAACCTGGCCGAGGCGTGCGTGGGCTTCCACGAGATGCGCGACCTGCTGGAGGAGAGCCAGGCGGTGCACGCGGCCGCGATGGCGGCGTGTGGCGAGGACGTTCCGCGTGGGCGGGCGGTGATGGCCCGCAACCTCGCCTACCTGTTCAGCGTGCCGATGATCCAGCCGATCGCGATGCACGAGCACGCCCAGATCGCGCTCGACCTGTTCCGCTCGGTGGGAGACGTCCGCGGCGAGATCCATGCGCTCGCGATGCTGGGCACCGCGGTGCTCGCCGAGGGGCACGACGAGGGGCACGGCGAGGAGGGTCTGGAGCTGATGCACCTGGCGCAACGGCTGACCAGGGAGCACGGCCACGATGCGGGCTTCGACTTCGTCCACGCGGGACTGGGTTTCTCCTACCGCGAGCGCGGCGAGCTGGAACTCGCCTCGGCGCACCTCGAGCAGGTGGTCGAGCGGGCCAGGGATCGCAAGGTGAACCGGCTGCACCTGACGGCGCTCCGCTCGCTCGGCATGGTCCGCCACTACCAGGGCCGCTACGACGAGAGCCGCGAGGCGCTGCTGCAGGGCCTGCGACTCAGCAGGAGCCTCGGAGTGCGGCTGAAGGAGCTGCTGGCGCTGGTCGTGCTCGGCGAGAGCGGGGTGCTCACCGGGCAGCCGGACGCCGACTCCTTCCTCGACACGGCCGAGGAGCTCGGCGAGGAGATGGCCGGCGAGATCACCCGCGCCATCGTCTCGCGGAGCCTGGCCACCAGGGACCTGGTGAACGGCCACTTCGAGCAGGCGCGCGAGCGTCTGCTGTTCTCCTTGCGGGTCTTCCGCGAGCTGGGGGTGCTGCACCTTCAGGCCATGGTGCTGAAGGCCCTCGGCATCGCGCACGTCATGCTGGGCGAGAACGCGCAGGCCCTGGCGGCGTGGGAGGAGGCCAGGGGACTGTACGGGAGGATCGGCAACCGGCATGAGATGGGAGAGATCGAGACGCTCGTCGCCGGAGTCACCGGCTGACGATGATCCATTCGGCGTCCAGTCGTGATCCATTCAGGTGGTCTAGCCTCCGTGGCGGATCCACTGCCGGATCCACTGCCGGATCCACTGCCGGATCCACTGCCGGATCCGCCGCCGGGACCGCCCCCCTCCCCGCCTGGAGCGCCCATGATCTCCGTGTCCCTGATCATCGACAATCCCGATCTGCTGGTCGTCGCCATCGCCTCGCTGGCGGCCGACCCGGGCTGCAGGCTTCTGGCCAGGGCCGGCAGCCTCCCCGAGCTGACCGAGCGGCAGGGGGACCGGGCGGACGTGATCGTCGTGGACGCCGCCCTGGCCGGGCCGCCCGACGGCGCCGAGACCCTCCGGCTCCTGCGCGCCGCGGGCCACCGCGCCTTCGCACTCGGCGAGGACGCCACCCTCGTGGAGGCGCCCGCGCAGTCCGCTCTCGCGCCCGGCCGGCTCGCGCCCGCCATCCGCACCTTGCTGGGGGCCGGCCCGCAGCTGTCGGGCCAGGAACGGGCGGTGCTGCTCGGCTACGCCTCCGGGCTCACGCTGGAGACCGCCGCGCGCCGGGCGGGCATCCAGCCGTCCACGGCCAAGAAGTACCTGGAACGCATCAAACGCAAGTACGCCGACTGCGGGCGCAGCGCCTACACCAAGGTGGACCTGGCTCGCTGCGCCCGTGAGGACGGCCTGCTCGGCTGACGGCTCAGCCGGGAAGGCCGACCGGCAGCAGGTACAGCGCGCTCTCGGCGACCCCGTCGAGCCCGAACAGCTCGTGCACCAGGTCGTCGTAGAAACCGCCGAGGGTGATCGTGCCCAGCCCCAGCGCGGTCGCCGCCAGGGTCAGGTTCTGCGCGACGTGGCCTGCCTCCAGCAGGGCGAAGCGCAGGGCCCGCGTGCCGTACCTGGGCCGATGGGTGTCGAGGTGGGCGGTCAGCAGCAGGACGGCGGGCACGCGGGTGACGTCGATCAGGCCGAGCCGCTCGTCCACCTGCGCCGAGGTCAGCCACATCGAGGTGGCCGCCAGTTCGTCGTCCGCCGGCGGCGCTCCGAGCCGTCGCAGGGTGCGGCCGTCCTCGCCGACGTGGTAGGTGCCCGGGTCCAGCCCTTCGACCTCGCGCACGACCAGACGCAGGCGCGTGCCGTACCTGGCTCCCGCGCCGGGGAACGGGCGGCGCCGGTAGGCATGGGCGGGGCCGTCGCCGAAGCGCAGCGTGCGGTCGGCCCTGGCGCCGAACGCCAGGCCCAGCAGCGAGCCCAGCTCCGCGGCGCCCACCGGGCCGGTGAAGGTACGGCAGGAGGCCCGGCGGTTCAGGGCCTCGCCCAGCGGCAGGCTGAGCGGCGGGCCCTCCGGCAGGCGCACCTCGGGCAGTCCGGGCATCGGCGGCCGGTCCCGGGACGGCTCGCCGTGGGAGTCGTCGGGCAGCGACGGCAGGATCCCCGGCGGGTACTTCGACTCCTCCAGGTAGCGCTGGTCGGCTCCCGCGTCGGCGGCCAGCAGCGCGGCGACCAGCCAGCACACCGCGCGCTCCTCGTCGGGCAGGACGCCCAGGCGGTTGCAGAGCATGTGCAGCTGCGACGCCCAGATCCACAGCCGGCGCACCTCGTCGAGCCCGCGCGCGGCCAGCTCGCCGTCCGCCTCGGCCACCGTACGGCTCCAGCGGACGCACAGGTCGTCGTCCTCGGCGGCGGCCAGCAGGTGGCGCAGCGCCTCGCCCTGGCCGGCCACGAGCCTGGCGGTGCGCGCCAGGGGCACGGCGGGCGGCAGGAGCTCGACCTCGCTGGTGTACCGCCAGCTCGCCGCGTGCCTGCGCAGCCAGGCCGCCGCGGCCCGCTCGTCCAGGCCGAGTCCCAGCGTGGTGGCGCGGACGAGGTGGATGGCGGCGCTCATCCGTCCTTGCGGGAAGCGCCCTGACAGCGCCTCCACGGCGGTCTCGGTGGAGCGGCAGAAGACCCGCTCGGCCACGCCGATGCCCTCGGCTTCGCCGTACCTGCCGGTCTCCGGCTCGTAGGCGATCGACTTCACGATCCCGTGCGGCGTCCAGCCGGGGTCGGCGGGCAGGTCGGCGGGCGGGGCGTCCGCCAGCGCGTCCGTCACCGCCCGCTCCAGCTCCGCCGGGTCGCCGACGCCGAGGGCGCGCACGCGCAGGTGCGGCCCGCCCTCCCAGTACCTGATGAAGAACCAACCGGACGTGCGGCGGGCGGCCATGAGCGGGCCCAGGACGCCGGTGAGGAAGTCGTCGGTCCGCTCCACGGACCAGTGCACGAAGCAATGCAGGCTCGTCCAGGTGTCCACGGCAGTCCTCACGTCAGGGGAAGGGGTGGGGGTGGAAGGGCAGGTCGTCGTAGCGCGGCGGTGCGGGCAGGCGGCCCAGCCTCGCGGGCACCTCCAGCAGCCGGGGCAGGCCGCGGGTGCGGCGGTAGACGTGGCCGAAGGTCATCGGCAGCGACCCCGGCACGATCACCTTGGCGGCGTGCAGCCCGAGCCGCTCGCGGGTGACCGGCTCGCTCTGGTCGACCGCTATCACCTCCAGGCCCCGCGCCGCGAGCTGCGCCACCCACTCCGACAGGTACCCGCCCAGGTCGGGTACGGCGGGGCGGCGGGGCCACACCTCGCGCCAGGACACGGGGGTCTCCTCGCCGCTCAGGAAGGAGTGCCAGGGGGCGGCCTCGGCCAGAGCGTTGACGAAGACGTGGTCGTCGACCGTGCGGACCAGCGTGGGATCCTCCAGCATGGGCCGCAGCCGGTCGGGGTCGAAGGAGACGATGCGCGGATCCGCGGCGTTCCTGGCGTTGATGTAGACCTCGACGACGGCCGACCTGACGGCGGTGAGCGGGTCGTGGTGGGCCCCGGCCGCGAACAGGGCGTTCGGCCGCCGCGGATCCGGCACGCGTCGGCGGATCATGCTGAGGACGGCCGGCACGCCGAAGTCGTTGGTGGCGTCGAACAGCAGCAGATCGTGCCCGAGCGAGCCGAGCCGGTCGGCCAGGCGGCAGATCTGCGGGTCCTCCGTCGGGGTGGCGATCCGCCGCAGCGGGGTGCGGGCGTACCAGGCCATCAGGAAGGCGTCGCGCTCGGCGACCTCGAACAGTCCGTACAGAATCGCCTCGGCCAGGCTGGAGCCGAGCCCGCAGCCGTTGGAGGAGTCGTAGATCGAGCGCCTGCCGCGCAGCCGCCAGTACACCAGCTCCTCGGGCACCAGCCGGTCGCGCCCGTGGGTCAGCGACCAGCCGTGGACCCAGGCGAGCGGCAGGCCGGGAGCGTAGGGCGTCAGGCGGAAGGCCGGATGGTCAGTCAACTCCGGCTCGTGCAGGCCGAGGGTGGCCGGGTCGACCGCGACGTGCGGGTCGAGCTCGGCGTGGGCGGCGCGCACGACGGTACGGCTGCCGCGCGGCGTCATGCCGGTCAGCCGCTCCAGCGCCTCGAACAACGCCACCCGCTCGGCGTCGGCGAAGTCCTCCGCCCTGCCGTACCCCGCCTCGGAGGAGTCGGCGGCGCCCGGCAACTCGGCGCTGGCCAGGGGCAGGCTGCGCGAGCCCCAGCGGAACAGCCGCAGCACCGGGCCGACCCGCCAGTCCAGCAGGATCTCACGCAGCCCGCCCGCGCCGGCCGTGCGGAGGTTGGCCTCGCGCAGGCCGGTGCCGGTGACCGGGTGCGAGGCGATCGTGATCGGGCGCGGGGAGTCGTCGGGCAGCGGTGCGCAGACCCGGCAGCCGCCGAAGGGCCGCACCCGGTGGGTGGAGACCTCCAGACTCTCGCCCCTGATCGCCCACATGACGCCGTCCTGCGGTCGCTCCGCCAGGCGCTCGACCAGGGCGGCGACCGTCGGCGGGACCGAGCCGCCCATGACCTGGCCGGTGTGCGGGGGACGGCCGGGCAGGGCGTGGATCCTGGCGTGCTCGGCGCAGGCCACGCACGCGCTCGTTCCCGGTCCGGTGAGCGGGCCGACCAGCACCAGGCCGCCGTCGCAGCGCACCGGAAGGACGGCGGGCCCGCCGTCCACGGCGCGGGCGGCCAGCTCAGTGATCGATTCCAGGGTCCAGGTGTCGAGGACGACGACGTCGAAGTCCATGCTCAGCTCCGCCAGATCTGGAAGCCCGCGGCGCTCACCGCGCAGGGCCGTTCGTCGCGGTGAGGCAGGCAGCCGGTCAGCTCGCGCAGGCGGGCCTGCAGCTCCTCCTCGTGCGCGGAGAGCGCGGCGGGCCACAACCACCGGCCCAGATCGCCGTCGCGCTCCTCCGGGGTGAGATCGGGGGAGGGTACGGCTCCGCAGACCGGCGTGACCGGCCCCGGTGCCAGGAGCGTGCCGACTGCGGCCATGGCGGCCATGGCCGCCGCCTCGTCACGGTCGCGCTCGACCGCCCAGCCCAGGCGGGAGCCGCCGCTGTCGACGATCTCGGCGTGCCAGGCGCCGTCCAGGTCGCGCAGGCACAGCCGCACGGCGCGGCCCAGACGGCGGGTCAGGACGCGCCACCAGTGGCTGCCGGGGACCGGGCCGCGCCACGGGGCGAGCCCGGCGGCCAGGCGGTCGGCCAGGTGGCGCAGGAGGACGCCGCAGGCGTGCAGCTCGTCCGCGCCCACGGCCGTGTGCGCCGGGTCCTCGCCGGTGAGCGCCTGGGCGGCGGCCTGAACGGCCGCCAGATGGGCGGTGTCGGTCGTGGGACCGGCTCCGGTGACCTCGCGGCCGGGCAGCGGGCAGACGACCAGGCCGAGGGGGAGCTGGGGGTGGCCGTCCGGGACGGCGGGGGGCAGCGCTCCGAGGTCGGGGTCGGTGAGCAGCGCGGCCCGCCGGAGCGCCTCCTCCAGCGTGACGCGGTGGGCGGGCGAGACCGGGGCGGCCGGAGGCCAGGGGCGGTAGGAGGCCTCCAGCGGGTCGGCCTTGGCGAGCAGGACCTCGCCGGACCTGGCGGGCCATCCGGCGATCGCCCTCGCCATCCGGTCGGCCGCCGCGGCTCCCAGCAGCTCGGCCAGCATCGCATCGGGCGCGAGCCCGTGGCCCGCGCCGGGCGGGTGAGGGGTGGCCGGGGGGTCGGCGAGGCGGGTGGCCGGGGCGTCGGGCAGGTGAGTGGTGGCCGGGGGGCCCGCGAGGCGGGTGGTCAGGGCGTCGGCCAGGGCGGCGGCCTGGGCGGGGGGCAGGGCGGGCGTGACGAACCCCGTCGGGCCCAGGCCGGCGGCGCGGACCACCAGTACGCCCGCGATGAGCGTGAGGCCGTCCGAGGCGGGTGCCGTGCGGGCGTCGATATGGCAGCGGGCCAGCGCGTCACGCGCCGCCTCCGCCAGCCGCCCCTCGCCCCGCACCGTCACGGTGGCCGCGCCCAGCGAGCGCCACGCCGCGTCCGGGTCGGGCGCCGCCGATTCCAGCCACCCCCGTACGGCCGGCGGCATGCCGTCGCCGGGCCGTACCGCCACCAGCAGGTCGTGCTCCCGCAGCCGATCGAGCAGCACCCGCACGGCCTCCCGCAGAGCGGGCTCCGGGCACAGCGCGTCGAGATCGCGCTCGCTCACCCCCTCTGCGAGCAACGGCGCCAGCCGCTGCCACAGCGGCCACAGCCCGGCCGCCCCCTCCAGGCTGACCGCGCCGCTCCACGACCGCAGGTGCACGCCCGCGGGCAGGCGACCGGCCCGCACCACAGGGCGCAGCCGCAGGACCGCCTCGGCGCTCACGCCGGAACTCCGCTCAGCCGCTCGCGCCACGTCCGCCCGGTGATGCGCTCGACCGCCTGGCTGAACAGGTAGGCGGCCAGGTAACGCTCCACAGGCCGCAGGTCGCACAGCGCCAGCAGGCGGTAGAGCACGTTGGTGCCGAAACGGTAGAGCCCGAAGGGCCTGCTCAGCGCCACCTTCTCGAACCCGGACCGGTTGAGCAGCTGGTGGTATTCGCTGTAGTGGCGGCGGGTGAAGTCCCACCGGATCTCGGTGTCGCCGCCGAACCGGGCGGCGACGGCGGCGTGCCCGTTCCGGTCGCCGACCAGGGCGGCGGTGTCGAGAGCGGCGTCGGCGTGCGCGGACGCGTCACGTGACCAGGCGCGCCAGGCCGCCGCGACGCCCTCCAGCCGGCCGGGCAGGACCCCGCCTTCCGCGACGGTGCGGACCAGCTCGGTCACCCCCGCGCCGCGCTCGGCCCACTGGTGCTCGAAGGCCGCCTCCAGGCTGCCGTCGGGATCCTCGTAGGCCAGATGGTCGGCCACGTGCGACAGGAAGGACTGGTAGCCCGCTCCCAGCCCGGTCGGATAGCCGGCGGCATGGGCGGTGATCGCGACCAGGGCGAGGGTGACGCGGGAGCCGGGGTCGCCGGCCAGCTCGAGTGACCGTTCCACCGCGCCCAGGCCGAGGGCCAGCAGCTCGCACCGCTCGAGCACGGCGGCCCGCGAGCCCAGCAGGTCGACCAGCGGAGTCAGGTCGGCAGGGCGCACCAGCACCGAGTTGTCGGGGTGGAGGGGTGCGTACGGTCCGGGCACGAGCTCGGCGCGCCCGATCAGTTCCGCCTGCCGTACCAGCTCGGCCGGATCCACCACGGCGGTGGAGGGGAAGGCCGCCAGGTGGCGTCGGCAGGCGTCGGCGGCCTCCTCCGCGGCCCGGGCGTGATCGCCGGGACCGTGGAAGCGGAGCAGGACGTGCGGTCCGCGCAACCAGTGCCGATCGAGGTGGACGCTGCCGGGAAAAGACCGCGCGAGCGGAATGAGGAATTGCCGCAACAATGGCGCCTTGAAGTCCTCGTAATAATGGCAGATCACGTCGATCATACGTACCCGTCCAAGCGCGTAGAAGGGCTCTTGAATGGCCGGGGCGCGGTTCCGGAGGAAGCGGCGTCCCGGCCGGTAAATCATTCGATCTCGGTGCCGCCGCAGCAGGACGACGAGCCGCAGGTGGAGCAACCGCCGCAGCTCGACGATCCTGACGAGGCGCCGGTCTCGGGCAGGGCGACGGCGTCACGCATGGCCGTCACCTGCAGACTGGACAGATCCAGGTCGGCGAGGCCGAAGTCGGCGGTAGTGATCGCAGGGGACATGATTCACCTCCCAGGTGCTGGAGTTCGACTCCCGAAGTATGGGCCGCGTCCCGCCGCGATCACCTGACAGGTTTTCTGCTGTCTTGACCATGCTGTCGGAAAGGTGTACTGACAGCGGTCGGCCAATTTTCGGACCTTGACTGTCGGGAGCCCGCGTGAATACGCTTCGCCCGTTTCCACGACGCGATCGGTATCGGTGAAGAAATGAACGCTGTCGAGGTCGAGAATCTCACCAAGAATTACCGGGGAAATCCCCGTGCTGCGGTCGACGGAATCAGCTTCGAGGTACGCCACGGAGAGGTCTTCGGCATGCTCGGCCCGAACGGGGCCGGCAAGACCACCACCGTCGGCGTGCTGACCACGCGGGTGCGTCCCAGCGGCGGCCGGGTGGTCGTCGAGGGCGTCGACGTGCTGCGGGAACCGACGCGGGCCAGGCAGGTGCTGGCCGTGGTGCCGCAGCGGACCAACCTGGACCGCTCGCTGAGCATCCGGCAGGTCCTGCAGTGCCACGCCGCCTACCACGCGGTGCCCCGCGCCGAGCGGCGCAGGAGGGCCGGCGAGCTGCTGGAGCGCATGGGCCTGGCCGACCGCGCGAGCGACCGCACCGACCGGCTCTCCGGCGGTCAGGCGCAGCGCGTGATGATCGCCAGGGCGCTCATGCACGAGCCGCGCGTGCTGTTCCTGGACGAGCCGTCCGGCGGGCTGGACCCGCAGTCACGGCTGTTCGTGCACGAGCGCATCGCCGAGCTGCGCGAGCGCGGCGTGACCGTGGTGCTGACGACGCACCAGATGGACGAGGCGGCCAAGCTCTGCGACCGGGTCGCCATCCTGGACCACGGCAAGGTGCTGGCGCTGGACACCCCCGGCGCCCTGGTCAGGGAGCTGCCGGGCAGCAACACCCTCACGCTCGCGCTGGACTCGGCCGAGGGCGCGGCGGCCGCGGCGCTCGCCGCCGTCGAGACCGTCGAACGCGTGGAGGAGCTGCCGGGCGGGCGCGTGCGCCTGTACACCTCGCACGATCCCGGTGAGGTGCTGCCCACCGTGGTCAAGGCGCTGGCCGGCCACGACCTCACGCTCGCCGGGGTGGAGTTCGCCCGCCTCGGCCTGGAGGACGTCTTCCTCCGCCTCACCGGACGGGAGCTGCGATGACCACCATCGACGAGGCCAGGGCCGCGGCCCCCCGGCCGCCCGTGGCGCGCTCCTTCGCCGCCATCCTCACGCGCGACCTCGTCGTCACCTGGCGCGAGCTGCCCGCCTTCCTGACCCAGGTGGTGCTGCAGCCGCTGTTCATCCTGTTCGTCTTCGGCACGGTCCTGGGCGACCTGGGCTACGTCGGCCGCGACTTCGGAGCGGTGCTGCTGCCTGGAGTCATCGCGCTCAACGCCTTCGTCGGAGGGCTGCAGAACACCGCGCTGCCGCTGACGCTGGACTTCTCCTACAGCAGGGAGATCGAGGACCGGCTGCTGGCGCCGCTGCCGATCTGGCTGGTGGCCGTCGAGAAGATGCTCTTCGGCACGGTTCGCGGCCTGCTCGCCGGAGCGGTCATGATCCCGCTGGGCATGCTCGTCCTGCCGGGCACCGAGATCGCCCTCGCCGCCGTGCCGCCCGCCCTGCTCGTCATGGCCCTGGGGGCCTTCGTGGGCTCGGCGATCGGGATGACCCTGGGCACCGCGGTCTCGCCCCGGGGCATCAACACCGTCTTCGCGGCGGTGCTGACGCCGCTGATGTTCACCGGGGCCACCCAGTTCCCCTGGCCGGAGCTGGAGCGGCTGCCGTGGTTCCAGGTCGTCTGCGCGCTCAACCCGCTCACCTACGTCAGCGAGGCCATGCGCGCGGTCATGGTCCCCCAGATCCCGCACCTCGCGTTCTGGCTCTGCCTGCTCGTCATGGCGATGGCCGGCGCGGGGTTCGCGGTCGCAGGCGCGCTCGGTTTCGGCCGCCGCGCCCTGGACTGAAGGAGGTGCCCGCCGCTTCCCTTCCACCCGCCAGCCGCACTCGCACGTGTACGTGTACGGAAAGGAATGAAACCCCATGTCGAACCTGACCTTCAACCTGGAGGACCTGGCTCTGGAGGAGCTGTCGGTCACCACGATGCGCGACGGCGTCGCGCTTCCCGAGACCGGCGCCTCCGCCTGCAGCGCGTTCACCTCGATCGCCACATCCTCGTCCTGCTGCTGCATCGTCATCCAGTAGGGAGCATGCGATGACCGCTTTCCCCTTCGAGGTGACGGATCTGAACCTGGAGGAGCTGTCGGTGACGGCGATGCGCGACAGCGTCGCCCTCCCCGAGACCGCCGCCTCCGGGTGCCTGACCACCTCTTCGTGCTGCTCGTGCATCCAACCCACCTGAGTGAGAGAAGGTGCCATGCCCAGTTTCGCCTTCCAGGTCGACGAGCTGGCTCTGGAGGAGCTGTCGGTGACGGCGATGCGTGACAGCGTCGCGCTTCCCGAGACCGGCGCATCCGGCATCAGCTGCTCCAACCTGTCGATGTCGTGCAGCTCCTGCTGCTCCATCGACCCGATATAGGAAGCCGCTCACACCCCCCGGCCGCTCACGGGTGGCCGGGGGACCACCCACAGAGGATGCGTGATGACCAGCACATTGGACAGGCCGGCAGGCAGCGGTACGGCGAGCGCTGAACTGGCGCCCTTCGCGGTGGTCAGGCGCGCGGCCCTGCCGTACCCCGAACGTCCCCAGCAGGCCGAGCCGTGGCGTGCGGCCCTGCGTGAGCTGGCCGGACTGCTGCGCACCATGGAGGCGGCCGCGCCCGGCCTGGCCGACGCGCTCGCGGCCAGTGCCGCCCGCCACTCCCTCGACTTCCACCGCGCCGTGGTGCTGCCGCTGCGGCGCGACGTCCACAACGGCCGGGTGCCGCGCGAATCCCTCGCGGCCCGGCTCGGCGACCTGCCCGAAAGGGTGCCAGGACTGGCCGGGTGGCTGGCCGCCGCCCGCGCACGCGCCCGGCTGGAGCAGGAGCTCGCGGCCGGATGGGGCGACGCGCTGACGGCGGAACGCGAGGTCCTGGCGGGCATCTGTAGGGCGGAGCCGCTGCGCCAGGCCGTCACCCTCACCGGGCGCGACCTGCTGTACGGCGTGGACCGTACGGCCGCGTGCGCCGGGCGCCCCGACAAGCGCGCCCGCCAGGCCGAGCCCACCGTGCTGCGCTACGCGCTGCGCGCCACCGCCAAGACCAGCCCGCTGTCCTGGTACACCTCGGTCGGCCTCGGCTGGTGGGACGGGCGCCCTGGCTGCGACCCCCAGCCGCGCGCCTGCTCGCAGGTCAACCACGTCCTGGTCACACGGCTGCTGAACGCCCTGCTCAAAGACCCGGGCAGACGCGTGAACCTGCCGCACCGGCTCGCACCCGCCCTGCGGGAGCGCGACGGGCGGGTGGTGTACCAGCGCGACATCCCCCAGGCCGACGCCACCCACGTGCACGCGGCCCGAGAGGAACGGGTCGAACTCGCCCTCACCGCGCCGGTCTCCTTCCTCCTCCGGCACCTGCACGAGGGGGAACGCACCCCTCGGGAACTGGCCGAACTGCTGGCGCGCAACATCGCCGACCCGGCGGCCGCGCAGGCGGCGGGCGCGTACGTGGGACAGATGATCGACGTCGGGCTCATCGTGCCGGTGTGGCCGGTCGACCCGCAGGACCCGGACGTGCTGGGCTCCCTGGCACGCTGGCTGGAGACCGCCCCGGCCGCCGGCGGCCTGGTCTCGGACGGCGTGGCCGCTGATCCTCTGGTCGCGGGCGGCTCGCCGGCCGGGCGGCTGGCGAGCCTGCGAGAGCGCACCGCGGCCTTCTCCAGCCTGCCCGCCGCCGCCCGCCCGGCCGCGCTGGCCGCGCTGGCCGACGACTGGCGGGAGACGGGCGAGCTCGTGGGCGCCGACCTGGCCGGGGTGCCGGTTCTCATGGAGGACGTCACCCTCCCCGGCCCCCTGCCCCTGGGCGCCGGGCACGGCCGCGCCGACCTGCCCGCGCTGGCCCGGCTCACCCCGCTGACCATGCTCTTCGACCACCACCTGTTCGTCCGCCGCCTGGTCACCGAGCGGTTCGTCGACCTGTACGGCAGCGGCGCCCGCGTGCCCCTGTCCGCCTGCACAGAGCTGATGTCGCAGGTCTGGAGCCAGGTGCTCGGCAACAGGCAGCGCGACCCCGGCATCGAGGCCGCCCGCGAGCAGGTGCGCGAGCTGATCTCCGCCGCCGGCGACCCGCACTCGCTCGACCGCGAGATCCCCAGGGAAGCCGTCAACGCCGCCGCGGACCTGCTGCCCGCCTGGGTGCACGCCCGGCCGGTCTCCTACTCCTACTTCGTCCAGCCCGTCCCCGGCGGCGGGCTCGCGGTCAACCACGTCTACGCCGGGTTCGCCAGGTTCACCAGCCGTTTCCTGCCCCAGCTCGACCCCTCGGCCACGGCGGCCGTGACGGAATGGCTGCACCGCGTCCTGGGCCCCGACACCGTGCAATACCGCCCGGTGCTGGGCTTCAACGCCAACCTGCACCCCATGGTCACCGCCCGCGAGGTCGGCGAGGACCCGCGCTGGGCCGACCTCCCGCCCGAGGAGCTCGACCTCCTCCACGACGAGGACACCGAGCTCGTCCGGGTCGTCGACCGCGCCACCGGACGCCCCCTGAGCGTGCTCTACCTCGGCTTCCTCGTGCCCTACTCGCTACCGGACCGCACCGCGCCCCTCACCGCGGACCTGGTGTGCGGGCATCCGGCACTGTCCGGCCTCGCTGGCAGGCGCGAGACGGGCGGGGTGACGGAGCTGGGACGGCTGACCCACGACGGGATCGTGCTGCAGCGCCGCAAGTGGAAGTTCGCCGACGACGCGGCCACCGCGCTGCGCGAAGCCTTCAGGAGCGAGCATCCCGCCGTCGCCGCCGCCCGCCTCCGGGCCCGCCACGGGCTGCCTGAGCACCTGTTCGCCGAGGCGTCCACGGCCGTGGACTCGCTGGCCGGGTTCCTGCGCAAGCTGCGGGCGGCCAAGCCGCAGTACGTCGATCTGGGCAACGCCCTGCACCTGCGCTGCCTGCCCGCCCACCTGGAGCGATACCCCGAGGACATCGCCCTGGTGGAGGCCCTGCCCGTACCGGGGACCGTGGACGAACCGGTGACCGAGCTCATCGTCGAATCCTGCTGGAGAGCCTCATGAGCGAGTTGGACGTCGTCTGCTATTACTACGAGCCCGTCAAGGCGGGGCTGCTCAGGCAGGCCGTCTTTCCCGCGCTGGGGGAGGCGGTCGCGGCGGGCGTACGCGGGCACGTCGAGCGCCACTGGCTCCACGGCCCCCACCTGCGCGTCCGCCTCCGACCTGGCCCAGGCACGACGAGCGCCGCGAACCCGGCGGACGGCATGGCCGCCCCGGCGGAGCTGGCCGCTGCCGCAGAGCTGGTCGCCGATCGGTTGCGCGGCCACCTGAGCCGCCACCCCTCGACCAGCCGGCAGACCCCCGCCGACCTACTCGCCCACTCGCGCGAGGCCGGGCGCCTGGAACTGGTCGCCGGGCCGTACGAGCCCATTTTTCCCGACAACACCGTCACCATCACCCCCGCCGACCACGCCCCGACCGCCGGGCTGCTGGGCTCGGCCGAGCTGGTACGGCTGCGCTCGCGCGTGCTCGAACGGGGCATGCCGCCGTGCCGTACCGCCCTGGACCAGCTCGCATCGGACGGCGACAGCGCGCCCGGCCGGATCGCCCTGGCGATCACCGCGATGACCGTGCACGCCGACGAGTACCCGCACGGCCTGCAGCACGGCTACCACTCCTTCCTGTCGCACGTGGAGGATTTCCTCACCTGGCACGACCCGGACGGCCGGGTTCGGCATGGTCTCGACACCGCCTGGGAACGCAACCGCGAGGCGACCGTCGACCTCGTGGCACGCATCGCCGAAGGACACCGACCCTCCGCCGCCGTGTCGGCCTGGCGGGCCTGGAGCGCGGCGGCCCGCGCCGAGGCCGGGCAGGCCTGCGACGACGGCGTCCTGGTGATGGAGCTCGGACCCGGCTACGCCGCACGCGCCGCCCTGCTCGACGATCCGCGCACCGCCCGGCGCTGGGACCCGGGCGCCCCGCGCGAGGTCAGTGAATACCACCGGGCGCTGCGCTCGGTGGACTTCACCCGGCCTCCGCTCGGCCGCAGCTTCACCGTTTACCGGTTCGGCACGAACATGCTCTACCAGCTCCTGGCCGTCTGCGACGTCACCCCCATGGAGCGGTACCTGGCCGCCTCGATGATGGCCCGCGCGGTCCAGCAGGTGACGGGCACCAGCTGGCGCGAACAGCTCGGGGCGCCCCTCGGGTCGGTGGCGCGATGACGGAGGTGCTCCGGCTGCGCCCGGTCGTCCACGCCGCCCCCACCGCCGACGGGGTGCACGTACGCGGGTGGACGTCGAGCTTCACCGTCAAGGGCGGGGCCGGGCTGTGGCGGCTGTGGGAGCAGCTCGCCGCGGCCCTGGCGGGCGGCGTGCCCGCCCCCGAGCTGGCCGCCCCACCCGGCACCTCGGAACCGGTCGCCCGCGCCATCGAGCTGATCATCGGCCAGCTGCGCGAGCACGACATGCTCGTGGCCGTGCCGCAGGGGTGGGGAGAACCGGGCCCCGACCTGCCGCCGAGCGCGGTGGCCGGCTGGCTTGAGTCCTCGGCGGCCGACCCCGCCGCCGCGTGGCACCGGCTCGCCGGGACGGTGTTCACGGTCTGCGGCGCAGGCGCACCGGCCGCCGCCGCCGAGCGCGCCCTGGCCGCAGCGGGGATGCGCTACCGCCGCGTACCGGGGCCGGCCTCCACGCTGACGCTGGAGGCGTCGGACCAGCTCGCCGTGGTGGCCGGGTGCCTGGGAGAGGTCGGCTACGCCGTACCCCCGGGCTCCGCCGACACGGCGGCAGCGCAGGCCGCCGCCGTGGCCCACCACCTGTCGGACGGGCCCACCGCGGAGCCGCCCGAGGTCCTTTGCGCACTGGTGGCCGGGGCTGCGGTGCACCGGTTGCTGTGCGCGGCGGCCGGGCTGCCCGACCCCTCCCGGGAAGGGCGCGAGACCCCCACACCGCACCACGCGGTCCTGGTCGCCCGCCTCGACCCGCTCAGGATGGCCTATCACCCCTGGCCCGGCGCCGAGCCACCCCGCGAGGCGCTCTCCTGGGAGGAGGCCATGGCGGCACTCGACGTCCTCGGCGATCCTGAGCTGGGCCTGGTGCCCGCCCCACAGGCGCAGGATCTGCCCCAGCTCCCCGTCAACCTGGCCGCCTGTGGCGAGATGGTGGGCTACGGCACCACACTGGACGCCGCCCGCCTGCACGCCGCCCTGTCCGCGGTCGCCCGGCCCTCCGACGTGGCCATCGGCATGGATCACCTGCACGCCCGCGGCCTGGCCCTGCGCCTGGCCACCCATCGCGACCGGCCGGAACCGGTGGCGGCCGTGGAGCTCGTGGAGGAGGCGGAGTGGGCCGACGATCCCGCGGCGCGCCGCTGGTGGAAGGCGCTGACCCTACGCCTGGCCGTACCGGCGAGCATCGAGGTGGTACGGCTCGCGGCCGGCGTGGTGCATGCCCAGGTGAGTGCACGCGGGTGCGTCCTCGGCTGGGCGGTGGAAGCCGAAGCAGGCGAGGCGGCAGCCTTCGCCCTGCTCGCGGCGACGGCGAGGGAACAGGCGCGCCGTGCGGGCCGGTCGATCGCCGAAGGTGCACCGGTCTGCGGCGCGACCCCGGCATGGCAGCCCTCGCCCCAGCCGCTTCCCTGGGGGTACCGGGACCATGCCTGGCCGTCTGGTTCCCGCGACGGCGAGGCCCGCTTTCAGCAGGCCCTCGCAGTCCTGGCCGGCGAGCATGAGACCCCTGGAGCCGAAATCGGGGCCACCGCGCTCAGGCCGGCTGCACTCGTGGCAGACGAAGCCGGGGTCGGCGGGCTGTGGGCGACCTCGGGTCTGGTCGCGGTCCGGGTACCCCCTGCCCGCGCGGCGCGGCCGCTCGTCCTCGGACGCGCCCAATGAAGATCCGCTCCTGCGCGACAGAGCTACGCGACACGGACGCCGAGGCGCTCTTCCTGACCCGGTACCGCCTGGCCGAGCTGGAGGAGCTCGCCGCCCGCACCAAGAGCAGACGGCATCCGTTGCTGCCGATCTGCCACGAGGGCGCACTGGTCCTGATCGGCCCGGTCCGGGGCCCCCGAGGCGGCGTCTGCCTGGCCTGCGCCGAGACCCAGCGGCTGGCCGCGTTCGGGACCGCCGTCCCGGTGGGCGACCCGCGGCTCACCCTGCGAGGTGTGGCATCGCCCGCCTTCCAGCCCGCTCTGCTGGAGCTGGCGGTCACGATGCTCGCCGACGCCGAGCGGCACGCGGACGTCGTCTACGCCCTGCGGACCGACCACGGCTCCCTGACCCGCCACACCGTCATGCCCCGCACCGAGGGATGCCCGACATGCGCACCGCGGCCGACGGAGGAGCCCATCGCCCAGCCATCGCCCCCAGCTGCGACGGCCGTCGCACAGACGTCGTCCCCCACCGCAGAATCCGCTGCCCGAGCACCGCTGCCGGCCGTCGCGGGCACCTTGCGGACCCACAACCCGAGGACCGAGGGCTCACGCCTGCACGACACGCTGATCGACTCGCGTTACGGCCCAGTGGCAGGTCTCAGACGCAGTGGCTCCCTGGCCCTGCCCACGGTGGCCGCGATGCTGGCCGGTGACCCGGACGGGCAGGTGGCCGGGTTCGGCCGGACGGGGGACTTCGCGCAGTCGGAGCGGGTGGCCCTGTTCGAGGCGGTCGAGCGACTCAGCGGCATGCGCCCGCACGGCGGCCTGGCCGGCGCGGCCGGCACGGGTGGCACGGGTGGCGCGGGCAGGGCGGCGCGGGCGGGTGGCGCAGGCGGTGCGGTGTGGGCGGCCTTCGCCGACCTGGGCCCGGACCGCGCGGTCGATCCCGCCACGCTGGGCCTGCACGAGCCCGACCGGTACCGGACCGACCCCCACCGCACCCTGGTCCCCTACACCCCCGACGTGCCGACCACCTGGGCGCAAGGTTGGTCCTTCACCCGCTCCACGCCCCTTCTCGTCCCCGAGCACGTCGCCTACTGGGGGCTGCCACGAAGCGACGCGGCCAGGTTCGTGGCCGAGACCTCCAGCGGTTGCGGGCTGGGCAACAGCCTGGCCGAGGCGGTGCTGCACGGCTTCTTCGAGGTCGCGGAGCGCGACGCGTTCCTGATGGCCTGGTACGCGGGCACCCCGCTGCCCCGCCTCGCCGTACCGGACGATCATCCCCTGCTGCCCCACCTAGTCGATCGCCTCGACCACCGTGGGTACGTCCTGGAGTTTTTCGACGCCACGAACGATCTCGGCGTCCCCGTCGCCCTGGCGATGGCCCGGCAAAGGGACGGCAGGCAGCCCGCGGCCTTCTTCGCCGCAGGAGCGCATCCCGATCCGGTGGCCGCGATGGTCTCGGCCGCCGCGGAGATCGCCGTGGACGTCGAATCCGCCGCCGACCGGGCCAGGCGGGTGCCGGGCGACTACACGAGGGAGCGGCTGCTGCGCCTGCTCGACGACCCGGACCGGATCCGCACCATGGAGGACCACGTCGCCGTGTACGGCCTGCCGGAGGCGGCAGGGAGGTACGCGTTCCTCCTGGAGGACGCTCCGGAACCGGTGCCCGCCCCCGCTCCACCCGGCGGCGACCTGTGGGCGGTTCTCGACCACTACGTCGGCCATCTGCGTGGGCTCGGCCTGGAGCTCGCCGCCGTGGACCAGAGCCATCCCGTCATCCGCGACCGTTTGGGCCTGCGTGCGGCGAAGGTGATCGTGCCGGGCACGCTGCCCATGACTTTCGGCCACGCCAACCGGCGCCTGCGCGGCCTGGACCGGCTCTGGAGCGTCCCCGCCCGCCTGGGCCGCCGCCCCACACGTGGACCCGACCGCCTGCCACCCCACCCATTCCCGTGACGGAGCCTCTCATGGCGGAGTCCCCTGCCCCGTCGTCGGCCGACGGCATCGACTTACCAGCCGACAGCATCGCCGCCGTCCTGGCCGCCGTCCACGAGCACGGGCCGGGCAAGGGCCCGCACTCCGAGGGCCCGGTACGGCCCGAGCCGCCCGCCGTTCCAGGCACCCCGCTGAGCTCGCTCGCGGCCTGGGGTGACTTCGGCGCCACCCTGGCCAGGCTCCTGACGGACGTGCTCACCCCGACCCGCTGGGAGCCGCACAACCCGTTCAACGACCACCGCGCCTACCCCTCGCCGCGCGCCGCCTACCTGATCGAGCCCTGGCTGCGGATCGGCATCAGTGCCTGGCGCGTCGACCCGGTCCGGCGCACCCTGGCCGGTCCCGGCTCGCCGCGCCCCGCCCGGAGGGTCAGGCTGGATCTGCGGCGCCGTCCGGACCGGCTGCCCGCCGGCTACGGCTCGCTCGCCGAGGCCCTGGCCGAGCTGGAAGCCGGGCACCTCATGGGAGCCCTGGCCGAACGTGCGCCCGGCCATGGGCTCACCCTCGTCCCGGATCCCGCGGGCGTCACGATCACCCCCGGCGCCTCGGCCGCCGTCGCCTTGCCGCTCCTGCCCTCCTGGCGCAGCGCCGGTCTGGGGCCGCGCGGCGTGTCGGCCGACCCCAGGCCCTTGCCGGAGTCGGCTGCCCGGGCGGTCGCCGAGGCGCTCACGGATCCGCCGCCGGGCTCACCTGTCGCGACCTCGCGCCTGAGAGTACGGCTGGCGCTCAGGAACGTGACCGGCTTGCCGGACGGCTGGTACGCGCTGTCTCCCTTGGAGCCGCGAAGGTGCGACGACCGCCACCCGCCGTCCCCCCTGGAGGTACGACAACCGGGCGCCGCGATGGCGGCGGTCCAGGCCGCCTTCACCTACCCGCCCGAGCAGATCCACGTAGGCGGCATGAACCTGGCCGTTCTCATCACCGCCGACGTCGGGCGCGCGGTGCGGGAGGAGGGACCCCAGGCCTACCCCGCTCTCCTGCGGGCCGCCGGAGCGCTGGCGCAGCACGCCTGTACGGCCGCGGCCGTACAGGGCCTGTTCTGCCGCCCGGTGCGCAGCGTCAGGGAAGCGTCCCTGGAGGCCGCCGCCGGCGCACCCGCCGCTCATGACCTGCTCTACCTGGCCCTGGTCGGACGCCCACGGTTCGCCTCGCTCTCCTACGACCTGACGCCGCTCCGCCTGGAAACAGACCGCCCAGGACGAGAAGGCCGTCGGCGCGGCCGAAGCTGAACGCGACACCGCCCTCCAGGCCGAAGCCCACGCCATCACCGCGCACGCGCAGGTGAGCGAGGACCTGCGCGCTGAACGTGCGAGGGGATCGCGAGGACCGGCACAGATGACAACGCTTCCGTCTGAGCCTGGGTCCACGGTGTGAATTGTGGTGATCGTTCTTTGGCTCAATTCCTCGGGTCGCGGCTTGTCCGGGTGCTGCGGGCTGGGGCAGTGGGTGGGCCACATGGCCGGTGACTGTCGTGGTCGTCGGGTTCGAGGCGGTGGCGCGGGACATGGGACGGGTCAGGCCGCTCGGGCCGGTGGCGGGTCGTGGACGGCCTCGAAGGCGTTCAGCCAGCCTGCTGCCGGCGCCAGCGCGCGTAGAAAGCGCTGGCTAGTACTCCAGTGACACTTCGCGATCTTGAGGCGTTCAGGTCACATGGCGACGGCCACCGCGAGATCTCCGGTGTTGGTGAAGACAACCAAAGATCGTGCGGTGGCCGCGAACCACAGCGGAGAATCTGATGGCTGGATGGTCATCTGCAACGAGCTGATGGCCCGGATCGCCGACCCGTTCGGCCGCGTCGAGCCCCGTCGGGCCGCGACTGCAGGCCAGACGAAGGAGCACGGCCGAGCCGTCCCGGAGGTAGGACAGCGCGTCCAGTGGTGCGGGCCGGTCGTCGGTGGCGAGCTTGCCGCCTACGGGTCCGATTTACGCCGGATGCATCCTGTCCGAGGCGGACATGATGAGCGCATGATGGAAGAAGCAATGACGAATGACGGTCCGGCTTCGGGGGGCGACGAGGGCAGGAGCTCACTGGCAGTGCTGGAGCGGTTCTACCGGGCGGAAGTTGCCTATATCGCCGCAGGGGGCTTCGGCAAGGCCGACTTCGGCCAGCTTGCCGAGTGCCTGGACCCAGAGGTCGTGATGTACCAGGCGGACTCCCTGCCCTACGGGGGCACCTGGCGCGGACCGAGCGGCATCGAGCGGTTCATGGCCGCCATGAGCGAGGCATGGCAGTCCCTGGAGTTCCTGGAGCAGAAGTATGTGGTCGACGGCGGCAGTGTCGTGGTCTGGAACCGCGGCATCCTGCGCGCCCGCGCCACCGGCCGGGCCTTGGAGACCTCGGTGATGCAGCTGATGACGATCAGGAATGATCGCATCACCGAGATACACCCGTTCTACCTGGACACTTCTGCGGTCCTGCACGCCCTGCGCCCGGACGACGACGTCTAGCTGTTCTGTCCCGTGAGGTCGAGTACGCGGCTGGCTGGTGGCAGACCTGCTGGTGCGGTGTGGCCGCGGTGGTGATTGTAGGTGTGCAGCCAGTACGGCACGTGGCGGCGTTCGATCTCTGAGGCGTAGCGCCGGGCGTAGGCCCATTCGTCCAGCAGGGTGCCGTTGTCGGTCAGCGCTGCCAACGGCGAGAGACCCTCCTGTGCCGCCCCGCACCCGGCTCGACCAGCCCGTGACGCACCAGCGCCCGATACACCCCCATCCGCGACGGCGGCGGATCCACGCCACGGCGACCGGCCTCGTGCGCCGGCCGAACCGGTCCCCACCGCGGATGCTGACGCCGCAACTCACACACCAGCACCTCCGCCGAAGACAGCACCTGTCACCCATGCCTTGGGACCGACGTGTCAAGCATGTCCCGGGACGGGACACGGATGAAAACATGACACAAGGCGTCGGGTTTCAGAGTGATCATCAATGCACCGGTCGGCGCCGATGTGGGCGTGGACCGGGTGCCTCATGGATAGACAAGGACCTCAATGCGCGAAACGCCCGTGGAACTCAAGGAGCTTCAGTCTCTCCTCGAAGCCTCCCTGTCCCGTTCGCCAAGGCGCGCCACCTGGCCGCCCGTCCCGCCGCCGCACACATGCGCGGTGAGGATCTGGGCGTGTTCACGCACGGCACAGTGGAGATCCTCAACCCCGAGGATGGGGAGCCGGCGGCGGACTGGCCGTACCTGTTCGCGTACTGCAAGAACTTCTACGGCGACGACGCCTTCGACCGGGACGACGACGTGGTCTACGGCCGGCCGCATCCGCACTGGATGACCGCCTATGCCCGGACCGGCCACGTACCGAGGGATCTGATCAAACGGCCGCGTAGTGGCGGAATCAACTTGTTCGACATGGGTGGGAGTCCGTCCGCCCGTGTTCTGTTGTGTTGCGAGAGGGTGGATCAAGGTTGACTGCGTTCGTACGGGACGTCGCCAGTATGGGGCGAGAGGCCATCGAGGTGGTGGGGGCTCGTACCAACAATCTGCGGGACGTGTCGGTGAGCATTCCCAAGGGGTGGCTCACCGCCTTCACCGGGGTGAGCGGCAGCGGCAAGACCTCGCTGGCCATCGACACCCTGCACAACGAGGCCCAGCTGCGGTACCTGGAGGGGCTTTCGCCGTTCGTACGGCAGTACATCACCCAGCGCAATCGGCCGAAGGTCGACCGCATCCTGGGGCTCGGCGTGACACTCGCCGTCGACCAGCGCCGCCTGAACCGCAACCCCCGGTCCACGGTCGCGACGATCACCGGCATCGACGGGCATCTGGGACTGCTGTACTCGCGCCTTCCGGGGATCGGCGCGGACCCGGCGGCGCAGAGCGTCAACGGGCCTCTGACGACCGCTCATTTCGACCGCAACACCCCGGAAGGCAGCTGCACGGACTGTCACGGCGTGGGCGGGCGCTGGCAGGCGCAGGAGGACCTCATCATCACCCATCCGGAGCTTCCCCTCTTCGAGGGGGCCTCGCCCTGGTACGCCAAGTGGCGGTCGGGGGAGCACGCGTTCGTGCCGGCGCTCGCCGACAAGCGCGGCGTGGACCTCGGCCTGCCATGGCGGTCGCTGCCGGAGGAGTTCCGCCACTGCGTGCTGTACGGCACAGGTGAGGAGAAGGTCGAGGCGACCGTCGACATGACCAGCAAGAAGGAGACGGTCTCGGTGACCTACACCTCCAGCCAGCCGCTGCGGGGGGCGCTGGCCGAGGTGGAGCGGGTGTTCTTGAACGCCCAGACCGCCAGCGCCAAGCAGCGCTACCTGCCGTACATGCGCAAGCAGCCGTGCGGCACCTGCGGCGGCAGCGGGTACGACCAGGTGGCCCGGTCCGTGCGGCTCGGCGGGCTGACCTTTCCCGACCTGCTCCAGGTGGACGTACGGGAGGTACGCAGCTGGGCCGAGCGGGTGGTCGGCGACCTGGACGCCCGGCAGCGCGAGGTGGGTGAGCCGCTGCTGCAGGACCTGGGCCGCAGACTCGGGATCCTCGACCGCCTCGGCCTGGCCCATCTCCAGCTGTCCCGGAGCGCGGCGACCCTGTCCGGGGGCGAGTTGCAGCGAACCCGGCTCGCCGCGCAGCTCAGCACCGAGCTGAGCGGCATCGTCTTCGTCCTGGACGAGCCCGGGACCGGGCTGCATCCGGCGGACAAGGCGCACCTGCTCGACATCGCCCTGGAGCTGCGCCAGGCCGGCAACACGGTGCTCCTGGTCGAGCACGACCCCGAACTGATCGCCCGAGCCGACTGGGTGATCGACATGGGGCCCGGCGCGGGCCGCCTCGGCGGTGAGATCCTGGTGTCGGGGCTTCCCGCCGACGCGGCCGCCCACCCCACGTCACTGACCGGACGCTACCTGGCCGGTCAGGGGCCACGGCTGCGCCGGACCTGCCGTCCGGCCGGGGATGACACCGGCTGGGTGGAGCTGCACGGCCTGCGTGCGCACAACGTGGCCGCGGACGTGGTGCGTTTCCCCGCCGGCCGGCTCACCTGCCTGACCGGAGTGAGCGGCAGCGGCAAGAGCAGCCTGCTCGGCGCGCTCGCGACGAGCGTGGAGGCCGCTTTGAACGGGACGACGATCGACACCGTGCGACAGGTGACCGGCCTGGAGGGGTTCGACTGGGTCGCCGTCGTCGATCAAGAACCGCTCGGGCGCACGCCGCGATCCAACCCGGCCACCTACAGCAAGGCGTTCGACGTCGTCCGTAAGCTGTTCGCCGAAACCGACATGGCGCGCGCACGTGGGGTCAACGCGTCCTGGTTCAGCTTCAACACCGCGGGCGGTGGCCGCTGCGAACCCTGCACCGGTTATGGCCGCAAGCTGGTCGACATGCACTTCCTGCCGGATGTGTGGGTGGTCTGCGACGCATGCCAGGGGCGGCGCTACACGCCGGAGGCCTTGGAGATCAAGTACCAGGGATTGGCCATCGATCAGGTGCTGGAGCTGACCGTCGCCGAGGCGGTGGAGCAGTTCTCCGAACCCCGGCAACTCGCCGAAACCCTGGGAGCCTTGGACCAGGTCGGGCTCGGCTATCTGCAGCTCGGCCAGAGCGCCACAGAGTTGTCCGGCGGCGAGGCGCAGCGGCTGAAGCTGGCGTCCGCCATCCAGCGCGGTGCCGCGGGCCGCAAGGCCGGTCTTGTCGTTCTCGACGAACCCGTCTCGGGCCTGCACCCCTCTGACATCCAGCGTGTGGTGGATGCGTTCGACGTGTTGCTCGACTCGGGCAACACCGTCGTCGTGGCCGAACATGACATCCCCGTCGCCGCGTCCGCGGACTGGGTGATCGACCTGGGGCCGGGAGCCGGTCCGGACGGGGGCGCGGTGGTCGCGGAGGGCACCCCGGACGCCGTCGCAACCGCGAACACCCCGACCGCCGGCTTCTTCCGGCGGTACGCGGCGGGCCTGCCGCTCCTGGAAGGGCCGCGGCTCGGGTTCATGTCGCCAGCCGCACAGTAACGAGTCGATCACGGCCGCGATCGGGGTGCGCGTCGGCCCAGGCGCGGATCTGTGTCAGACGGCCGGGCGGCCGCAGGCGACGTCCTTACCGGGCAGGACACCGTCGACCAGGTAGCCGGTGACCTTGGTGTCGACGCAGGCGTTGCCCGCCGCGAGGTAGACGCCGTGACGGAAGGCGCCGTTCAATGTGATCATGCGGGAGCCGGTCAGCGCCCGGTGCATGGCCTGCTGGCCGGGATAGGGCGTCGCGGGGTCGCCGGCCGCGCCGACGATCAACGCCGGTACGGAGTTGCCGATCCTCGTGGGCGCTTCAAGCGGCTTGACCGGCCAGAACGCGCACGGGGTGATGTTGCGGACGAGCGGTCCGAACAGTGGTTCGGCGGTGCGGTGCCGCTGGATGTCGCGGTAGTAGGTCGCCGGGTCGCGGGGTGCGGCCCGGTCACCGCACAGGATCGCCGTGCCCGCCCGGTCCGAGGCCGCTCCGGCACCGGTGAACAGGCCGTCGAGGAGTTCCTTCAGCGAGGCGGGCGGCGGTGTCTCGCCGCCGCGGCTCAGCACCCGCGCCTCCTCGGCGAGGACGGCATAGGACTGCGGGCCGTCGCTGTAGAGGCGTACGAACAGCCAGTACGGCACGACATGGGCATCGACGCGGTATCCGCCGATCTTCACGGGATGCCGGTTGATCTTCTCTACGGTCGCCAGGACGGCGTCACGTGTCCCGCCCAGCCCGTACTCCTTGTCATGTGCTGCGGCCCAGGACGCCCAGCGCCGCAGCGCGGCGTCGATCGCGGGGGCGGCGCGTGAGAGCATGCGCGGGCCGTACACCCGCGGGTCGACGGCGCTGTCGAGCACCACCCGGTCGGCCCGCGAGCCGAACATCTGCAGGTAGGTCGCACCCAGGTAGGTGCCGTAGGAGTAGCCGAGGTAGGACAGTTTCCGCTCGCCGAGCGCGGCCCGGATCACGTCCATGTCGCGTGCGGTGTTCCTGGTCGTGGCGTACGGCAGGGTCTGGAGATTGCCCTTGGCGCAGCCCGCCGCCAACTGTTCGGCGAGGCGCACCCCCTCATCGAAGGTACGCCGGTCGGGCCCCGCCGAGCGGAGGAAGGTGTCGGTCTGCCACCGGCAGCTGATCGGTGTGCTGCGGCCGACGAATCGGGGGTCCATGCCCACCAGGTCGTAACGGGCCGCGACCTCGGGCATCTCCTTGCCCAGGAGCGTCATCGAGAGGCCGGCGCCTCCCGGCCCGCCGGGGTTGAGCAGCAAGACGCCGCGGCGCCGGGAGGAATCGGTGGCCTTGATCCGGGAGAGCGCGATGGAGAGGGTCCGCCCCTGCGGTCTGCGGTAGTCCATCGGGACCAGAACGGTGGCGCATCGAGCACCGGCGGCGTCCATCTGTTCGCCCATCTGATCGCCGGGTCCGGTTGCGCAGGCGCGCCAGGTGATCGTCTGATGGTGGAAGCGGTCCAGGGGCGTGGCCGCCTGCGCCGGTCCGGCGGCGCCCAATCCGATGCCGGCCGTGAGTGCCACTGCGGCAGCCGTTCCACTCTTGATGAGGAGCATGCGTCGTTCCTTGGTGAAGGGGTTGTTTCCTGCGGATCCGGCGCGCGTCGGATTTCGACGCTCCGGTAGTGATGTGTCCGGTCTCAGGGGTGACCCCTGTTGATCGCTGATCACCGGCTGTATCCAAACTAGGGGCCTGAGCAGCCCCTGGACATCGTGCGGAAGGTCGATCCGGGCCCTGCCACCGGCACACCAACCGCCCGCTTCTCTGCAACCGCTGCCCTAACGACGACTCCTCCCAAAGGAGGACAAAGCGGGTCATGCTGGCGGCTACCTTCGTCTCATGAACGTGGTGCGACGATGGGGCCGCTGGTGGCGCGGCTTGCCGGTGATGGTCGCCGACAGCCTGCTGGCCGGTGTGTCGACCGCGCTGGCGGTGACGCAGGCCGCCTTGTCCGCCCATGACCCGGTCGTGCTGGCGTACCTGCTGGCGGTGCTCACCAGCGCGCCGCTGGTGCTGCGCAGGCGTCACCCCATCCTCGTCCTTGCGGTGATCACGGCGGGCCTGATCGGCTGCGGCCTGGCCGGCTATCCCAACGGATTCCAGGCCCCGCCGGTGCTGGTCAGCCTCTACACCGTCGCGGCCTACCGCCGGGAGGGCCACCGCGACGGCGCCCTGGCCCTGGTGTTGATGGCGGGCATCCTCGTTCCCGACCTCATCAGGTCCGGGCTGACCTTCGCGATCGTCAAAAGCCTGGTCGAGAACGCGCTTCAGCTCGGCGCGGCCTGGGCCATCGGGGACGGGGTGCGCAGCCGCCGGCTGCGCCACCAGGACCTCATCGAGCACGCCCGCCACCTGGAGATCGAACGCGAGGAGAAAGCCCTCCGAGCGGTCGCCGAAGAACGCGTGCGCATCGCCAGGGAACTGCACGACGTGGTCGCCCACCACCTGTCGGTCGTCTCGATCCAGTCCGGTGCCGGCGGTCGCCTGATCGACACCGAGCCCGACGCCGCACGCGAAGCGTTCACCGCGATCGCCGCCACGACCCGCGAGGCGCTGGCCGAACTCCGGAACATGCTGTCGGTCCTGCGCCTCACGTCCGACACCGGCGAGGACTCCTACGCCCCGCAGCCGGGGCTGGCCCAGCTGGACACGCTGCTGGAACGCTCCCGCCTGTCCGGCCTGTCGATCCGCCGGGAAACCTCCGGTCAGGTACGCCCGCTGCCGCCCGGCGTGGACCGGTGCCTGTACCGCATCACCCAGGAATCATTGACCAACGTGCTCAAACACGCCCCACACGCCGACGTGACCCTCACCCTGACCTACCACCCCGCCGCGGTCACGCTGCAGGTCGGCAACAACGGCCCGGCCACCACCGGGCACAGCGCCGACGGACACGGCCTGATCGGCATGCGCGAACGAGCCACCCTCTACGGCGGCACCCTCACCGCCGGCCCACGTACGGACGGCGGCTTCACCGTGACCGCGCACCTGCCCGCCTCCCCACTCGCCGAGCCCGCTTTCGCCACGGCCCACCCGCAGCAGAGCGCACCACGGCCCGGGGCGCCCCGATGACCGGCCCCGACGCCGACCGCGGGACCATCCGCGTCCTGGTCGTCGACGACCAGGCCCTGGTCCGCGCGGGCCTGGTCGCCCTCCTGCGCACCGACGCCGCTCTCGCGGTCGTCGGCGAGGCCGCCGACGGCCACGAAGCCATCGCCCAGGCCGCGGCGACCGCCCCGGATGTCATCCTGATGGACATCCGCATGCCCAACCTGGACGGCGTCGCCGCCACGCGCCACATCCTCACCCACGCCGCCGGCCCGGCACCGAAGATCCTCATCCTGACCACCTTCGACCTGGACGAACACGTCTTCGCCGCCCTGCGCGCCGGCGCCTCGGGATTTCTGCTCAAGGACACCCCCGCCGACCAGATGCTGGCCGCGATCGCCACGGTCGCCCGCGGCGAGGTGCTGCTGGCGCCCAGCGTCACCCGGCGCCTGGTCCACCATTTCGTCACCGCGCCCGAACCCAACCGGCGCCGGCCCGAGGAACTCGCCCGGCTCACCAGCCAGGAAACCGCCGTGCTCCACCTGGTCGGCCAGGGCCTGACCAACCAGCAGATCGCCACCCGCCTGAACATCGCCGAGGCCACCGTCAAATCCCACCTGGGCCGCCTCATGACCAAGCTCAAGCTGTCCAGCCGCGCCCAAGCCGTGGTCATCGCATACGAGACCGGCCTGATCGTCCCTGGAGCCGGAGACCGCATCTGATGCCCAGCAACTCACCGGTTCGGGAGCACCGGCCGGGACCTCCGGCATCGTGTCGACGACCTCGGTCTCCAGCACCACGGTGGCCCGGCGCAACGCCTCCGCGCCGCCGCCCGGCCTCCCTCAAGTGAGGCACTTCCCTGCGGCTTCCCGCCCCCCAGGCGAGCTACGACCCGTGCGATCTTCACGCGCTGACGGCAGGACGGTGATCTCTGTGCTCTCCATGATGACCTTCGCGAACGCGTCCGACTCGCCGAGGGGCGCGAGCCGGAACCCAGCGCGGGCATCACCGGCCCGCAGTCACTGCGGGCCGCGGAGACCGGGCAGCCGGCTCGCTGGTACTCGTTGATCAGCCCGCCGGACTCGGCGGCGCTCGATCCCGCTGGTCGCCTGTCGGTGCACTGTGTGCGGTGCGGACCGATCGCTCGGCGAACGCGTCGATCGAGGCGCTCGCGGTGGGATCTTCAGCACGTGCATGTTGTCGCTTGCGAGCACTTCATCGAAGCTGCTGGTGAACTTCGAGGAGGTTGCGGGCTTGCTGGGTAACCCATTCGCCATCACAGTGGGCGGTCTCAGGAGTCCCTCCTTGTTGCGGGTTGTCTGCGGCACGAGCTGCTCGTCGGGCAGGTAGGAGCCGTCGCCGGAGCAGCACCAGGTCGGGCCTCTTGAAGGTGTAGGCGAAGATGCCCTGGTTGTTGAACATCCAGTCGATGCTCGTGCCGTCGGCGATGTACAGCTCGCTCGCCTGCCCCGCCACTCATCCCCGAGCTGATCCGCAGATCGACATAGATCCTGATCTGTTGTACTCCGCCAATGCGGTTCGACTCCGAGGTGCTGGATCCGCCGGAGCCGGTCCCGGTGCTGCGGGACGTCCGCGACCGCCTCGACCGGGCCGCGGCCTTGTCTGGTTGACGAGGGTTCTGGCGGCAACGGCGGAAGATCCCGTCGGAGGTCGCCTTGCCGGCATCCGGAGCTGACGGGGTGCACTTCAGGGTGTGCCTGGCCAGCCTCCATCCAATATGTTAACCGTGGTTCCTGTTTCTTCCAGAGAGGTACGTACGTGGCCGAGTCCGACGAGCTGGAATCCCTCATCTCGCAGGGGCGCAAACATGGGGTGCGCAAGCGGGTCATCCTGCTGCAGGCGGCCCGGCTCTTCGTGGAGCGTGGTTACGCCGACACCGGGATCGACGACATCGGGGCCGCGGTGGGCATCTCCGGACCCGCGGTCTACCGGCACTTCCCCGGCAAGCAGGCCATCCTCCTCGCCCTGATCGAGCTGTCGCTGGAACGCCTTCAGGAGGGGACGCAAGCCGCGCTGGCCGACCGCGACCAGGACCCGCAGGAGGCGCTGATCGCCCTGGTGGACTGGTTCTCCCGGTCCTCCGTCGAGAACCGGAGTCTGACTCTGATCATGCAGGCCGAGCTGCTGTGGCTGCCGGAGCAGGATCGGCGGCGGCTCAACCGCCAAATGCGGCAGATACGTGAGGAGTGGGTCGGGCTGCTGATCGAGGTGCGGCCGGAGCTGTCGGACCTGGCGGCGCGGATCGCCGTCACCTCCGTCATGGGGATGGTGACGGCGGTGCTCGCCGCCCGGCTGGGCGATGACATCCAGGCGCTGAGTGTGCACCTGCGGGCCCAGATGCTCGCCGTCCTGCATGTGCCGGCTGGATTGTGACGGCTCTGGATCAAGCAAAAAGTTAACGTGTATATACTTTTTGCCATGGGAGGGCGCTGTGGGAGCGGACTCGGCGCACGGTCCGTGAGCGCTCGTCCTCGTACGGGACGTCGTAGCGCCAGTCGTCGCCGCTGGTGCGAGCCAGAACGAGGGGCAGGACATGATGGAACGCATAGTCGAGGCCAACGGGATCCGTCTGTGGTGCGAGACGTTCGGTGACTCGGCCGACCCCGCGCTGCTGCTCGTGATGGGGCTCGGCGCCCGAGGCGCCACCTGGCCTGATGAGCTCTGCCGGCTTCTCCAGGAGGGAGGCCGGTACGTCATCCGCTACGACAACCGGGACACCGGGCTGTCCGGCTGTGTGGATTACGAGGCCAACCCGTACACCATGGTCGACCTCGCCCAGGACGCGGTCGGCCTGCTCGACGGCTTGGGCATCGCCACGGCGGACGTGGTCGGCGCGTCGATGGGCGGCATGATCGCCCAGGAGATCGCGCTCGAACACGCTGACCGGCTGCGCAGCCTGACGGTCATCATGTCGAGCGCCGAGCCCCTCGACCCCGCGACCAACACCTTCCGGGGCACGGTACGCGATCCACGGCTGGCCGCCTGGGACGCCGAACAGATCGCCGATCCGCCCAGCACCCGGGAGGAGCACGTCGAGTCGCATCTCAAACTGGCGCGCATTCTCGCCGGACGGTTGACGGCGTTCGACGAGGCGGCCACGCGCGCGATCATCGAGCGGGAGATCGAGAACGCCACCGATGCGGGCCACGCCTCGAAGAACCACATCCTTGCGGCCTTCGCCTCCCGCGACCGTTCCGGGCTTGTCGGCTCGATCACCGCTCCGACCCTGGTGATTCACGGCTCGGACGATCCCATGGCGCCCTTCGCTCATGGCCAGGCCCTGGCAGCGGCGATTCCCGGCAGCGAGTTCCTGCCCATCGAGGGAATGGGGCACGGGTTCCCGCCGCAGGTGATTCCTCGGATCTCCGCCGCGATCCTCCGGCACACCGGGCGATAGCCGACAACCCGTCGATCGCGGGGAGCCACCCGCGGACGGCACGGTCGTGCATCCCCGACGTTCTACGCCCGCACTGCTATGGCGGAGATCGTGACGGCGAAGATGTTCGTGGCCGAGCTGGGTGACGGCCTCGTCCCGGTGTGTCGCGTCGCGGAGGAGCGCGGTGCTGATGCGACCGCCCCGTGGCCCGGTGAACAGCCGAGCCTCAGGATGCTCCATTGCTACTGAGGCCTCAGGATGTCCATGATGCTGCGCTTCAGTTCACCGGGACCCTTCACGTCTTACTGGGGAGCTCTGCAGAGCGTCGAGCCGGCATCGGTGATGCTGTGGATTACGCGGGATCGGGGCCGAGGTCGAGGGCCGGTTCGAGGCCGGGGAAGTCCCGCACGGCGGTGGCGAACTCCTGGAACAACAACCACTGGTCCTTGGTGATGATCCAGTCCTTGGTGATGGTGCCCGTGACCGTGCCCATCGCGCGGACTTGGGCGTCGCCGCCGGTCAGCTCGAAGACCGGGCCTCCACTGTCACCGTGCCTGGAGCTGTCGATCCGTTGCTTGGCCGAAACCAGGTTGCTGTAGCACTCCTGGTTGCCGTAGATGTCCTTGCCGCAGATCTCGCTGTACTTGTAGTCCACGGTTCGGCCGCACGAGGCTCCGGTGGTGGCGCCGGACATGCACAGCGACTGGTTCTTGTAGGTGAACCCCCATCCGACCACCGGCTTGGTGAAGTCGCTGACGCCGGGGGAGCCGTCCCACATCCTGCCGTTGCCCTTGCCCGTGCTGACAAGGCCGGTGACGCGGATGAGCAGGAGGTCGTGGGCGACGTTCTCCTGCTCGGCGACGCCGATGACCTGGCCGGCGCCGTCGGTGAACACGTCGCCGGGAGCGCCGCAGTGCCCGGCCGTCAGCAGGTAGCGGGTCGAGCCGATGTACACGGGGAAGCCACCGGTGCAGTTGTAGCCCAGGACGGGGCTCCCGCCGCAGCCTGCAGCGCCGCCGAAGGTGGCGTTGGCGATCGCCACGCCGCCGTACCAGGGGAGGTCGTCGTCGCAGCGGGACGTGAGCTGCAGCGGCTCCTGCGCGACCACCTGGACCGGGACCCCGACGTCCGGCAGCGCCTGCCGTACGAGGGCCATGTCCTTCTCCTCGACTGCCGCGGTGAGACCGCTGCCGTCGAAGGGCATCTGGACGGCGTGGACGCGGCCGCCCTTCTCGGCGCCCGAGGCGGCCCAGAGCCGGTCGGAGGCCGCGCTCAGTTCGCTCTCCGAGTATGCGGCCGGGCGCACCTCCACCGAAGCGATCTTCTCGGCCCGCTGGATCGCGGCCCGGATCGGGCCGGGGACCTTGCCCTTCCACCACAGGATCACCCGGTCCTCGCCGAGTTCGACGCCCGCGTACCCGCCGCCGTCCACAACTTTCCTGATCTGGTCGGCGGCCGCCGTCAGAGTGCTCTGCGGTGTGTCCTGCGGTGTGTCCTGTGGTGTGTTCTGGGTGGTCGCCGCGCGGACGGGAGTGGCGGCGGAGGTCATCGCCAGTGCCGCCATGAGGATGCCCGCGATCTTCGTCCTTAACTGCACGCTGCTCGGTCTCCTTCGTGGTTGCCTTCAGCGGACGAAGCTAGAAGCGTTGTCTTGTGATCGGGTTGGATCGGTCTTGCGAAACCTGGCAGGCTCGACGAACGGGCCCTGAGTCCCATCCATGCAGGTCAGGCCCGTATCCGTGGCATTTCCGGCGGCGGCCGTCCCGTGAGGGCGTCGGACGCGCCGACCTGCCCGGATCTGGTCGGCGGTCGTCGCCAGTCAGCCCCAACCCGGCCACAAGTCGCAAGCGCAATCCTCGCCCCATGCGCGTGAACAAGATCGCCTGGTCGGCCGCGGTGCTCGCGGCGGCCGTCGGGCTCACCACCACTCCCGCCGCACCCGCTGCGGCGGCGCCTGCCATCACCGTCAAGAGCGACTTCAACGCCGACGGGTACAACGACGTCGCCGTCGGCATGCCCACGTACCCGGGCTATCTCGGCACGAAGAACAGCGGCATGATCGCCGTCCTGTACGGCGGCCCGAACGGACTCAGCGGCGCCAAGCAGTTCCTGCGGCCCACGTCCGGCTGCTCGGGTGAATCGGCCGACGTCTGCCAGGGCTGGGGCAAGGGACTGGCCGCGGGCGACGTCGACGGCGACGGCAGGACCGAGCTGGTCAGCGCGGGGCTGCGCGAGCGGCAGGTCTTCTCCTGGACACCGGGCGGGATCACCCGGCAGGGCAGCTCAAGCTCGGCGTACTTCCGGGGGCTGACCGTCGGCAACGCCGACAGTGACTCGCGAACCGACGTCATGGGACTGTTCGCCTCTGGCTGGTTCGCATCCTTCGGTGGCTGGTACAACGGCGGCACCTTCGAAAAGACGCCGCTCAACGCCCCGAGCGGCCCCTTGCTGCAGTCGACGGCGATCGGCACCGTGAACGGCGACGACATCATGGAAGCGATGGTGGTGCTCGCCCCCACCTACGGGTCGACCAGCCACGAGCTGTGGTACATCGACAGCCCGCGCAACCCGGCCCACACCCCCATGCTCATGGGCAACACGGCGGCCTGCGACAACCCTGAGGCGACCAAGCCCGCCTGTACCACGAAGGACTCCCAGCTCGGTCTCGGCGACGTGAACGGCGACGGCTACCGCGACCTTGTCATGGTGACGCCCAGCACCGGTACGGTGCACGTCTGGTACGGCTCCTACTACGGCGCCGGCATGCTTCAGCCCGGCTTCACGGCCCGCAACCTGTCCTGGCTGACCACGCTCGGGTCCACCGACATCACCGTCACCATCGGCGACACCAACGGCGACGGCCCCGGCGAGATCGCCATCGGCCTGCCCAAGGCGACCATCGGCGGCAAGGCGGCCGCAGGGGCCGTGGCGCTGATCCCCGGGACCGCCTCGGGCCCGGACGTCTCCGCTGCCCGGATCCTGACCCAGGACGGCATCGCCGCACCCGACACAGCGCCTTCGGCGGATCCGATCGCCGAGGAGTCCGTGGCCGACGACCGCATGGGCGAGGCCGTCTCGATCATCGACGTTACCGCCGACGGCAAGGGCGAGCTGATCATCGGCGTGCCCGGCAAGAACGGCGGCAGAGGCATGCTCGCAGTGCTTGCCGGCACCGCCACGGGGCTCCCGTCCTCTGCGCAGTCCATGCACGCGATCCCCAGCGGGGTGAGCGCCGCGGATGCCCGCTTCGGCGCCATCATGCTGAGATAGCGCCACTGCGGGCGACGCCGACATGGACATCCGCGGCCCTGCTGTAGGGGAGGGCCGCGGACTCTCGCGCCTATCTCCCCAGAGCTCGTAGCTGCCGTCGCCGTCTCCGGCCCGCCGCGCTGGATTACGCGGCCACGGTCGCGGCGGCGTTCGAGGGCGCTGCCATGGCCGGCGGTGCCGCCGGCAGAAGCATGCCGGCCGCACCCATCAGCACGATGATGGTTGGCCTGAGCGTCCCGCCACCAGCTCCACGCGCACTGCACGTGCAGGTCGGCGATGCCGGGGCCGGTGCAGAAGACGTGCACCCTGTCGTCGGAGCCGATGTAGGGGGCTGCGCAGGACCCCAAGAGGGAACTGGCTGTGCTCGCCGTGGGCGGAGCCCGGTCACCGACCAACGCCATGACCGCCATCACCCTGCTGAAGAAGATCGCCGACGAGCGCGGCGGCGACTGACCCGCCTTCCAGGGGGCTCAGGCCGGAAGGGCCGACGTCCGCGGCACGCGCGGCAGGACGTGCTCGCCGACCCGGTACGCCTCCTCCAGATGCGGCCACCCGGACAGCACGAACTCCTCCACTCCTGCCGCCGCGTATTCGTGGAACAGCGCCGCGACCTCGTCGTACGAGCCGACCAGGGCGGTGCCGGCACCCTCGCGCACCAGCCCGACCCCGGCCCACAGCCCCGGGTGGATCTCCAGCTCACGGGTGCCGCCGGCGTGCAGGTCCACCATGCGGCGCTGGCCGACGGAGTCGTAGCGGGCGAAGCGGCGTTGGGCCTCGGCGATGCGGCCCGGGTCCATGCCCGCGAGCAGCCGGTCGGCCTCGGCCCAGGCGGCTTCGTTCGTGTCGCGGGCGATGACGTGCACGCGCAGGCCGTACCCGAGGGTGCGGCCGTGCGCGGCGCTGAGCGTGCGCAACCTGGCCACCCGCTCGGCGACCGCCTGCGGCGGCTCGCCCCACATGAGCACGACGTCGGCGTGGCGGGCGGCGACCTGCTCGGCGGCCGGGGAGGCGCCGCCGAAGTAGAGCGGCGGCCTCGGGTCGAGCGGCGCGGGCAGGCCGCCGCCCTCGACCCGGTAGTGCTCGCCGTGGTGGCCGAACGGCGCGCCGTCCCAGGAGCGGCGGAGCACGTGCAGGAACTCGGCGGTCCTGGCGTAGCGGGCGTCGTGGTCGAGGAAGTCGCCGTACGCGCGCTGCTCGACTGGGTCGCCCCCGGTCACGACGTTCAGCAGCAGCCGGCCGCCGGAGATCTCCTGGAAGGTCTGGGCCTGCTGGGCGAGCAGGGTGGGCAGCGCGTAGCCGGTGCGGAAGGCGACCAGCAGCCGCAGCCGCTCGGTGTGCTGGGCCAGGGCCGCGCACACGATCCACGGGTCGGGGCAGCCCGCGCCGACGGGGGTGAGCGCGGCCTCGAACCCGCCCTGCTCGGCCGCCCTGGCCACCTGCGTCAGGTACGCGACGGTGGCCGGGCGGGCGGAGGGGCGGTAGGCGTCGGTGGTGGTGATGGCCGAGCGTACGTCGTGGCCGTCACCGGTCGTGGGCAGGAACCAGTGGAAACGCATCAGGAAACCTCGGGGTCGGACGAGGCGGCCCGCCGGACGGCTGCGGCCACGGTCTCGCGTACGGACGGGAAGTCGGGATGGGTGCGCGGATCGGCCGCGCGCGGCAGCTCCGAGGGCTGGTCGAGCACGATCGTGCCCGGCCCGCGGCTCATCACCAGCAGGCGGGTGCCCAGGTAGACGGCCTCGTCGACGCTGTGCGTGACGAACAGCACGGTCTTGCCCGTGGCCTGCCACAGCCGTCGCAGCTCCTCCTGGAGCCGCTCCCTGGTGAGCGCGTCGAGCGCGGCGAACGGCTCGTCCATCAGCAGGATCGCGGGGTCGGGCGCGAGCGCCCGGGCGATGGCGGCGCGCTGCTGCATGCCGCCGGACAACTCGTACGGCCGCCGCCCCGCCACCTGGCCCAGCCCCACGAGCGTGAGCAGCTCGTCGGCCCTGGCCGTCCTGACCCGCTTCGGCACTCCTGTCATGCGCAGCCCGAACTCGACGTTACGCCGTACGTTCAGCCAGGGGAACAGCCGCGGCTGCTGGAACACCACGCCCCGGTCGGGACCCGGCCCCGCCACCGGCTCGCCGCCCACCGTGACCGTCCCGGAGGTGGGCGCGGCGAACCCGGCGACGAGCCTGAGCAGCGTGCTCTTCCCACAGCCCGAGGGCCCGACGATCGTCACGAACTCGCCCGCGCCGACGTCGGCGCCGATCCCGCGCAGCGCCTCCACCGGCTCCGCCTTCGACCAGCGGGAGCGCGGCCGGTAGGTGAGCGAGACGCCCACCAGCCGCACCGCCGCCGCGGTGAGCGTGTCAGCCCGCGACGGCATCGCGCAGGTCCTTGGTGTCCAGGCCCTTCTGGTAGACCTCCAGGGCGGGCACCTCGGGCAGCTTGTGCTGGGCCTTGAGGAACTCGGCGGCGCTGCGCAGGTTCTCGGCCAGCGCGCCAGGCTTGTCCGGGGTGCCCAGGTAGGCGGGGCCGGCCTGCTCCTTGGCGTCCAGCAGGATCAGCTCGTCGATCTGCCCGGCGGCCTCGTCGGGGCTCAGGTTGAGCTGGCGTCCGACGGCCGCCGCCGCGGCCCGCTTGTCGGTGCGTACGAGCTTGACCGCCCGGTCCTGCTGCGTGAGCCAGGTGCGCAGCGCCTGGGGGTAGGAGGTGGCGAACTGGGTGCGGACGACGGCGAGGTCGGCCGTCAGTTTTCCCTTGGCGGCCAGCTCCTTGCTGGTGACCAGCACCTTGCCGCTTTTACGCAGCTCGCCGAGCACGGGCGTCCAGACGTAGGCGGCGTCGATGTCGCCGCGCGTCCAGGCGGCCTGGATGTCGGGCGGCTCCAGGTCGACGACGGTGACGTCGGACTCGCTCAGCCCGGCCTCCTGGAGCGCGGCCAGCAGGCTGTAGTGCGAGGTCGACGAGAACGGCGTCGCGATCTTCCGGCCCTTCAGCTCGGCCACCGAGCCCGCCTGGCGGGCCACGAGTGCCTCGTTCTCGCCGATGACGTCGAAGATCCACGGCACCTGGTACGGGATGTTCAGCGGCGCGGACAGGCCGCGGGTGACCGGGCTGCTGCCGGCCAGGCCGATGTCGATGCTGCCCGCGACCATCGCGGTGTTCACGTCGCCGCCCGAGTCGAACTTGATCCAGCTGATCTTCGTGTTCGGCAGCGCGCTCTCCAGCCAGCGCTGGTCCTTGACGATGAGGTCGCCGTTCGGGATGAGCTGGTAGCCGATCCGCAGTTCCTCGGGGCTGCCGTCGGCGCCGGTGGCGGCTCCGGTGCCGGTGGAGCAGGCCGCCAGGCACAGTGCGAGCGCCAGCGCGGGGATGAGGCGGTGTTTCATGGCTGATGCCTTCGCAGGGGGGTCAGGCCTTGCCGCGCCAGGGCACGAGCAGGCGCTCGGTGAATTGGAGGAGGGTGTCGATGAGCAGGCCGGACGCGCCGATGACGAGCAGCCCGAGCACGACGACGTCGGTCTGGTTGTAGCGCTGGGCGTCGCGGATCATCCCGCCGATTCCCGGCACGCCGTTGACGGTCTCGGCGGCCACGACCGTGGTGTAGGCCACCCCGACCGCGACCCGGACGCCGGTGATCACCTCCGGCAGCGCCGAGGGGAGCACGATCCGGTACGGAAGCTGCCACCGCCCGGCCCCCAGCGACCTGGCCGCGTACAGGTAGTCCTCGTGCACCCCGCGTACCGCGTCGGCGGTGGCCACGGCGACGGGTGGCAGCGCGGCCACGAACAACAACGAGACCTTGGGCGGCTCGTCGATGCCCAGCCAGATGATCAGCAGGCTGAAGTAGGCCAGGGGCGGCAACGTGCGGACGAACGTGATCAGCGGGTTGAGCAGGGCGCGCACGGTGGGGACCAGGCCGACGACCAGGCCGAGCGCGATGCCGTACAGGCTGCCGAGCAGGATGCGGCGCAGGCTGGCCAGCAGGTGCTCCGACAGCAGGTAGCCGCCGTAGCCGCGCTGGCCGTCGTGCACGGAGGAGGTCAGGAAGAGCTGCTCCCACACCGACCCCGGGCTGGGGACGAACACCTCGGGCCACAGGTGGGAGGCCGCGACCGCCCACCAGATCGCGGCCAGCAGGACCACCCCCGCCACCCGAAGCCCGACCCCACGGATCACCGTCTCCGCCCCTATTCCACAATAAGCGACTGGTTTAGTGGGAATTAAGGTAGACGATCCCCCGGCCACACGCAAGAAGAATGACGCGCCGGCCCCTTCGGGCGCTGTTCTGTGCGCCGCGAGACCGGCCCTGCGGAAAGGCTCGGTCCCGCGGCACGGGGTCAAGCGTCGATGGAGACCCTGGCGTACTGGTAGGTCGTGTCGCCGTTCTCGTCGCCGGCGTGCCAGCGTCCGGTCATGATCTCGTTGGGCCACGCCCTGGAGGAGTGGTCGTTCTCCTTCATCTGCCCGCTCCACCTCCGGTCGACGAGCTTGACGACCTTGCCCTGCCAGAACAGCGCGGCCGGGTAGTACTCCGTCCAGCCGTGCTCGTCCCCGTCGTGCCTGCGGCCTGCGAGGCCGTGATTCTCCGGGGTGGTGTAGAACGAGGGTTCCTGCACGTGGACGCCGAAGATGTCGATGCGGACCACCGACACCTGCACATCGTTGATGAAGATGCGGCTGCACCAGTACGTGGTGTAGCCGTTCTCGTCACCGTGGTGAGCACGGCCGGTCAGTACCTCGTTGGCCGGACAGATGAAATCGCTGTCCGATTCCCGCACGGTCGCGGTGGACGTGGTCCTGACCTCGATCGTCGCGGCGGCCGCAGCCGGAGCGGCAGGGGCGAGGGTCAGCGCGGCGGCCGCCACCATCGCGGCGGCCAGAGCCTTTTTCTGCATGTTTCCGTCCTCGGGTTCTGGTTCCGTCCTGATGGGGCGCCGCTAGCCGCTGAAGGTGACCGTGGCGAACTCGTAGCCGGTCTGGCCGTTCTCGTCGCCGGAGTGCCAGCGGCCCGTCATGACCTCCAGTGCCCCCGCCTTCGTGGAGTGGTTGCTCTCACGCGGATAGGTGACCCAGTGCCGGTCGACGAGCTTGACGACCTTGCCCTGCCAGAACAGCGCGCCCGTGTAGTACGAGGTGTAGCCGTTCTCGTCCCCGTCGTGGCTGCGTCCGGTGAGGGCCTGGTGGGCCTGGGTGACGAAGAACGATTCGTTCTCCGGTTCGGTGCTGCCGAGGAAACTGAGCCTCAGCGTCGTCACCTGTTCGTTGTCGATGTAGATGCGGCCGCACCAATAGGTGGTGTCGGCGTTCTCGTCACCGATGTGCTCTCGGCCGATCAACACCTCGTTCGTGGGGCAGAGGAACTTGTGGTCCGACTCCTGCACGGTCGCGCTGTGCCCGGGACGGATCTCGATCACCGGGGTGGCCGCGGCCGTGGCGGGGGTCACGGTCAGGGCGGCCAAGGCGACTCCGGCCATCGCCGCGGGCACAACCTTCTTGTTCATGGTCAGGTCCTCCGGTAGGGGTTCACGGTGTTCCGGCATGCTTGATCACGGTGAGCCGGCCGCGTACGGTCCGGTCGCATGAGAACGGCCGGCCCCCTGCGCGGGCCCCGCCGATCTGGTCGGAAGTACCGGCCGCAGGGCACCAGGCCCCACTCGTACGTCCAGCACAGCTCCACGGTGAAGGGGCGGCCGGCCTCGTGATGGACCTGGCGCCGAACAGCACGGCGGCGATCCGCCTGCCGTTGGTCCCCCTGAAGAGTCGTGACACCGATGATTCCCATCTCGTTTCCCGGCCAACCCCCGGCACAAGTGCACAGCCGCGGGCTTGGAGGTCAGTTGGATCTCGCTGAGATCAACACGAGTCGCGCCGGCGTACGACGGTGCGCCTTGTCACCGCCGGCCGTCGGCCGAGGAGAAGGTGACCGAGGTGACAGCGAGTCGGTGAGGCTCGGCCGGCCGGGGGCCGCGTGGGCGTGCCGGACGAGGACGAGCTCGGCCGGCGCGCGCCGTATTGCCTCGACGCTTGGCAGGGAGGAACTGCGCTGGTGGCTCGCGGCCATTTCCACGTGCCTCCGCGGCGACGGCCTTTCTGGTTTACTGCGAATCATGAACGGGGTCTTGGTCGCCGGCCGATATCGCCTGATCGAGGAGATAGGCGCAGGTGGGATGGGCCGCGTCTGGCGCGGCCAAGACGAGCTGATGCGGCGTACGGTCGCCGTCAAGGAGATCCGCCTGCCGACGCCAGGCGAACACGACTACGAGCGGATCCTGCACGAGGTCACGTCGGCGGCTCAGCTCCACCACCCCTGCGTCGTGACGGTTCACGACATCGTCCCGACCGACGACGGTCCGATGATCGTCATGGAGTACTTCGCCGGCCGCTCGCTGGCCCAGGCCGTCGCCACCGAGGGCCCGCTCCCGGTGGCGCACGTGCGCGGGATCGCCGTCGACGTGCTGAACGTGCTGGTCGAGGCACACAAGGCCGGTATCAACCACGGCAATCTCAGGCCGTCGAACATCCTGCTGTCCGACACCCGCCTCGTCGTGACCGACTTCAGCGTCAGCCGTCCGGCCGAGGAACGCCCGCCCACGGACGCGCCGTTGGGCGTCGCCGCCTTCCTGCCGCCGGAACAGGTGCGCGGCGAGGACACCGGCCCGGCGGGCGACCTGTGGTCGCTGGGCGCCACGCTCCACGCCGCGATCGAGGGGCGCTCGCCGTTCGAGGGTCCCACCCTCGTCGCGACGCTGGCGGCGATCCTGGCAGCGGATCGTCCTCGCCCGGAACGGGCGGGGCCATTGGCCCCGCTGCTGGACGCCCTGCTCCAGCGGGATCCGGCGCGCCGCCCGACCGCCGCCCAGGCGCTGGCGCTCCTCGCGGCAACTGCCACCCGGCAACCCGCCGCACCTCCCAGGGCCTTACCCGCCGCCCCCTACCCGCCGCACCCCGCAGCGCCCGCCGTACCGTCGAACGGGCCCTACCTCGCGCCGCCGGCCGGGCCCCCGCCCCTGCGCCGCCGCAGCCTCCTCCTGTACGGCGGAGCCGCCGCCCTGCTGTCAGCCGCCGGAGCCGCGGCCGTGATCCTGCTGGGAGACGACGACACCCCCGCGCACACCCCGCAGGCCCAGCCGTCGCCCACGCCGAAGACCAGCGGGCCGCCTACCCCGGCGACCATCGCCCTCAAGTGGACGGCCCTGCACACGTTCACCGCCCACGACAAGAAATATCCCGGCAAGGCCATATTCACCCCCGACGGCGACTCCGTGATCACCAGCGCCTACCGTGGGGGCGGTGTGGTCGCGGTGTGGGACATGCGCACCGGCAAGCGCCGGCGTACCTTCGGCGACACCGATCTCGGCGCCGACTCCCTGTCCTTCAACCCGGACGGGACCAGGCTGCTCACCGAAGGCCTGACCTGGGGTTCGCTGTGGAATCCGGCGACCGGCGCCCTGGTCAGGAGGCTGTCGGGACACGACACCTTCTGGGCGGCGAAGTTCAGCCCCGACGGCTCGGTGCTGGTCACCACCGGTGCGGGCGAGCCCGTCCTGCTGTGGAACAAGGACGGCAAGCTGATCGCCAAGCTGAAGGGGCACAAGGGCATCGTCTGGAACCCCGCCTTCAGCGCCGACTCCAGCCTGCTCATCACCCCCAGCGAGGACCGCACGGCCCGGCTGTGGGACGTGCGCGAACGCGAGCTCCTGCACACGCTCAACGGGCACGAGGACATCGTCACCGACGCCTCCATCAGCCCCGACGGCAAGCTCGCGGCCACGTCCAGCCGAGACGGCACCACCCGGCTGTGGGACACCGCCACCGGCGAGCAACTGGCCGAACTGGAGGGCGAGGCCTACAACCTCGCCTTCCGCCCCGCCGGCCCCGCGCTCCTGGCCACCACCGACATCACCGGTCCGTTCAGGTTCTGGGACCCCGCCGCGCCCGCGCGGCCCACGGAGCTGCCCAACCAGGGCCGGCTCAACGCCCTGGCCTTCTCCGCCGACGGCTCGCTCCTGGCCACCTGCGCCGAGAGCGGCGAGATCCACCTGTGGGACGGTGCCACGGGAGCCGCAGTCGCGACCCTCACCGGCCACACAGGCGCGGTGCGGTTCGCGGTCTTCAACCACGACGGCACCGCACTGGCCTCCTGTGCGGAGGACGGTACGGCACGCGTCTGGCAGCTCTCACGATAGGTCGGCCGTTCACCCGCTTCACGGAGGGCCGCGTTCCCCGTCTGGCAAGCCGACGTCATCATCAGCGAGCCCCGCTTCGCCGCCGCCCGCCACTGCCGCCTCAAAAGCCCCCAGCAGGAAGACCTTACGCATGCGCACCATCCACGCCGTCACACATCCGGAAGCGACGCACCACGTCGAGAGGGTCGTCGGCGGCCGGCATGATTCGCAGCTGACGCCGGCCGGCCTCGACGGGGGAGCGGTTGGAGCACGACGAGGGCGTGGAGGGTGCCGCGAACCCTCGCCCGCTCCGGCCTCCGAGAAGGCGAGTGCAAAGCGGCCAACGGCATGGCCGGGGGCCGAAGCGGTCAGTGGCGCCGGCGGAGTTCTTCGTTGATGCGCAGCGCCTCGGCGAGCTGGTCCTCCAAGATGATGATGCGGCAGGCCGCTTCCAGCTGGGTGCCGGCGTCGACGAGTTCGCGGGCGCGAGCGGCCAGGCGCAGCTGGTAGCGGGAGAAGCGGCGGTGCCCACCCTCACTGCGTAGCGGCTCGATCAGCTTGGCTGCGCCGAGGCTGCGCAGGAACGCGGGGGTGACGCCGAGGAGCTCGGCGGCCCGGCCCATGCTGTAGGCGGGATAGTCCTCGTCATCGAGCCGTTGCCCGAGACTGCCGGCCGCTTCGATCTCCTGGACCGGGTGATCGGCTGGGTGGTCGCCGGTGGGGCGGGGCCGCTCCCGGTCGGAGGCGGTGACCGTTGCCTGAGGTGTTTGATCCATTCAACCTTCCCGAATGCGAACAGGGGCCCCGGCGCCATGATGCGCCGGGGCCCAGAGGTTTAACACCATCGACCGGCCCTGCCTGCATGCTGCAGGGGCGGTTCACTTGTGCCGCACCAGCCGCCCGATGCGGGGGTGCGGGGATCGCGTAAGCGTGACCGTAGACCACCGTCCTGTTCGTGGAGCTGCGGTACCCGTGCGGCGACATGCGGCCGGCGACGGGCGATCCTGATGGCGTTCAACACTCCCTTCCGGTTATCCGTACCTCGGCGCTCCGATCGCCGGCGCCGACTTCCTGTAAGCGGCAGCGCGTCCACCGCCCCGGCCCCTCTTGCTCAACCATGCCGGCCGCGGCAGTCCGACCTTCTGCCCTACCTCGTTCTGTGCTGCTGTCCACGTTCGTCCGGCAGCCCCATCGTGGTGCTCGTGCTGCCCTCGTGGATCCATCCCTTGCGATGTCAGAAACTCTAGCTTCACATAGCGCGAATGTCTACAGCGGCGACTACAGATTCTCTTTCGCGCTTGCGGGAGACCGCCGCCATGCCACGTGATCGGCATGAGCTGGGGGCGATGGGTGACGCGTGGTTCTTGCCACTGATCAAAGACCGCACACGATCCACGCCTTGAGAGCGTCGGCGTGGGCCTGGTCTGGTGGCGTG
Source organism: Nonomuraea sp. NPDC005692 (assembly GCF_040631115.1). NCBI lineage: Bacteria > Bacillati > Actinomycetota > Actinomycetes > Streptosporangiales > Streptosporangiaceae > Nonomuraea > Nonomuraea sp. NPDC005692. Next base: position 371,619 of record NZ_JBEXYU010000007.1, on the reverse strand, counting down.
TGCGCGTAAAAACGCCCCAAAGGTTGCCTGCAATGTCCGCTTATACGTTGCTTTGTGACTCTTGGGGGCACGAGTGCCCGCATGGAAAGGAATGCTGCGGGTCTTCGCCGCAGCGGCAACCGCGGCCTCTGTGGTGGCCGGGCCGGCCGTGCCCGGCTCCGGCGTTACGTCCGCGCCCGGGACGAGAATCGTCGCCACCGGCTTGAAGGATCCTTATGAGCTGATCATGGGCCCCGACGGTTACCTGTGGCTCACGGAAAAGAGCGGGCTGACGGTCAAGCGGATCAAACCGGACACCGGCCTGGTGAGTACCGCGCTGGACCTGACCGGCCAGGCCCGCCACACCCCGATGAGCAAGGACGGGGTGCTGGGGCTGGCCCTGCATCCTGACTTCGGTAAGGGGAGGGGCACCGACCACGTGTACCTGTCCTACACCTACAAGGGCCGGGACGGGAACAAGACCAAGCTCACCCGCTACACCTGGGCCGACGGCAAGCTGACCGGCGCCCACGACATCCTCACGGAGCTGCCCTCCAGCATCGACCAGAACACTACCCATGGATCGATCCCGCTGGGTTGCGGTATTTCCAGGTCCGGATCGACCAAGGGCGCAAGGACAGCGAACGGGCGCTGCCGCTGGTGTTGTCCTGGGCTCGCAGTCCCGCTGACCGGCAGGCGGCGATCAGGGCGCTGGAGTACAAGTGCGAGGTGCTGTGGACACTTCTGAACGCGGTCGAGCGGGCCTACCGATGACCTGGCGCCCGTCGTCGAGCCCAGGTGCTCTGCTGCGGCATTGCCCGGTACGGCAGGCGGAACTGCTGATCGTGCCCGAACGGATCGTGGTGCTCAATGCCGAGGCGGCCGCCATCGTAGGGCTGTGCGACGGGCACAACACCGTCGAGGAGATCGCCGCGCGGTTCCCCTCCGAGATCTTCGCCGACGTGACAGAGTTCCTGCGGGACGTGCGTGCCCAGGGATGGATCCGGTGAACGGGCCCTGGGCCATGCTGGCCGAGGTGACCCATGGCTGCCCGTTGCGTTGCCCGTACTGCTCCAACCCCACATCGCTGGTGACGAAGTCGGCGGAGCTGGACACCGCCACCTGGGTCCGGGTCTTCAACGAGGCCGCCGCCCTGGGCGTGGTCCATGTCCACCTGTCCGGCGGGGAGCCTCTGCTGCGCGGCGATCTGGCCGAGATCGCCGCGGCAGCGGCCTCGGCCGGCATCTACCCCCAGCTTGTCACCAGCGGCGTCGGCCTCACCCGGGTGCGGCTGGCCGAACTCCTGCGGGCCGGGGTGCGCAGCGTCCAGTTGTCCACGCAGGCCGCCGACGCGGCCGCCTCGGACCGGATCGCCGGCCGCCCGTCCTTCGCCGACAAGCAGCGGGCGGCGGCGCTGGTCGTCGAGGCCGGACTGCCGCTGGGCCTCAACGTCGTGCTGCACCGGCACAATCTGGACGCCATCGATCAGATCGTGGAGCTCGGCATCACCTGGGGGGCGCAGCGCATCGAGCTGGCCAACATTCAGTTCTACGGCTGGGGCCTGGTCAACCGGCGCGCCCTGATGCCTACGCGAGCCCAGCTCAGCGCGGCCCGGGAGAAGGTCGAGCGATGGCGCCGTCGCAGCGACGTCGAGCTGATCTGGGTGGTACCCGACTACTTCGACGGAACCGCCAAACCGTGCATGGGCGGCTGGGGCACGCTCTCCCTGACCGTGGCACCCGATGGGCGCGTGCTGCCGTGCCCGGCCGCCTACTCGCTTCCGCTGGAGCTGCCCAACGTGCGCACGCACAGCCTGGAGTGGATCTGGCGGGAGTCGGCGGCGTTCAACGCCTACCGCGGCACGTCCTGGATGTCCGAACCGTGCTCCGGCTGCCCTCTCAGGCACCAGGATTTCGGGGGCTGCCGCTGCCAGGCATTCGCCCTGACCGGCGACCCGGGCCGTACCGACCCGGCCTGCTCCCTGTCGCCTGAGCACCACATCGTCCGCGACCTCACCACAGACCAGGACGCGGAGGACGACGGCTTCGTCTACCGCTCCTTCGCCCGCGACGCCCGCTAGCTGTATTGACCACGAGCGTTGGTGGGTTCGCGGGCGCCGGCCCACCGGCGAGCGGGAGACGGGCCCGGCGCCACACCGTCTCGGGCCGGTTCCGCCGCGCACCCGAGGCGGGGACGTCCCCGGCTCTCAGCGCAGTGACTGGGCGGAGCGGAACAGGCCGGTGGGGTCGTAGGCGGCCTTGATCTCGCGCAGGCGCGGGAGGTTGTCGCCGTAGTAGGCCCGGGCCCAGTCCTCCAGGTCGGCGTCCGGGTAGTTGGGGTAGACCCCGCCGGACGACCACGGCGACACCCGTTCCCACGACTCGCGCAACCACGCGTGCGCCTCCCGCCGCCGCTCGTCGCAGGCGCGGAAACCGACCTGGACGGCCTGCTTGAGCAGAAACCGCGGACCGCGGTGGACGAACGCGGTCGCGTCGGAGGCCGGGCGGCCGATGGCGCCCGCCCACGGCACGAACTCCAGGTCCCGGATCTCGCCGCGCACCCGGTCGGCGACCAGCCGGTCCAGCAGGTCCTCGACGGCCGTACGCGGCAGGAGACCATCGAAGAAACCCGACTTGTTCAGGCGCAGGCCGGGCCGCTCGCCGTACGGCAGCGCGGTGACGGGGCCCTGCCCGCCGTCGGCGTAGGAGTGGTGGCAGGCGGCCGCCGCGCCCTCCAGCCGGGTGAGCCGCAGGCGGCCCGGCGGCGCGAGCGCGTCGACGACCTCGACGGCCCGCTCCTCGGCGCCGACCACGACGCCGAAGAGGACGGCCTGCGGCGGCTCGTCCGGCTCGTCCCCGGAGATGACGGCGATCTCCAGGTTGACCTCGTCCGGCGCTTCGGGCGCCCACCGCTGCCAGGCGTAGATGAGGTCGGCGGCCCGCTCGAAGTCGCAGACGGCCTGCACAGCGGTGACCGGCACGATGGGGCGGGTACGCAGCGTCATCCGGGTGACGACGCCGAAGTTGCCGCCACCGGCCCCGCGCAGCGCCCACAGCAGATCGTCGTCCGCCTCGACGCGCGACCCGTCGGCCAGGATCACCCGCGCCGCGAGCAGGTGGTCGGCGCCGAGCCCGTGAAGGCGGCTGAACACGCCGTATCCACCGCCCAGCACCGCTCCGGTGACGCCGACCGCCGGGCACCAGCCGCAGGGCACCATGCGCCCGTGCTCGGCCAGGCGCCGGGCCAGCTCGCCGATCCGCACGCCGGGGCCCACCCGCACGTTCTCCGCGCCGACCTCGATCTCGTTCGCCGCGCTGAGATCGACGAGCAGGCCGGTCGTGGAGGAGTGCTCGGCGAAGCTGTGACCACCGCCGCGCAGGGCGAACGGCATGCCGCGGGCGCGGACGAGCTCAAGGACGCCGACCACGTCCGCCTCGGAGGCGCAGCAGGCCACGGCGGCGGGCAGCTTCTCGGTGAGCGTGCCGAGGAAGGGCTTGCGCCTGGCCTGGTAACCAGGCTCGCCCGGACGGATCATGCGCGGGCCGGTCATCGGCGTGCCGGCTTTCCGGTCTGCAACGCGTACAGCTCGGCGTAGCGTCCCCGCAGCGCCAGCAGTTCCTCGTGGACGCCCTCCTCGGCCACGCGCCCCTGGTGCAGCAGGTAGATGCGGTCGGCGTGGCGGACGCTGGTCAGCCGGTGCGTGATGAGCAGGATGGTCCGTTCTCCGGCGATCGCGCGGAGGGTCTCGTAGACGGCGTACTCCGCCTTGGCGTCCAGCGGTGCGGTCGGCTCGTCCCAGATCAGCAGGGCGCCGTCCCGGAACAACCCGCGGGCCACGGCCAGGCGTTGCCACTGGCCCGCCGACAGCTCGTGGCCGCCCTTGAAGTGTTTGGACAGCAGGGTGTGCCATCCCGCGGGCATGCCCGCGACGACGTCCGCGGCGGCGGCGAGCGAGGCGGCCTCGCGCAGGGCGTGGTCTTCCGGGTCCGGGCGGTCGTGGCGGCCGATACGGACGTTGGTCCGGGCATCGTGCGGCCAGCGGACCGGGTGCTGCGGGACCAGGACGACCCGGTCGGCCAGGGTACGCGGGTCCAGGAGGGCGGTGTCGATCCCGTCCCATCGCATGGTTCCGCTGGTCGGCCGGTAGAGCCCGGCGAGGAGCCTGGCCAGTGTGGTCTTGCCCGAACCGTTCTCGCCGACCAGCGCGATCGTCTGCCCGGCGCGGATGGTCAGGTCGATGTCGCGCAGCGCGGGAGTCCGCCTGCCGGGGTAGGCGAAGCCCACGCCGCGCAGGGTGACGCACTCCGGGGAACGCGGGACCGGTACGCCGGACGCCGGTCGTTTCCTGGCGTCGGCGTCGGTGAGGAAGTCCTGGTAGTCGGCCACGTACAGGGACTGTTCGAACAGCTGGTTGGCGGCCTGGGTGAGCTGCCGCAGCGCCGCGGCGGCCACCCTGACGGCGATCACCGCGGTGCCCGCCGCGGCCGGCCCGATCCAGCCGGCGTGCAACATCAGACCGAGTACGGCCAGCACCCCGGCCAGGGCGAGGCCGGCCAGCGCGCGGCCCGCGGTCCTGCCCCGCGCCATGGACACCCCGACCTGGGTCTCCCTCTTCTTCAGCACGTCCGCCACCTGGCGGTACTCGGCCAGCACGTACGGCTCGGCCTGGCAGGCGCGCAGTTCGGCCGCCGGGTCCCGCTCGGTGGACAGCTCGGCGAGCATCTGCACCCGGCGGTTCAGCGTGACCATGCTCCGCATGCCGGCGTACCCGCGCCGCGCGACCGTCAGCACCGCCCAGGCCTCCGGGATCATGCCGGCCACGAGCAGCGGCACCAGCAGGGGGTGCAGGACGGCCAGCCCGGCCACCGCGGCCGTCACTCCGCAGACGGAGCCGAGCAGGTCGATCGTGTTGCCGACCGCGCGGTCGAGGTGGAACAACCCGCGGTCGCGGGCCCGGTGCAGGCCGTCGTAGAAGTCGGCGTCGTCGAAGTCGGCGAGCTGCACGTCCAGGGCGGCGGCGAACAGCCGTTCCTCGGCGGCCCGGCGCAGCGCCGGTTCCAGCCGCGCCCTGGCCAGCTCCACCGCCGCTTCGGCCGCCCCGCGCAGCGCCAGGATCCCGGCGACCAACGCCAGGCCGGGGGCCGCCGCCACGAGCCGGTCGGGCGCCGCGCCTGACGCGAGCAACTCGTCCAGCACAGCCACGCTCGTCAGCAACCCGCCGGCCGTCGCGGCGCCCGCGGCGAGCTGAAGGACGAGGACGGCGATCGCGGACCGGCGCCCGCACCGCCAGATGAGCCGCAGCACCGGCACGGTGACCGCCAGCAGTTGCCGCGGCGTGCGGCGGGATCCGTCCGGCTGGTCGAGGTGCCAGTAGGGAGTGACGAGCTCCTCGTCCACCTTCTCGTCCATGGGGCTCATGCCAGGTCCGGCAGCAGCACGGACGGCAGCGCGCACTCGGGGTGCATGCGGAGCAACTGGTAGGACACTCCGCCCAGACCGGGCAGCAGGCCCGGCGCGAAGGCGTCTCTGGCCAGGCCGCTGACCGGGCCGTTGGTCTCCAGGCTGCCCAGGATGACGGCGTCCAGCCGGTCCCGCTCGACCGGTGCGACGCCGGCGGCCCGGGCCTGCTCGATCGTCTCCCAGCAGCCGAGATCGCCGTGGCAGAGCGTGTGGTTCCAGCCGATCCCGTCGGCCCAGCAGGAGGCGGCGGCGCGCGCCAGCCTGTCGCGCCACCGGGTGCCGCCCTCGCGGGCCAGCCGGTCGGCGGCGACGAGCCCGATCCCGCCCGCGCCGTGGCACCACGCCTTGGCGGCGAAGCCGTCGTTGCGAAGGTCCAGCCAGCCGCGCTGCTCGGCGTCGTAGAGGGTGTCCTCGTAGGCGAAGGCGGCCCCGGCCAGCTCTCTCATGCCCTCATGGTCACCGGGGGAATCGGCGAGGCGCGCCAGGGCCCAGCCGATGCCGCTCGCGCCGTGCGCCAGCCCTCCGAGCCCTTGCGGGAAGCGGAGGCTCGGCCAGCACACCCCGCCGGAGCGGCGCTCCGCCAGCCCCGCGAGGCGCTCCCCGATCGTACGGGACAGCCGGGCCCAGCCTGCTTCGCCGGTCTCCCGGCTCAGCAGGAGGAGCGGAACGATCGCCCCCGCCATCCCTGACAGCAGGTCGTAGCTGTCGTCGGCCTCGATCGAGTCCGGCAGCAGTCCCGCCAGAACGCGGGCGCGCTGAAGCGCTTCCTCCCCGACGACACCCAGGGAGCGCAGCAGCAGCCAGCTCCACACCTGCGAGGCGATCCCGAGGTAGGCACCGGGCGGATCCGGCCGCAGGCGTACCCCTTCCTGCCGCCTGGCGGCGTCGCGGTCCTCCATGGCGCGGATCGTGCGCAGGACCGCTTCCAGGAGCCCGTCCAGTTCCGCGATCGGCTCGGCCCTGCCGTCCGCGGCTTCCCTGATGTAGGCGCTCAGCAGGATCGCCAGGCCGTGGGCTCCGCCGTACAGGTCGAGCGACAGCGGCTGCACGGCCCAGCCGGTGAGGTCGAGCACGGGCGTGATCCACGTGACCGTGCCGTCCGCACCGCGCACGGCGCTCTCCAGGACCTCGCGGAGGATGCCGGCGGCCGCCGCGCGCCGCCTGGGCTCCAGCCGTTCGGTACGGACGAGGCCGGGCGGGAGCCGTTCGAGGTCCGGCATCCAGCCCTCGTTGAGGTACGCGCTGACCAGAGCCGCCTGAGCCACCGCGCGGTCCAGGCCGTGGTCGCGCTCCCGCCAGCGGGCCACCGCACCGGCGACCAGATCGCTCTCCGGGCCGCACCTGGTGTCGGCGGGGCCGCGGAGCATGCCGACGCGCGGCGTGGTGTCGAACATCGGGATGTCACCGTGGCACAGCTCGTCCACCTCCGCGGCGATGATCGCGGCGTCGCCCGGGGCCCCGGGGACGTTCTCCGACATTTTCGCCAGCAGCCGGGCGGCCTTCGCGCGGGCGTCCGCCTCGTCGTGGAGCGCGGCCGGATGCCACAGCATGCGCGCCAGCTCGGCGTACGACTCGGTGGAGCGCAGCACCGCGCGGACGGGACAGTCGGCGAACGGCGCCAGCAGCGGCTCCAGCTTGCCCGACCGGTCCAGCTCGGTCAGGCGGTCGTCGAGCTCGTCGAGGCCGGCGATGATCAGGTCCCAGTACCGGCCGAGCACCGGCTCGGGGCTGGGATGGTTGGCCGCCGGCGGCAGCGTCACCCGCTCGGTGCCCATCCTGGGGCTGTCGGTGCCCGCGCCGAGCACCACCGGCAGCTCGATCTGCGGCTGCTGGCCGGGCAGCGCGCCCGCCGCCGACATGTCCACGCCGCGCCAGCCCAGGGCCACCCCTCGTCCCGGGAGCAGCCCGATGCCCAGCACCGAGCTGTTCACCAGCTCCACCGCCGTGTCGAAGGCCCGGCCGTACCCCGAGGGACGGGCCTTCGCGTGCGGGGCGAACAGGCTCTCGCAGTCCACGACCACGGGGTGCGGCCCGGCGGCGATGAGGTTCTCGGCGTGCAGGTCGTTGCCACCGAGCAGGCGCATGAGGGCCAGCCAATGGCCCAGTCCCCGGTAGAACGCGCGCAGTTCGCCGTCGCCGGCGCAGTGGCGGTGCTCGATGTGCTCGGCCCAGCCGTACCCCTGCCTGGTCACGACGGCGGGCACCCGCATGGTCGGGACGCCGAGGTACGTGAGCAGGTCGGCGAGCGCCGCGTCCACCGCCAGCGAACGCGGCTTGTAGACCACCCGTCCGCCGCCGCCGTGCAGCACGACGACCGTCTGCCCGCCCCGGTGGCTGTCGCCGGCGCCGAACTCGACGCGGTCGAGCTCGCCCGACGGCGCTCCCGGAAGCGAGACCAGCCTCGCGCGGTCCGCGGCGAAGCGTTCGGCCAGGCGGAACGCGGCGGCGCACCGATTGCGGATGATCGTCGTGAGCCTCGGCATCATGCCGGGGTAGAGCACCGCCAGATCGTTCCAGAATGCCGGTTGCGCCGCACTTCGCCGCCACTCCCGCCAGCGGGCGGCGGGGTCGGCGGCGGTCAGGCGCCCGGACAGGCGGGCGGCGTTCACCTCCAGCACCAGTACCCTGGTGATCTTGCGGCGGACCTCCTCCTCGACGGACAGCGCAGCGCCTGACAGGACGGCGCTGCGCTCGGCCGGCGCAAGACCGGTAAGTGCGCGCAGCCGGGCCCCGAGGTCGGTCAGTGCGGGGCCGATCAGCGGGTCCAGCGGAGGGTCGAACTCACCGGCCATGCGCTCCGCCCCTGCTCAGCAGCACTGATAGGTTCTGGAACCCGAGCAGGCGGTCCCGCATCTGCCGGAGCCGCCCGGCCCTGTCATGGTGATCTCCGACTCGACGTACATGCCGGGCATCAGCGGGCCTGCCGGGCTGTCCGGGTCGTCGCCCGCCCTCCAGGCGGCGATGATCTCCTCGGCCCTCTCGAGGGTGACGGTCATGTGTTCGCTCCCTTCTCGAATCTGGCCCCATGATTCGGGGTCGACGCAACGCCTCATAGGCCTCATAACTGCGCACTTGACGACAGATAGGGGATATGAGATAGACAGGCGTGATCACCGTTTCTGCGGTAGATGATGACCAGATGCTCATCGACGGGCTGGTCGCCTGGCTGGCGGTCGTTCCCGACGTACGGCTGACCGGATGGGCCGCCTCCGTCGCCGAGCTGCTCAGGACCGAGCCGTCCCCGGCCGACGTGGTGCTGCTCGAGGCGCGGCTCGCCGACGGCTCCGACCCGGTCGAGAACGTATGCGCGCTGGTCCTACGGCGGCGGCGGGTGCTCGTGGTCAGCGCGATGCCCGGTGGCAACCTGGCCAGGCGGATGATCGAGGCGGGAGCCGGCGGATACCTCACCAAGAACCACAGGCTGGAGACCCTGCTGTCCAAGGTCAGGGAGCTGGCCGAGGAGAAGATGGCCTGCCCGCCGGGCCCTGCGGACCACATGGCCGGGCGGGATTGCGTCCGTCCTGTCCTGTCCCCTCAGGAGCATGCGGTGCTGCTCGCCTACGCCTCCGGAATGACGCTCGCCGCGGCGGCGCGCAGCGCCGGAGTGCGGCCGGGAACCGCCAAGAACTACCTGGAACGTGTCAAGGAGAAGTACCGGAAGGCTGGGCGCCCGGCGTACACGAAGCTGGAGCTCGCGGTCCGGCTGAGAGAGGACGGCCTGGCCACCTGACCCTGCGGGTGCCGATTGATCATCCGGCCAGGTCAAGCTGCATGCCGATACTCCTTCAGTATGCCCCCGAGACATTCGAAGGCAATCACGGAGCGGTGGATCTGGAACCAGCATCACCTTCTGCACGCGCTCCGCGAGTTCGAAGCCTTCTCCGACGAACACCGGCCGCATCGGGTTCTGTGCCAGGCAGCTCCGCTCCGACCGCTACCCATTCCCAACACTGAGCACCCCAGATCACGGCGCTCAACATCCACCGACATTTCGCGGCATCCGGATACCGCTCCTGACGATGCTTATTCCGGCATCGGCCAGTACCGCGGTGAACGTGGCGTCCCGGATGGGCGGTGACGCCGAGGATGCGGATACGGCGGGTGGCGTGCTCGATGACCGCCAGAACGTACAGGCGGGCGCCGGTGAGGGTTGCGGACTTCGAAGAAGTCGCACGCCAGTAGGGCGGCTGGCTGGTTGCGTAGGAACGTGGCCCAGGTTGTGGCGGTCCGTTCGGGAGCCGGGGTCGATGCCGTGTGCTTCGAGGATTTCCCAGAGCGTGGAGGCGGCGACCTTGATACCTAGCGTGGCCAGTTCACCGTGAACGCGCCGGTAGCCCCAGGAGGCGTTCTCCCGTGCGGCCGGACCAGCAACGCAAGGTGCTGGAGTCTCTCCGTCGGCAGGCGGTGAAGCAACACAGCGAGGAGGAACCGATCAGTCGGCGTGAACGCGGGCTTGGTCACCGGGCCCTCCGAGCGCGGCCCGCGGATCGGTTTCTCCCCGATCAACACCCGCTTCGCCGCCTGTCGTGACGCGCTCGGCCTGGATCGGGCGCTGGACCTCCCGGTCGCCGAGTTCCTGCTGCAATCGAGGGTGATCGAGCTTGGTTCCGATGGAGAGATGAGCCGTTCGCTACGGAGCGGCCAGCGTTGCTGACCCGCCCGGAAGCACTACCGACTCTGTCAAGAAGGCCGAATCAAACTTCCCGACGAGGTGAATTGTTGGCCTATTCCCAGCCCGCGTCCACGATTACCAGTCTGCCGGCCAATGGCGGCCGATCGCCGGCGCCGTATGGTTGTAGTTATTTGGTCACCTATCCATGGGCGATGTCCCGACCCAGTACCACTGCTTCGGCGGGGCATAGTTTGACATCAATTCTCCATGCGACCGGGCCGTGACCCACTCCTGCCATTGGCATCGGATCTGAACGTTGATAGTCGCCTGCGCCGGTTCCTCTCGAGGGGGTGTGGCCGGGCGCGTCGTGGTGATCTCGTCTGACACCGCTGGTGGGACCAGGTGGCGGAGGCTTGAACACTGTCCGCATGTGGCCACGGCTGGAGGATGATTTCCCGCCCGCAATCAAGTTTCATAGAGGCGAACAGCGCGTCGCCGCCTCGATCATCGACTGGAGGGGATCAAATGGCCGTTTCTGCTGTCGCAAATTCGGGCCATCACCGACGACTCCATGATGTCCAGGCGCAGCCGTGGTTCGGCAGCTCATCACGGGTTTTCCTGACGGGCGCATCTGCCGGAATTCGAGGCTGAGGAATATGTCTCCGAATGGCAACTGTGTCTCTGTTGACCCTTGAGTGTCGACCGGCTCAATGTGCTGACCACTGGCAGGGTCGCACCGTCCGGTGTGTGTGGCAGGGCCCTGCCCCGAATTCCCCCTATCCAGGAGGTACCCATGGCTCCCTACCCGTCGCGAGCCCGGCTGATCGTCAAGCAGTCGGGCAAGGTGCTGGCCATCGAGAACGCCAGCCTCAAGGACGGCGCCAGCCTGAACCAGTACGACACCGGCACCCAGGACAACGAGAAGTTCGAGCTGCGCGACGCCGGCGACGGCTACGTCCGCATCGTGGTCAAGCATTCGGGCAAGGTGCTGGCCATCGAGAACGCCAGCCTCGATCAGGGTGCCAGCCTGAACCAGTACGACACCGGCACCCAGGACAACGAGAAGTTCGAGCTGCGCGACGCCGGCGACGGCTACGTCCGCATCGTGGTCAAGCATTCGGGCAAGGTGCTGGCCATCGAGAACGCCAGCCTCCATCAGGGTGCCAGCGTGAACCAGTACGACACGGGCACCCAGGACAACGAGAAGTTCCGGCTGGAGCCCATCAGCGACGCTAACTGGTAGCTCACAAGGTTGAGCACGTCCGTGCCGTCCGCACGCCGGACGGCCGGGCGTACCTGACATCGCGGCTCACCATCTCCGCACTGCCACCCGGCAGGCAGCCGAAGGAGGCGCTGGCAGGCCTTGAACCAGTGATCCGGCGTGTCAGGCGCGCACGCTCTCTGGCCGGCGACGGCACGAGCGAGCAGCTCTCCTGCTCCCGTACGTGTCCCTGCCGTGATCCCGTCCCGCTGCCCCTGCCGTCACTGCAGCAGGTGGTGGTGGTTACGTGTTCAGCCCTCGGTCTAGCCCTCCGTGGCGTTCAGCAAGCGGCGCGTGAGGTCGCTGAGACGCGCGGCGGTCTCCTCGGAGAAGCGCCGGTTCGGCACCCGGCATCTCGTTCTCGAGCAGCTGCAGGCTCGTGCGGACGTCAAGGCTCGGCAGGCGGTGGGGTGCGGCATCAACCGCCTTCAAGACACTGTGCCATGGCCGTCAGATACGACAAGCCCGCGGTCCGCCACGAGGTGACCGTCCTCGTGACGGCCATCAACGCGCCGCCATCCTTGGCTGCAGGGCGGCCCGTGCGATTCCTGCCGGTGAGGCGGGCATCAACTTCCGGGATTTCCTTTTCGAGGATCATGCACGTCACTGGACGCTTCGGTGTGCCCCGTTCGCAGAGGGAGCTCCAGGACGTCCTCCCTGCCGAAGACCTGCCCGGTGGGAACGAACCCGGCAGAGGTGTAGAGCGCCCTGGCCGCGATGTTGTCGCCACGCACCCCCAACCGCAGCACCGGTACGTCGAACGCGTCCCGCACGTGGGCGATGACCTGTTGGAGGGCCGCTCGGCCCAGCCCCTTCCCCTGGTGATCCTTGTCGATCATCAAGCGGTAGAGCCAGATCTGGCCGTCATCGGGATCGGGGCCGTACATCGCGAAGCCCACGGCGCGCTCATCGTGCATCACCGCACGGGTCACGAAGCCCGGCAAGAACCGGCTCTCCGCAATCGAGTACAGGTTCGACGCGATGAGATCAGCCTGGTCGTCAGCCACCCTCAGCTCGGCCACCGCTTCCCAGGTCTCCTGGCACAGGTCGTCAAGGCGCACACGAATCGACATGGGCCCTCTCTATCGGATCATTGCGCAGACCGTCATGCGAATATCACCGCGATCAGGCACAGGACCACTGCGCGAATCGCCGCACGTCCCGCACGGAGGTCGGACAGACGACCGCCCCATTGCCGTACCAGCAGGCCGACAGTGCTGGGGAGGGCCGGCAGCGCAGAGGCGTCCCGAACAGCGCCACAGACGGCTCGCCGGAGCCTTCCGCCGTTCGGCAAGAAGTCGCCCAGCATTCGCTTCCTCCCCATGCAAGCCGTCACGCTCCTCTGCGAGCGTGACGAAGGGCCGCAGGTTCACCTGCTCCGCCCCACTTCGTGCGCAAGCTCATGGGCCACCCGAGAACGACGCACCAGGTATTCCAGATGAAAGGTATGACCCATGTGCCGCACCCATGCACACTCCCACAGCGCACCGGAAGGAACGGCTGCGTTCGCCGACTTGTCCGTCTCAGAGACCGAGCTGTCGCCCGCCGACCTCGGTCGGCGCCGCTTTCTGCTGAACAGTGGGCTGCTCGGCATCAGCAGTCTCGGCGTCACCGCTCTGGGCGGGCTGACCGCGCGTCCCGCCGCCGCAACCAGCAGAGGCTCCCGCGCGCTCCACTGGCTGGCCGGCGACCATCACGTTCATACGCAGTACAGCTACGACGGCATGTACACCATTGAGCAGCAGGCTGCGGGCGCTCTCAAGCACGGCCTGGACTGGCTGGTCATCACCGACCACGGGCACGCCGCGCACGAGAAGTTCGCGGTCGAGTCCACGTATGCCGACATCGTCACCTCCCGGGGCAAGCACCCTGAGCTGCTGTTGTGGCAGGGGCTCGAGTGGAACGTTCCCGGAGGCGAGCACGCCACGGTGTTCTTCGACGGTGCTCGCGATGAGATCCAACTGCTGCGCGCGTTCGAGCGGCTCTTCGACTCCAGGATCAACGGCACCGGCGCCGGCAGCCCGGCGAACGAGGCCAAGGCGCTGGAGGCGCTCGCTTGGCTCGAGACCGCGCTGCGCACGGGTTCGGCGAGTTCCGCGCTGTTCCTGATCAACCACGTGATGCGGCGCGGCAGGTACTCCCCGCGTGACCTGCGCACCTATCGCGACAAGGCGCCGAACATCGCAGTCGGCATGGAGGGCGCGCCTGGCGCCCAGAACGAGCCCAGGGCCCGCGGCGACTTCAACAACACCGCCGACGCCGACTCCTGGCCCGGCTGGCGGCCGGAACACTACCCGACGTACGGCGGCTTCGACTCCATGACCGGAATCCTGGGCGGCATGTGGGACTCGATGCTCGCCGAGGGCAAGGGCTGGTGGATCACTGCCAACTCCGACGGCCACTTCTACAACGGTGACACGATCGTCGAGCCCTCCCGACCTGCTGACTGGTACGACCAGCACGGTAGGTACCCTGATCCCATCGACGGCGGCGTCCCGCTGCGGCACGCCGACTTCTGGCCAGGTCAGTTCAGCCGCACGGTTGTAGGGGCGACCTCACGCAGCTATGGCGCGGTCATGGAGGCGATCAAGGCCGGGCGATCCTGGGTGTCGATGGGCGGCCTCGTCGACGGGCTGCACGTCGACGCGCACGCCCCCGGCAATGCCCCGGCCACGTTCGGCGGACGGCTGTCGGTGCGGCGCGGCGACGACGTCACCGTCACCATTTCCGTCGATCTCGCCGGCCGTCCTAACGCCAATGAAGAGATCCCCCGGCTCGCCCGCCTGGATCTGATCCGCGGTGCGATCACCGGGCCGGCCGCCGACCCCGACGTCTTCACTGCCCCGGACGTGAGTGTGGTCGAGTCGTTCCTGCCGAAGGGCAAGGGCCGGGTCGCCCAGTTCCACTACAGGTTCCGCGACGTGCGCGAGCCGTTCTACTTCCGGCTGCGTGGCACCGACGGCAGGCGCAGCGCTCCCGGCGGGATGGAGCCGGCGGCGGACACAGGCCGCAATGAGAACCCCTGGCACGACCTCTGGTGCTACACCAATCCCACCTTCGTGGAACTGACATAGAACGATTCGACGACACCCGCTCCCACTGCGGTACACGGTCTCGCAGTGGGAGCGGGGATTCGCCGTGCGACCAGAGCGGCAACTGGGACCATCGCCGGGTGCAGCTCTCGCTTGTCCACCGGTCGGTAAGAGGTCTGCTGACGGTGCTCATGCGCTCTGGTCCGTCCAAGGACGTTGAGCTACTGGTGCTCCGGCACCAGCTCCGATGGCCGACCGCAGTGGCACCGTGGCGTTCTCCACCCCTGACCGGTCCAGCGGCACACCCGTGCTCGGCGTGCTGACCGTCGAGGAGAACGCGACCGCCTGTCTCGCGCGCCCGGAACACGCCCGCACCGGCGTCGCACCCGGTCCACCCACGACAGCCGCCGCTGTCCGAGAGACACATGCCAGGTCAGAGCAGGTGACGCAGTTCTCGGCGCCCACAGGCGGCGTACCCCGTGCCGGAGCGCCCGCGTCCGGAAGGGCCCGCTAACATCGGGGTCCCCCGGTCCCGCCTCGCGGATGCCCCACTGCGACGGACGCCCGGCCGACCTGCCACGGAGCCCGCGTGCCCACGATCGACCCCCGACGTCTCCTCATCCTCCGTGCCTTCGTGCTGTCCGACTCTGTCACCGCGACCGCGGCGGCGCTGCACCTGACGCCGTCCGCGGTGTCGCAGCAGCTCGCGGCGCTCGAGCGCGAGGTCGGTCACGCGCTCGTCATACGCTCGGGGCGCAAGCTGGTGCTCACGCCGGCCGGGCGCATCCTCGCCGGGCACGCCGAGGAGATCAGCTCACGGCTGAAGATCGCCGAGGCTGACCTGGCCGCGCACGCAGGCGGCGTCCTCGGGCAGCTCAGGATCGGCGCCTTCCCCACGGCGATCAGCTGGTTGGTGGCACCCGCCATCGTCGAGCTGCGCCGTCAGGCCCCGGGTGTCGACGTCACCGTCGTCGACGCGGAGGCGCACATGAGCCACCGGATGCTGATGCGGGGCGACATCGACGTGACCGTCAGCATGGAGTACGAGTCCGACCCCGAGCGCGATTCCCCCGACATCGTGAAGTTCCCGCTCTATATCGAGCGGTTCAAGGTCGTCCTCCCACAGGCGCACCCGCTGTCCGGCGAGGAGGGCATCGGGCTCACCCAGCTCACCGAGGAGGGCTGGATCATGCCCTCGCCCGGTAATCCGTGCCGCACGATGGTGCTGCAGGCGTGCGCGGAGCTCGGCTTCCACCCGCCGATCACCCACGTCTCGGACGACTACCGCGCCGCGCTGGCGCTGGTCGCCGCCGAGGCGGGGATCTGCCTGGTGCCGGAGTCCGCGCTCTCCGCCCGCGACGCCGAGTGGGTGACGATCCTGCCGACGCGCGGCATCGCGCCGCTGCGCAAGGTGATCATGACGACGCGGCGCGACAACCAGGGCCACCCCGTCGTACGCGCGGGGCTGGAGGCGATGCGGGCCGCTGTCGCCGAGCCGGACTCGGAGGTCTACGGCCCGCTCGCGCGGTCCGACACCTTCAGCGTCGAGTGACGGCTCCCGCCGGTGGCGCGTTCTCACGGAGGAAGGCGTCGACGTGCCGGTGGTACTCCTCCGGCTTGTCGCGGCGCACGCAGTGGTGTGCGCCCTCGATCACGACGACGTCGAAGCCGGGCGCGACGGCCGTGAGGCGCTCACGGGAGTGTTTGTCGACGATGACGTCGCCGGTGCCGGTGACGAGCAGCGCCGGTACGCCGGCCGGGCCGACCGTGATCTGCCGTGCGGTCGGCGTCCAGATCCGGCGCTTCTCGTGGACCCGCTGCTGCATGTAGTCGATGTCGACGGCCTTCATCGCCTCGGCGAGCGGGCGCAGCTCCTGCTCCGCCCAGTGGGGCTTGAGCTCGCGCTGCATGTCCATGAGTTCCTCGACCGACGCCGTGTCGGCGTAGTCGAAGGGGTCCTTGGTGGTCTGCTCGACGCTGAGCCACGGGTTGGGACCGGCCTCCGGAACCCACCACGGCGGGTCCTCCAGCACCACGCCGGCCACGAGGTGCGGGGCGTCGGCGGCGACGAAGGCGGCGATCCGCGCGCCCATGGAGTGTCCGACGACGAGCGTCCTGCGCCCGGTCTCGTCGAGCATGTCCTTGAGGATGTCGATCGCGTCGTGCACCATCACGTCGGTGGACGGAACGCCCTCGTGCTCGGGCAGGCGGCCGGGCGACTTCCCGTGGCCCCGCGCGTCCGGCGCCACGATGTGGTAGTCGCCGCCCCAGCGGTCGACGGCGTCACCGTAGCAGGCGCCGGACTCCACGGCGCCGTGGAGGATGAGAATGGCAGGCGCGTCTGCTGCGTCCCGCCCATATTCTCGGACGAACAGGTCTGTTCCCACGTGTCCTCATTCACTGCTCTGTCGCGCCGGCCCCCGGCCGGCTCACGACGGGGTTGTCGTTCGGTGGATCATGGTCATGATCGTGGCACGCCTCTTCGGCGTCGCGCAACGCTCCCGCAGGTCAGGTCAGCAGCTCCGCCTCCGGTGTCGCCTCGACCAGCGCGCGCGTGCAGGGATGCCGCGGGGAGCGGAAGATCTCGTCGGACGAGCCGGTCTCGACGATACGGCCGCGCTGCATGACGGCGACGCGGTCGCTGTAGAGCCGGATCACCGCCAGGTCGTGGCTGACGTGGAGGAACGAGATCCCCTGGTCGCGCTGCAGGTCGGCCAGCAGGTTGAGGATCTGGGCACGCACCGACACGTCGAGCGCGGAGGTCGGCTCGTCCGCGATGATCAGATCCGGCTTGAGGGCGAGCGCGCGTGCCACGGCGACGCGCTGGAGCTGCCCGCCGGACGCCTCGTGCGGGTAGCGCCCCAGGTAGTCGGCGCCGAGGCCGACCGACTCCAGCAGCGCGACCAGTTCGGCGGTCGACGTCGTCTCGCCGTGCGCGCGGAAGACGTTCTCCAGCGTCTGCCGCACGGTCTGCAGCGGGTTCAGCGACGCCAGCGGGTCCTGGAAGACCATGGCGACGTTGCGCCGCAGCCGCCGCAGTCCTCGCCGGCTGAGGCGGGCGATGTCCTGCCCGCCCGTACGGACGGTGCCGGACGTCGGCACCACCAGGCCGTTGGCCATCCGCGCCAGCGTGGACTTGCCCGAGCCGGACTCGCCGACCAGGCCGAGCGCCTCGCCCCGCTCGACATGGAGCGAGACGCCGTCCACGGCGAGGAAGCCCTTGCGGCCTCGGCCGAGGCCACCGGCGGTGCGGTAGCGCTTGCTGACGTCGGTCATCTCCAGGATCGGCTCGCTCACCGGGCGACCTCCTGCGGTTCGGGGAGACGATCGAGGTGGCAGGCCGCGAGGTGCACGCCGCCGCCCTCGCTGGTCGGGCGGACGGTGGGCAGCGGTACCTCCACGACACAGCGTTCGCCGACCTGGTCGGCGAAGCCGCAGCGCGGCGCGAAGGCGCAACCCGGTCCGGCGTCGCGCAGCGACGTGGGCGTGCCGGGGATGGCGCGCAGCCGTGGCCGCTCCCCACCGATGTCGAGCCGGGCATCCAGCCGCGGCGTGGCCGCCCGGAGGCCGGCGGTGTACGGGTGGGCGGGCTGATCGAAGATGTCGCGGAGGCTGCCGTACTCGGCCTGGCGGCCGGCGTACAGCACGAGGACGTCGTCCGCCGCACTCGCCACCACTCCGAAGTCGTGACTGATCAGCAGCATCGCCATGCCGTACTCCTGCTGGAGCCCGCGGAGCAGGGCCAGGATCTGCGCCTGCACCGTCACGTCGAGCGCGGTGGTCGGCTCGTCGGCGATGAGCAGAGCCGGCCGGTTCACGAGGGCCATCGCGATCACCGCGCGTTGCCGCATGCCGCCCGAGAACTCGTGCGGGAAGCGGCGTACGGCCTCCGCGGGCTCGGGGATGCCGACCCGGTCGAGCATCTCGACCGCACGGGCCCGCGCAGCGCGACGGGTGACCGACGGGGCGTGCAGGCGGACCGCCTGGGCGATGTGCGCGCCGATGTCGAGGTACGGGCTGAGCGCGGACATCGAGTCCTGGAACACCATGGCCACGTCGGAGCCGCGGGCCCGGCGCAGCTCACGTTCGTCGGCGGAGAGCATCTCCCGGCCGGCGACGACGATCCGGCCCCGGGCGCTCGCCCCGCGCGGCAGGAGCCGCATGATCGCCCGGCCGGTGATCGTCTTGCCCGATCCCGACTCGCCGACCACGGCGAGCGTGCGGCCGCCGTCCAGCCTCACGGAGAGGTCCCGCACGACATCGGCGGTGACGCCGCCGCCGGTGAACGAGACGCACAGGTCCTCGACCTGGAGTACGGGATCAGGCACGGCGGATCCTCGGGTCGAGAAGCGGCATCAGCAGGTCGGCGATCAGATTGCCGACGATGATGAGGAAAGCGGAGAAGAGCGTCACCCCGACGACGATGCTCAGATCTGACTCGTTCACGCCGGACAACAGCAGGTCGCCGAGCCCGTGCAGGCTGAACACCTTCTCCGCGATCACCGAGCCGCCCAGGAGCGCGGTGACGTCGAGCGCGAACATCGCCACGACCGGCACCATCACGCCGCGGACGGCGTGCCGGTTCACCCGCCGAGCCGACGCGCCACGGGCGGTCATCGCGACGAGGTGGTCGGCCGAGAGTTCGTTGAGCAACTGGGTGCGGGTGACCCGGATGTAGCCGGCGGCGAGGATGAACGACAGCACCATCCACGGGCCGATCAGGTGCCAGGCCCAACCCGCGGGTGACTCCGAGAACGGCACGAAGCCGGAGTACGGCAGCGCGTTGAGCATGAAGCCGAAGACCTGGACGACGAGCAGACCGACGAGGAAGGTCGGGACCGACAACCCGAACATCGCGAAGCCGATCGAGAACCGGTCGACGATCCCGCCCTTGCGTATCGCCGACAACGCGCCGAGGCCGATGCCCACGACGAGGCACAGGACGGCCGCGCCCAACGCGAGCGACAACGTGACGGGCAGCCGCTCGGCGATGAGCGTCGTGACGTCGCTGCGGTTCGGGAACGAGTAGCCGAAGCAGGGCGCCTGGCAGTGCACCTGCTGGGCGCCCTCGCCGTACGTACGGCCGGCGAAGAGGCCCTTCACGAACTCGGCGTACTGCCACACGGGGCTCTGGTCGGTCTGCATGTAGGCGCTGACCTTGGCCCGGGTCTCGGGCGGGCACGGCTTGCCGCACATGGCGCGGGCCGGATCCTTCGAGGCCCCGAAGAAGAGGGCTATCGTCACGAAGGCGATCGCGAGGAGCATGAACATCGCGGTGGCCATGCGGCGGGCAATGTAGACGATCATGCAGCATCCTCCATGCGCACGTCGAGGACGTCGCGCAGCGCGTCACCGGCGAGGGTGGCGCCGAAAACGATCAGGAACACCACGGCGCCCGGGAAGAGCATGTACCAGACGTCCGCACCGCTGTAGATCCACGGCAGCGAGTCCGAGAGCAGTTTGCCGAGGTCGGGAACGTCGCCACGCATGCCGACGCCGAGGAACGACAGTCCCGCGACCACGCTGACGTTGCCGGGTAGTGACATCGCGAACAGGACGACGACCAGGCCGAAGAGGTGCGGCAGCATCTCCCTGCGGATGATCTGCCAGGGGGCGGCCCCGCTCGCGCGCGCCGCCTCGACAAAGGCGCGGGCGTTGAGGGCGCCGGCCTGGGCGCCGATGATCCGGGCCGGAACGGTCCAGCCGAAGAAGGCCAACACCAGCACGAGGACCAGGCCCCGCGGCATCTCCGGCGGCACGATCGCCATGATCGCGATGACGAACATCAGGCCCGGGAAGCCGAACATGAAGTCGATCACCCGCCCCGCGACGGCCTTGAGCCAGCCGCCGAAGTACCCGATCGCCGTACCGAGGACGGCTGCGAAGGCGATCGACAGGATGCTCGCCCCGAAGGCGATGAACAGCGACGAGCGGATGCCGTAGACGATCTGGGCGAACAGGTCGACACCCGTCACCGGGACGACGCCGAGCCAGTGGTCGGCGCTGACGCCACCGAAGGCGCCCAGCGGACGGCCGCCGTCCGGGTCGAGCAGGTCGGTGTGCAGGGTGTTCGGGTCCTGCCCCTCCATCCGCACGAGCAGCGGGGCGCAGAGTCCCGCGACGAGCGGCACGACCAGCATGACCAGGCCGGCGACGCCGGACCGCTTCCGGAGGAAGCGGCCGAGGACCGAGGCGCCCCGGCCCTCCGCCTGCTGGATCTCAGCGATCGACACCGACGACCAACTCGTTCGCGAACGGCGGGTAGGCGGGGATGAAGTAGTTCATGATCTTCGAGCCGGCCAGGGCCTGCGTGCGCTGCACGAGGATCGGCACGACCGGGGCGTCCTCCATGATCTGCCTGTCGATCGCGGCCCACATCTTGGCGGCCTTGTCGAGGTCCGGCTCGGCTATCGCGGCGTCGATCGCGGCGTCCACCTTGGGGTCGGAGAACTTCGAGGCGTTTCCGCCGCCGTTGCCGATCTCGCTCGACGCGAACAGCGGCTGGATGGTGCTCATGCCGCTCGGGAAGTCCGCTCCCCAGCCGTTCGTCGTCATGTCGTAGTCGCCGTCGGCGGACGAGACCAGCTCGGACCAGGTGTTGCTGTCCAGGCCCTTGAGCTCGACCTTGACGCCGACCCGCGCCAGCGAGTTCTTGATGCTCTGGGCTTCTTTCTCCTCGATCGCGCTCACGTCGGTCGGATAGGTCAGCGTGAGCTTCAGGTCGGAGACACCGGCGGCGGCGAGCAGTTCCTTCGCCTTGCCGACGTCGCCGGTGCCACCGCCGTCGTACAGGTTGTACTCGGTGTAGCCGGGGATGCCGGGCGTCATGATGGTCGAGGTGATCTGGCCGCCGAACTTCGGGCCGCCGTACACGCTCTGCACCTCGGCCTTGTTGACCGCGTAGTTGATCGCCTGCCGTACGCGGAGGTCGGACAGGCCCGGGCGCTTGACGTTCATGGCGAGGTAGCGGAAGTAGCCCGACGGGCTGTTGGCCATGCGGTCGGAGATCGACGAGTCGGACTGGATCCGCTGGAACTGCGACGGCGAGATGAGCGCGTTGCTGATCGCGGTCTGGTCCTCGCCCTTGTCGTCGATGAGGCGCTGCACGATCGTGTCGTTGTTCAGGCCCATGTCAAGGACGATCTTGTCCGGGCCGGCGAACCGTACCTGGTCGCTGTCGGCCGTCCAGTTCGGGTTGCGGTCCAGCACCGCCTGCGCCCCCTTGCGGAAGCTCGTCACCTGGTACGGGCCGCTGGCGACCGGGTGCTCGCCGTACGTCTCCGGCTTGGTGTCGGCCGCGGCCGGCACCGGCGCGAAGGCCGGCATGCTGACGATCCACGGCCAGTTGCCGAACGGACGCTTCAGCCGGAAGACGATCTTGTGGTCACCGGAGACCTCGATGGAGTCGAGCTCCTTGCCGTCGTACGGGCCGTCGTAGTCGGTGCCGCCGACCAGCAGCGTCTTGTGGTAGCCAAGGCCCCCCTGGAACATCGGTGCGAACGACCGCTCGATGCCGTACTTCACGTCCTGGGCGGTGATCGGGCTGCCGTCGGAGAACTTCAAGCCCTCCTTCAACGTGAAGGTCCACGTCTTGCCGCCGTCGTCCGTCTTACCGGTGTCGGTGGCGAGGTCCGGCACGAGGACCGTGTCCTTGTCGGGGAGCGTCCGCCACGACGTCAGCCCGCGGTGCACCCACCGCAGTCGGCTGGTCGGCACCATCTGCGCGTTGGCGGTCTCGAAGGACTCGGTCGCGCGCCGCGAGAGGTAGTGCAGGGTCCCGCCCTGGGGCACGGACTCGAGCGGCGCCGCGTTCTTGCCCTTCGTCGGCTCGGTGGACTGCGAGGTGGACTGCGAGTTCGCGTTGCAGCCCGCCGTCACGAGGGCCAGGACGAGCGCGAGCCCTGCGGGCACCACTCTCCGGGATCGATTCGCCATAGATCGCGCTTCCTGTGAAGCGGCCCCGATCGGTCGGGTCCGCTGCTGGATCTCAGGAAGGGAGTCTGTTGGCGAGCGAGAGCACGCGTCCATCGAGGAGTTCTGCACCGGATCTTTCAGATTTTCTGAAAGATCGTGGGGATCCGCGCGCGCGGCGTCCATGATAGTCCGGCGACCCCGGTGGCCGGAAGACCGCTGAAGAGACGATTGCGCACTCGGGAGTGAGCACTCCGAATCTCGGCGCCTAGGCTCCCGGCTCGCCGTAGAGGGAGGTCATCCAGATGTGGGTGAGGACCTCGATGAGTGTGTCCTCATCGTTGAAGGGGGCCACGTCGAGGGTGGCCAGATAGTAGAGGCGCTCCCCGAGCCAGGTCAGCGCCGCGCCCAGGGCGGCCGGATCCACGTCCGGCGCGGTGGCGCCGCCGGTGGTGACGTGCTCGGTGGTGATGCGTTCGGTGGTGACAGCCGTGAAGCTCGCCATCTGGTCGTGCCAGAGTGCGGTGAGCTCCGGGTCGGTGCGCCAGTTCTCCACGATGGCCCGCAGCACGGGCGCCTCCTCGCGCCACAGGCGGGCGCCCTGGCTGATGCCGTGGCGTACGGAGGCCCGCCGCTGGTCGGGTTCGTCGTGCGTGAGCCAGGGCTGCGCGACCTCGTGGCCGCGGGCGATGGCGCGACGGACGAGCTCGGCCAGGACCTCGTGCTTGCTCGCGAAGTAGAAGTAGAAGCTGCCGCGCGCCACCTGGGCGGCGGCCAGGATGTCGGCCACGCTCAGCTCGTCGAAGCGCCGCTCGTCGAGGAGCCTGCGCGTGGCGGTCAGGATCACCTCGCGTAGGTCACGGTCGTCGTCCTTCGGCCGTGGTGCGCGACGGCCCGCTCTCGCCTCCATTCTCGAATCCTAGCGTCTAGACAGCTTGTCTAGACGCTATGTACAGTCCTTGCCATGAGATACACGACGTTCGGAACGAGCGGGTTGCGAGTGTCCGAGATGATCCTCGGGACGATGGGCTTCGGCGAGGACTGGGGCTGGGGCGCTCCGCTCGAGGAATGCCGCAGGATGTTCACCGCGTACGCCGAGGCGGGCGGGAACATGATCGACACGGCGAACAGGTACACCGAGGGCTCCAGCGAACGCATCGTCGGCGACCTGATCGCCAAGGAGCGCGACCGCTACGTGCTCACCACCAAGTACACGCTGTCGATGGACGGCGACGACCCCAACGCCTCGGGCAACCACCGCAAGAACCTGAGGCGATCGGTGGAGGCGAGCCTGCAGCGCCTGGGCACCGACTACCTGGACGTCCTGTGGGTGCACATCTGGGATCCCGCCACCCCGATCGAGGAGACGTTACGCGCTCTCGATGACCTGGTACGCGCGGGCAAGGTGCTCTATCTGGGTTTCTCCGACGTGCCCGCCTGGGTGATCGCGCGCGCCAACACCATCGCCGAACTGCGCGGCTGGACGCCGTTCATCGGCCTGCAACTGTCCTACAGCCTGCTGGAGCGCGATATCGAACGCGAGCTGCTGCCCATGGCCGAAACCCTGGGCCTGTCAGTGGCCGCGTGGGCACCGCTTGCTCGCGGTGTGCTGTCAGGAAAGTTCACCCGCACCGACGCCGCCGCCGGGTCCAGGATCAGCCGCGATGCCGTACCCGACCACCACCTGGCGATCGCCGCCGAGGTCGACGCCGTCGCCGACGAGCTCGGCGTCTCCTCCTCGCAGGTGGCCCTCGCCTGGACCCGGGCACACCGCACCTGGATCCACCCGATCTCCGGCGCCAGGACTCTCGACCAGCTCACCGACAACCTCGCCGCCTTCGAACTGCGGTTGCCGTCGGAGATGGTGGACCGGCTCGACGAGGCCAGTGCCTTCCCGCTCGGGTTCCCGCAGAACTTCATCCAGATGTCGCGCGAGTTCGTCTACGGCCCTTCGGTCGGCCGCTTCGACCGCCGAGTGCCATAGGCGCTGGGCATGGCAGAGAGTCGTTCGCGGCCGCAAGAGTGCCGAACATGGTGAACGCGCGACGCGGTGATGCCTCCGGTCCGGGCGGGCATCGGGCTGCGCCGGGGAGACGGCGGAGGTCGCGGCGGGCCGAGGGGGCGGAGAGCTCCGGCGAGGGGGCGTACTGGGCCATGTACGACGCGATGACTCCCGAGGAGCAGAGAGAGCACGACAAGGCCACCCGCAAGGGGATCAAGCTCGCGTACAAGCTCGCGAAGCACTACGCGAACGTCGATACTCCAGATCCTGACGACAAAGACGACGACTGAGCCATCGAAGGGCCATGAGCGGCGACGCCGCAGGTGCGCATTCGCCGGCGCGGGACGTCTGGGTCGGGCATGTGTGGGTCATGCGAGTACGCCGACCGCGCAGCGCGGACCACATGAGAGTGCGTTACGCCGACATCACCGATGGAGGCTCACGTAGGCACTCTCAGGGGCTCGAGGGCGTCCAGGACGAGGTCGAGGCCGAAGGTGAACTCCTCCGCCGGGTCGTAGCCGGCGGCGGCGAGCACGGCGGCGGACTCGTTGAGGTAGGGGAACTCGTCAGGAGGAAGCTGGGGCAGGTAGACGTCCTCGGTCATGTCCGCGAACTCGTCGGCGGTGTCGAACGGCAGGCTGGCTTCCTGCAGGGCGAAACCGTACACATAGCTGTCGAGCAACCAGTTGGCGTGCGTCGCCATCAAGACCGGGAAGCCGGCCCTCCGCAGGCAGGCGGTGACCGCTTCGCGGTGGCGGAGGTTCGCGGGCCCCGGCGAGGTCCGCGACTCCATCAGGCCGATCGCCCACGGGTGGCGTGCGAGAACCTGTCGGGCGGATACCGCCCGACAGCGCATCGCCGACTGCCAGTCGGTCTCTTCGGGCGGAAGCTCGATCTCCTCGAACACGACGTCGATCATGGCGTCCAGCAACTCTTCCTTGCTCGCCACGTAGTAGTAGAGCGACATCGCGCCCGCGCCGAGCGCGCCGGCCAGCCGCCGCATGCTCAGCCCGTCGACCCCCTCGCGGTCGGCGATCCGGACCGCCTCGACCACCACCCGTTGCCTGCTCAGCGCCGCGTCTGACGCCACCTGGCGTTGTTCCCTCGCAGACACGGGTCTCCTCTCGCTCGCTCGAACGGCTTGACAATCGTCCCGCGCACGGTCATGGTACAGCGTACTACTTGTAGTACAGCGTACGACGTACGGCGTACGAAACCAGCCGGAGTCGTAGCTCGGACGTGAGGAGGCTTCTGTGGGAATCGAACAGCGATCGAGTGCCGGAGCACGCCTGGCGCCGGGGGCGAGTCCGGCCGGGGCGACGACGATGCGGGCCGCCGACCAGCACCGTTACGGCCTGCCCTCGGCGCTCGAGTCGTCCGAGGTCCGGGCTACCGCTGCCCGGTCGAGGCGATGGGCTCGTCCAGGTGGGCGCGGCCTCGGTACATCCCTGCCGCCAGTGCGGCGGAGGGACCGCTCCTCTCGAAAGAAGAACCGATGACCATCCGAACGAAAACCCCGACCCTGCTCGACAACCGGTCGGTCCCCGTGCACGCCAAGCTAGCCGCCGCATGGACCAGCTTCATGTTCCTCTACATCTACGTCGACTACTTCCATCTCCACAAGCCCGGCGTCATCGACAACCTCCGTGCCGGCGTCGTCTTCGAGTTCGACACCAGCCCGATGTTGTTGACCATGATGCTCGCGTCCGTGGCGATCCCGGCGCTGATGGTGATGCTCTCCATGACGCTGCCCGCCCGGGTGAACCGCGCCACGAACCTCGTCGTCGCATCGCTCTACATCCCCTACTCGTTGTTCAACGCGGTAGGGGAGTCCTGGGACTGGGCCCCCTTCTACGGCCTCTCCATCGGAATCGAGGTGCTGCTCCTGGCCTTCGTCCTGCGCTCCGCCTGGACATGGCCTCGAACCCCCGCCGTCCCAGCCGGTCCCGCGACGACCGACCTTCGACAGAACGCACGCTAAACATCATGTGCCGTGCCCGTCAGAGGCACAGACGGGGCACGGTGGCGGAGGCGGTCAGCTGGGCTGGCCGGTGGGCATGATGGTGACCTGCTGGAGGTTCGCCCGAGGCGGCAGGCTCGCGATGAACCCGACGGTCTGCGCGACATCCTGCGGCGTGAGCCACTCCATCGTCTCCTTGGAGCCCTCCAGCCACGCCCGCGCGCCCTCGTCGGTGACGTGACTCTGCAGCTCGGTGCCGACGATCCCCGGCTCGATCGCCGAGACCCGCACGTTCTTGGCCCCCAGCTCGGCCCGCAGGTGCCGGGACAGATGGGTGACGTACGCCTTGGTCGCGGAGTAGACGGCGAAGTTCGGGAAGATGTTCTGCGCCGCGATGGAGGAGGTGTTGATCAGGTCGGCCACGCCGCGTGTGCCCGCGGCCTCGACGAGCTGGGGGACGAACGCGCCGATCACGTTCATCAGGCCCGTGATGTTGAGGTCGATCTGGCGCTGCCACTGGTCGGCGGCCAGCTCCTCAATGGGGGCGGGCAGCATGACGCCCGCGTTGTTCAACAGCAGGTCGGCGCCGCCGAGCTCGGCCGCGACCCGTTCGGCGGCGGCCCGCGCCGCCGCCGCGTCGGTGACGTCGGCCGCCAGTGCCAGGGCCTGGCCTCCGGCTCTGCCGATCCGGACGACGAGGTCGTCCAGCCGTTCCGCGCGCCGCGCCACGACGACCACACGTGCGCCCAGTGCGGCCAGTCGTTCGGCCGAGGCCTCGCCGATCCCGCTGGACGCGCCGGTGACGACGGCCACGCGGCCGGTGAGAGGGGTTGCTGCGTTCATGGTGCGAGCCTTCCGAGTCATCCGCGGCCCATCGCCGCGCTCCCTCATCAGCACACCAGCCCGCGTCCCCTTCCCGGGGTGCCCGAACAGGCCCTGACCAGGCAGGTAACCGCGAGGCAGGTACTGGCAGGGCCACCTCCGTGCACCTGGCCGCTCGCCCGTCCCTGCACACTGGAGGACATGGACCGCAGTCGCGAACTCGCCGACTTCCTGCGCTCACGCCGTGCCCGGATCACGCCGGACCAGGCCGGGCTGCCCGCCGACGGCCGCGCGCGTCGCGTGTCCGGCCTGCGCCGCGACGAGGTCGCCAGGCTGGCCGGGGTCAGCACCGAGTACTACACCCGGCTCGAACAGGGCCGCGCCGGTCACCCCTCGCCCGAGGTCGTCGAGGCGCTGGCGCGAGCCCTTCAGCTCGACCCCGCCGAACGCGAGCACCTCACCGACCTGCTGGCCCGTCCCGCCCGCCACGCCCCCGTCAGCCCCCAGCGGGTCAGGCCCGGCCTCCACTTGATGCTCCAGACCCTCCACGACGTGCCCGCCTTCATCCTCGGCCGCCGTACGGACGTTCTGGCCGCCAACCGTCTGGCCCGCGAGGTGCTGACCGACTTCGAGGCCCTTGCCGTGCCTCAGCGCAACCTGGCCCGCTACTACCTGCTCGACCCCGAAGCCCGAACCCGTACCGGCGACTGGGAACGCGTCGCCGCGGAAACCGTCGCCATGCTCCGCCTGGAAGCCGGCCGCCACCCCGAGGACCGCCGGCTCGCCGACCTCGTCGGCGAGCTCACGCTGCGCTCGCCGGAGTTCAGCTCCTGGTGGAACGACCACCGCGTGCTGCGCCGCACGCACGGCACCAAGCACTACCACCATCCCCTCGTCGGCGAGCTGCACTTCCACTACGAGTCTCTCCAGCCGCCGGGCGACCCCGACCAGACCTTGTGCGTCTACAACGTCGAGCCGGGCTCCCCGACCGCGCAGGCGCTCCGCCTCCTCAGCAGCTGGGTGGCGCCCACCGCCGCACCTTGACGGAGCACCTCGGGTAACGGTGACCGCAAATCGTCGGTCGTCATTGTCGTCTCCTTTTCGAGTTGTCAGAGAATGCGGACGTCAGGCGCGCTGTGCGGCGGTCGCCGGGTTGGTGCCGGCCTCGCGGAGGGTCAGCAACCCCGTGACCGCGATCAGCGCCGAGGTCAGGCCGTGGACGCCGAGCGCGGCGGCCGTGGATCCGTGGTGGGCCAGGACGTTGACCATGTCGCCGAACGGGGCGACGGCCGTCATGAGCAGGACCCAGCCCAACGGGCGGCGGTGGCCTGTCACCAGCAGGACGCCCATGGCCAGGCCCATGGCGATCTCGCGGCTGCCCTTCACGATGGAGAAGCCGCTGCCGTCAGAGGGCCAGTTCGCCAGCCCCGGGAAGGTGGTCCCGAGGGGCAGGACGAAGGACAACCCGAGGTAGAGGGTGAACAGGACGACGACGGCGGCCAGGACGGTGTTGAGCTTCTTCAGCGACATGGTCGTTCTCCTTGTTTGTACGGACGGGCAGGGTTCAGCCGCGGACACGGCGGATGTGGCGGGCGTAGCGGGGACGGCCGATGACGTGCCAGATGACGCGGACCGGGACGGGAAGGCCGCCGAGGACGATGGCGCGCTCGGCCGGGTTCGCGTCCTCCAGGACGGCGCCGAAGATCGTGAGCAGGGTGAGCTTGGGCGTGTTGTTCACCAGGTGCTCGCCCAAGGAGGCCCACTCCTGTTGGGTGATGTGCTCGGCCGCGAGCGGGAGGAGGGTGGCCTCCTCGTCGTGAAGGTGTTCAAGCAGGACCGCGCGGTGCTCGCAGAGGGCGGCCGCCAGGGTGTCGCGTTCGTCGGCGCCCGCGGTGGCCTCCCAGGCGGGGAACGCGGCGTCCAGCCTGCTCAGGGTGGCCGCGACGTGTTCGTGCTGGGCCTGCATGCGCAGGACGATGTCGGCCTCCAGGTCCACCCGGGAAAGCAGCGGCGGCCACAGCAGCTCGTCCTCGCCCTCGTGATGGTTGTGCAGGCCCAGCCGGTAGATGCGGAAGTGGCCGGCGATCACCTTGGCGCGAGCGGTGTCACCCGGGGCGACGGCCGCGACGAGCTCCACCAGCCGCCGTGACTCACGGCGGAGCACGCGGTGGACGATCTCCATGTCCTGGGTGTTGACGCTCATCCGTTCCCGCTCCTTCATCGGTTGCGATGTGTTCAGGCTGCTCCTGGGTGTTTGGAGGGGATTTGGAAGGGATTTGGAACGTCCACGTGAGATGTGCGGATCATGATCTTCATTCGGGTGCTGGGCTCTTTCGTGGCCGAGGTCGGCGGCGAGCCCGTTCCCCTGGGCGGGCCGCGGCAGCGGGGCCGGCCTCACTGGCGCGCGCCACGCCGCGGCGGCTTCCCCTGCCCGGCCTGGACGACGCGGCCGTATCCTCGAAGGCCGGTACGTCGCGCTCAGACGGCATCCGCGGCTCCGGACGCTGATCACCGCTAGAGTGCGTGATCATGACGACTGGACGATGGGCGTTGGGCGGCGACCTGAGCGTCGCCAGGGTCGGGTACGGCGCGATGAAGCTGACCGGCTGGCCGAGAGGCGACCGTCCCGGCAGGGACACCGCGCTCGCCGTCCTGCGCCGGGCCGTCGATCTGGGCGTGAACCACATCGACACCTCGCACTACTACGCTCGCGACGGCGTGGCGGCCAACGAGCTGATCCGGGAGGCGCTGCATCCCTACCCGGACGACCTGGTGATCGTGACGAAGGTGGGCGCGCTGGTCGAGGGCTCTGACCTCGCCTTGCCCGCCGAGGGCAAGACCGGCCTTACCCCCGACGGCCTGCGCCGCGGCGTCGAGGCGAACCTGCGCTCGCTCGGCGTTGACCGCCTCGACGTCGTCAACCTGCGCATGGGCGACCTCGACCGCGCCGGGACGCCGCTCGCCGGGCCGCTGGAGACGTTGCTCGCGCTGCGCGAGGAGGGGCTGATCCGCCACCTCGGCGTCTCGAACGTGACACCTGCCGAGTTCGCCGAGGCCCACGGGATCGCGCCGATCGTCTGCGTCCAGAACCTCTACAACCTGGCCAGCCGCGAGGACGACCCGCTGGTGGACGCCTGCGCCGAGGCGGGCATCGCGTACGTGCCGTTCTTCCCGGTCGGTGGGTTCCGGCCGCTCACGGCCGAGCGCCTGGACGCCGTCGCCGCCCGCCACGGCGCGACCGTGCCGCAGGTGGCGTTGGCCTGGCTGCTGGCTCGGTCGCCGAACATTCTGCTCATCCCCGGCACCGGCTCGCTCGCCCACCTGGAGGAGAACGTCGCCGCCGCGTCCCTGAAGCTGACCGAGGAGGACCTGGCCGACCTCGCCGACCAGGCGCACTGACCACGGAGTCCGATCGCCTGCTCCGCTGCCGCGTGGGCGGCGGAGAGGACGGGAGTCACCGGGTTCGCGTCACCAGCTCGCCGATCTCGGGGAGGACGGCGTCCGCGACCGTGATCTTCCGCTCGATGAGCCCGTTGGCGTGGAACAGGTCGGCGGCGTGCTGCTGCTCGGCGACGAACTCCGCGCTGACCGGGTGCAGCCCCCACGGGCGGGTGCGCAGCGCGTGCTCCCACGCGTCGAGGTCGCCGTCGAACAGGGCCGCGGCCTCGCGCGGGTGCTCCTCCGTCCAGCTGTCCGCCCGCTGCAGCGCGGTGACGATCCTGGCCAGCTCCTCCGGCCGTTCCTGGGCGAAGTCGCGACGGGTGAACCAGAGCGAGCGGTGGCTGAACAGGCCCTCGGTCTCCACCAGCGTCCGGGTGCGCGACTCGACCGGCGTCAGGTACGGGTAGGAGCCCACCCAGGCGTCCACGTCGCCGTTCACCAGCAGCTCGGCGGCGTTGCCGTAGGCGTCCACCGGGACGATGTCGCCCCACCCGAGCCCGGCCCGCTTGAGCGCCAGCAGCAGCAGGGTGGTCTGCCAGGAGCCGTGCCCGAGCGCCACCCGCCTGCCCTTCAGCTCCGCCACCGAGCCGATGGGGGAGTCGTCCCGCACCACCAGGCGGCCGTTCTCGACCCGCGGCCCCGAGATCGCCACGTACACGATGTCGTGCCCCTTGGCCTGGGCGGTGACCGGGGGCGTGGAGCCGGTGCCGATGAAGTCGTATCCGCCGTCGAACAGGTGGTCGCCGTGGGCGGACGGCAGGGCCCGGGTGGGATCGACGCGCTCGTCCCGGCCGAGGGCGTTCAGGTCCACCCATTCGACGCCGGGCAGCAGGTCGCGGTGGCGGGCCACCCAGAGCGTGTTGTTCTGCGGGAAGAAGCCGACCTTGGTGGTCATCAGGAGCGTCCTTTCAGTAGCGGCAGAACGTGGCGGCCCACGCGGCGGGCCTCTTCGAGATGGGGGATCCCGGCCAGGATGAGGGCGTCCACCCCGAGGTCCAGCAGCCGGTCGAGGCGGTCGGCGACCTGGTGGTAGTCGCCGACCAGGCCGAAGGCCGGGCCGTCGCGCAGTTGGCTGAACCCGCCCCACACGTGGGGCGCGACCTCCAGGGCGCGGGGATCGTCACCGGCTCCGGCGAGGAAGGCGCGGCTGCGTCGCACGCCGACGGAGTCGCCCTCGCCGGCGTCGCTCTCGCGCGGCCGGGCCCGCCAGCCGGCCTCGATCTCCGCCCACGCCTCCTCCTCGCTCTCCCGGGCCAGCAGGTCCACCCGCACGGCGAACCGGGGCGGCGTGGCACTGTGCGCGCGCACCGCGTCGAACTTCTCCTCCAGCGCCTCGAACGGCTCCAGCCAGGACAGGTAGTAGTCGGCGTGCCGCCCAGCGGCGTCGATGGCGGCGGGGGAGGAGCCGGAGAAGAAGATCTCGGGGAACGGCTGCCCGGCCAGCTCCTCCGGCAGCCCGGCGTTCTCCACCTGGTAGAAGCGGCCCCGGTGGGTGTGCCCGCCCTGCCAGACGCCCTTGAGCACGTCCAGGAACTCCGAGGTGCGCGCATAGCGGTCGTCGTGGTCCACCTTGTCGCCCCACCAGAGCTGCGCCGGGCCGCCGCCGCCGGAGATGACGTTGTAGACGATCCGGCCGCCGGTGGCCCGTTGCAGCGTGGCCGTCATCCGGGCGGCCTGGACGGGGTGCAGGAAGCCGGGCTGGAAGGCCACCATGAAGCGGTACGACGTGGTCTCGCGGGCCAGCGTCGCGGCGGCGGCCCACGGGTCGTCGGTGTGCGGGAAGTTCGGCAGCAGCCCGCCGGTGAAGCCGCTGTCCTCGGCGGCCCTGGCGACCTCGGCCATGTAGTCGGCGTGGCTGTAGCCGTCGTCCCGGCCGTCCCTGGTGCCGGGGGCGGTGCCGCCGGGGGCGAAACCGCCTCGGCTGCGGACGCGGCGGCGCAGCGAGGGCTGGTCGCCCTCCATGTGAATGCGCCAGTAGATGTCAACGGTCAACAGACCGCTCCTTCACGTGCTCGCCGAGGCGGTAGACGTCCTCGGTCTGGAGGAAGAACTCGGTGACACCGAGCGCGGCGTACTCGTCGGCGGCCTCGATCGAGGGCAGGTGCACGCCGTAGCGCAGGCCGGGCAGCTCGGGGACGAGGGCCGCCAGGTCGTCCCCGGCCGCGAAGACGTGCACGTCGGCGTGGCGGCGCGACAGCTCCAGGGCCTCGGGCGAGACGCCTGACAGGTGCACCTCGGGGAAGGGCGGGGACGACAGCGGCGCGCCGAAACCGCCCTTGACCACCTCGTAGAAGTTCCCGGCGAAGTCGAACGGGCCGCCGCCCCAGACGCCCTTGGCCACGGTGAGGAACTCGTCGGCGCGGGCGAACCGGGCGGCGCCGGTCAGGAAGTCGCCCTGCGCCCTGGCCACGGCCGGGTCCAGATCCACCGCGAGCCGCCAGCCGAGCCGTCCGGCCGAGAAACGCTGCAGGGACGCCGAGAGCTTGGCCGCGTAGACCGGGGTGGCCACGGCCGGGTGGAACTCGGCCACGACCCGCAGGTGGCGGGTGCGGCGCAGCGCGTTGGCGGCTACGGCGAGAGATTCCTGGCCGGCGGGGTCGAAGGGCGCAAGCGCGCCCGCCCACCCGGACAGGTCCGCGGCCACGGCGGCCCGCCCGGCGGGGTCGCTGAGCGCCGGCCGCACGTCGGTGACGAAGCCCGGCAACGGGGCGAGGGCGGGGCTCCGGGTGGGCAGGGCCAGGTGGAAGCGGCCGGTGCGGTGCGCCGTCATGCCGCCGCCCCCAGCGGGACCTCTTCCAGCAGGGCGTCGATGCGCGGGAGCAGCTCCCCGGCCAGCGGCTCGATCTGGGTGTCCAGCACGAACAGGCCGCGCGTGACGTGCCGGGCGCCGAGCACGCTCAGCACCGGGCGCAGGGCGTAGTCCACGGCCAGCAGGTGGGCCGGGGTGCCGCCGGTGGCGATCGGCACCACCGTCTTGCCGGCGAACGCGCCCTGCGGCAGGACGTCCAGGAACGCCTTCAGCAGCCCGGTGTAGGACGCCTTGTAGATCGGGGTGGCGACGACGATCGTGTCGGCCGCGGCCACCTGCGCGGTGGCCCGGGCCAGCTCGGGATGGGCGGTGTCACCGCGCAGCAGGGCCTCGGCGGGCAGGTCACGAAGGCGCAGTACGGTGGCGGGCCGGCCCAGCCGCCCGGCCAGGTGGTCGAGCAGGCGTACGGTGCGCGAGGCGGCCGATGGGCTGCCGGAGATGAGCAGGACGGACATGTCAGATCTTTCCTAGGGGTTCAGCGGAAACGGGCGGCGTCCGGGTCGGCCGCGGCGACTGGCCCGTCTCGTCGAGGAAGCCGGGCGGCGGCAGGTGGTACGGCGGCTCGGCGCCGGCCGGCAGGAGCGCGGGCTCCCGTTCGCGGGAGTCGAACTCCGCGCTGACCGCCGCCAGCGTCTCGGGCTGCTCGACCAGCGTGACCGCCGCCGTGGCCAGGTAGCGGGCGGCGGCCAGCAGCCCGGCGTGTGCGATCGGGGTGCCGGTCGCCGCGGTGGCCGCCCACGAGTGCAGGGGCACCCCGAGCGGCACCACGGCCGCGACCAGGCTGAGGTGCGGCGCCGCCCAGCTCACCTCGGAGGTGTCGCTGGACGGGCCGCCGAGGTCAGGACCGGCGGGTGGGCGCAGCGGCAGCACCTCGCCGGCCAGGCCGGCGGGCGGGCGGGCGATCGCCGCCTGCAGCCGCCGCGCGAACGCGTGGTCGGCGTCGGTGAACGCCGGCGGCCCCAGCTCGCTCATCGTGTGGTGCAGCAGCTCGGCGCCCGCCCGGTTGCCGAGCCCCTGCCTGATGGCGGTGACCAGGCGGTGCTCCAGCCGGGTCCCGCTGCCGGCGGCGGCGGCGTGGGCGCAGGTCACGACCTGGTCGTAGAGGGTCCTGGCGGCGGCGGCCGTGGACTCGCGGACGTAGACCCAGACCGTCCGCAGGTCGGGGGTGACGTTGGGGGCGCCGCCGCCGCTGATCGTGTAGCTGACGCGGCCGGAGGGGGAGACGTGGCCGGCGCGCAGGCGCTCGACCATCTCCGTCAGCAGCAGCGCGCCGTCCAGGCCGCTGCGGGTGCCCAGCGGGTTCGAGCCGTGGCCGGTCGAGCCGAGGAAGGAGAACGTGGCCGAGTACAGGGCGCTGGTGACGTCCCAGCCGGTGCCGGTGACGGGGGCGGGGTGCCAGTCGAGGAAGGCGTCCAGCCCGTCGTAGGCGCCGTCGCGCACCGCGTACGCCTTGCCGACCAGGTGCTCCTCGCCGGTGGACGCGAACACCTTGATCGTGGCCCGGTTCCCCAGTGCCGTGGCGGCGGCGATGGCCGCGCCTGCCGACGCCGCCGCCAGGACGTTGTGGCCGCAGCCGTGGCCGGGGCCGTAGGCGGGAGCGTACTCGTCGCCCTCGAACGCGACCGGCTCGTGCCGGGCCGCGCCGGCCCGCTGGGACAGGCCGGGCAGGGCGTCGTACTCGACGTTGAAGCCCAGCACCGGCCCGCGGTCGCCGTGGGTGGCGACGAACGCGGCAGGCAGGCCGGCCGTGCCCCACGCGATCGTGAAGCCGTGCGCGCGCAGGAGCGCGGCGGTGGCCTGCGCCGAGCGCCATTCGCGCAGCGACGGCTCGGCGTAGGCCCAGATCCGGTCGGCGAGCCCGGTCAGCGCGGCGGCGTTCCCGGCGATCCAGCCGGCCGCCGTCATGGCCCTGCTTCCGGGCGCCGTCATGGCGCCGCTCCCGCGTGGGCGTCCACGCCGAGGTCGGCGAGGAGCCGGCGGCGCAGCTCGACGAAGTCGGGATCGGTGCGGTCGCGCGGCCGGTCGAGCTCGACCCGCACATCGGTGACGAACGTGCCCGCGCGCAGCACCGCGATCCGGTCGGCGAGCAGGATCGCCTCCTCCACGTCATGCGTGACCAGCACCACGGCCGGGCGGTGCCGGGCGCACAGCTCGGCGATCAGGTCCTGCATGTGCAGCCGGGTCAGGGCGTCCAGCGCGGCGAACGGCTCGTCGAGCAACAGCAGCTCCGGCTCGCGTACCAGGGCCCTGGCCAGCGCGACCCGCTGGGCCTCGCCGCCGGACAGCGTCGCGGGCCAGGCGTCGGCATGGCTGCTCAGCCCCACCTCGGCCAGGGCCGCCAGGCCCTTGGCGCGGGCGGCGCGGCCCTGCCCGATGATCACGTTGGCGAGGGCGCGCTTGGACGGGACGAGCCGCGGCTCCTGGAAGACGACGGTGCGCACCGGCGGCACCAGCACACTGCCGCCGTCGGCCGCGTCCAGCCCGGCCAGGATGCGCAGGAGCGTGGTCTTGCCGGTGCCGCTCGCGCCGAGCAGCGCCAGGAACTCGCCGCGCCGCACGTCCAGGTCAACCCCGTCGAGCACGGCCCGCTCGCCGAAGACCTTGCGCAGCCCCCGGGTGCGCACGGCGAGGCTCATCGGATCGTCACCGCCCTGCGCCAGGGCATCGTGACCCGCTCGGCCAGCCGCAGGGCCAGGTCGGCGGCGAGCCCGATCACCGCGTACAGCAGCACGCACAGAGCGAGGATGTCGGTGCGCAGGTAGTCGGTGGCCCGGGCCATGAGGTAGCCGAGCCCGGCCGTCACGTTGATCTCCTCGGCGGCGATGAGCGCGATCACGCTGAGCGTGGTGGACAACCGCAGCCCGGCGAAGATCGACGGCAGCGCGCCCGGCAGCACGACCTCGCGGGCGATGGCCGGCCGGCCCAGTCCGAACGAGCGCGCCGCCTCGACGACCTTGCGGTCCACGTTGCGCACCCCGCTGGAGACGTTGATGTACATGGGGAACGTGCAGGCCACCCCGATCAGCAGGATCTTGGACGCCTCCTCGATCCCGAACCAGACGATGAACAGCGAGGTCAGCGCCAGGAACGGGATGGCGCGCAGGGCCTGCATCGAGGAGTCGACGAGCTCCTCGCCGAGCCGGGTGAAGCCGGAGACGACGCCCAGCGCCAGCCCCGTGGAGGCGCCCAGCAGCAGGCCGAGCCCGGCCCTGGTGACCGACACGCGCAGCGCCTCGGGGAGCTGGCCGTCGGCCCACAGCTCGCCGAAGGTGTTGACGACGTCCTGAGGGCCGGCGAGCACGTCCTGGGTGAGGGCGCCGGTGGCGGTGGCCGCGTACCAGGCGGCGAGCAGCAGGACGGGGCCGGCGGCGCGCAGCGCGAGCGTGACGGCCGGGTGGCGGCCGGACGAGCGCGGCGGCTGGGGCGCGACGAGCCCTTCGACGCCGGCCTCCGCGTGAGTGGCCACGCTCATGACCGCGCGCTCCCGAGCGTGTTCACGTCCACGACGTGCTGGGAGACGTCCAGCGGCGCGGTGAGCACCTTCTGGTCGAGAAAGAACCTCGCCACGTCCTGATATTTCGTGATTTCGGCGGCGGTGACCGCCTGGACGGGCCTGCCCTTCTTCTGGATGCCGGCCACGAGCTCCTTCTGCTCGCCCTGCACGGCCTGCGGGCCGGTCTGGGTGAAGACGTTCAGGTACGCCGCCGGATCGGCGATCTCCTTGGCGCTGCCCTCCTTGATGAACGCGAACAGCGCCTTGACCACCTCGGGATGCTCCTGCAACAGCTTGTTGGCGGCCACGTAGATCACGTAGTTGTCCGACTTGATCGCCTCGCCGTCGGCCAGGACGCGCGCGTCCAGATCGGTGACGGCGGGGATGAGGAAAGTGGAGAAGGTGGACCAGGCGTCCACCTTGCCCGAGCCGAAGACCGGCGCGGTCTGCGGCGGCGGCAGATAGACCCGCTTGACCTTCTCGACCGGCACGTCGAACGTCTGCAACGCCTTGAGCAGCAGGTACTCGCTGGTGCCGCCGTGCCCGACGGCCACGCTGCGCCCGGCCAGATCGGCCACGGACCTGATCGGCGAGTCCTTCTTCACCACGATGCCCTCCCCGGCCAGGTCGGGCGGGACGGTGGCGAAGATCTTGAAACTGGGCTTGACGGCCAGCGCGGTGACGCCCGAGGTGATCGAGCCGGTGGCGATGTCGAGCGAGCCCGCGTTGATGGCCTGGGCGGCCGGGGCGAACACGGAGAAGTCGCCGGCCCACTTGACCTTGGCGTTGACCTTGGCCAGGGCCGCGTCCAGGCTGCCGTCCTTCTTCGCGACGGCCAGGAAGCCGCTGTTGCCGGGGTCGGAGATGCGCACGACGACCTGCTCCTGGCCGGCGGTGGTGGTGGTGTCCGGGCCGCCGCAGGCCGTGGCCAGGAGGGCGAGCGGAAGGGCGAGCAGCAGCTTACGCATGGGTGACTCCTTGGAGCGGGGTGTGGTCGGCCCAGGCGGCGACGTCCACGGGTGATTCGAGGAAGCCGTGGCCGCGCAGGAAGCGCTCCTGCTCGGCCAGCAGGTCGAGGCGTTCGGCGGACAGGTCGAGGTGGAGCGAGGCGCCGGGGCGGTAGGCCGCGGCCACGCCGGTCGCGCCGGCGCCGGTCTCCGCGCCCAGGATCCTGGCCACCTCGGACGGGTGCGCGGCGGCCCAGTCCGCGGCGCGCAGCAGGACGGCCAGGAAGCGGGTGACCACCTGCGGATGCTCGTCCAGCAGGCGCTGGTGGACGGTGATCGGGCGGGGGGTGCCGTTGTTGATCCGCGCGCGCCGGTCCGGCACGGCGTCCAGGTCGATGCCCACCTCCGCGCCGTGGCGCAGGGCGGCCTCGACGGCGAGCGCGCCCTTGACGTAGACCGCGTCCACCCGGCCGGCGGCCAGCGCGGCCAGCTCCGCCTCCCACTGGCCGCCGCCTGGCTCGGCCTCGACGTCCACCAGTTCGGCGTCACCGAGCCCGAGCCCGGCCAGGGAGAGCGCGCCGTGGAAGCCGCGCAGGGCCATGGCCCGCCAGAAGTCGATGGCGATGCGATGCCGGGGCGCCGCCAGCCGCAGGCCCTTGAGCTGCTCGGGGCTCTCCAGGGCGGTGCCGCCGCGCACCAGCACGACCTGCCGCTCCTCGATCCAGGTGAGCCCGATGAGCCTGGTCGCCTCGCCGCGCGAGCGCGCCCACAGCGCCGGCACGTTGCCGCCCTCGCGGAACAGGCCGGTCAGAGCGTGGGTGTAGTGGGTCTCGCGGGGCACGCCGGGGTCGTCGTCCTGCAGCGAGCGGACCTCGATCCCGTCGCCGGCGAACTCTCCCGCCAGCCAGCCCTGGTCGGCCGCGATGCCTGTGGCGGTGGGGACGGGACAGCGGGTGAACCAGATGGCGTCGAGTGCGGCTGTGGTCATGGGGCAGAGTTTGCTAGTAAATTGGTAGGGAATGCAAAGATTGTCCCGCGATGCGGGAAGCGTTCCCGGCTGGACCGGCTCTTACCTGGTCCCCGATCTCCCTACTCGGAAGGCGGAGTTTCCCGCATGGCAACAGACGACAGCGTCCAGTCGGTGCGCAGGGCGATCGGCCTGCTCGGCTGCTTCGGGGGCGGTGACGCCTCGCTCGGCCTGTCCGACCTGGCGCGCAGGATGGGGCTGTCCACCTCGACCACCCACCGCCTGGCCAGGACGCTGGCCGCCACGGGCTTCCTGGAGCAGGAGGCGCGCACCGGCCGCTACCGGCTGGGGACGTCCATCACGGAGCTGGGGCAGCTCTCCTTCCACCGGCGCGGCCTGCACCGCATCGCCCCCGAACTGGCCGAGCTGGCCCGCATCACCTCCGCCACCGTGGACCTGGCCGTCCGCAACGACCGGCACGCGGTCATCCTGAGCGGCGGCTCGCTCAACCCCGACAGCGGCGCCGGGCTGCGCCGCCCCCTGCACTCCACGGCGCTGGGCAAGGTGCTGCTGGCCTGGGACCCGGAGGGCAGCGCCGACCTGGAGGCGCTCGGCCCGCTGCCGGCGCTGACCGGCCGCACCATCGTGGACCATGCCGAACTGCGCGAGGAGCTGGTCCGCGTGCGCGAGTCCGGGTACGCGCTCAACGACCGGGAGTCGGGCGACGGCATCCGCACCGTCGCGGTGCCGGTGCTCGACCGGCACAACCACGTCCGCTACGCGCTGGCCGTGCGCTCCACGCCGCTGGTCATCAGCGACGCGCGGATCGACTGGTTCGCCGCGCACGCGCGGGCCTGCGCCCGCGCGCTGGAGGTGCTGCTGATCCCACCGGCCGAGCGCCGCCTGCGCCCCTCCGCCTGAGTCACGTCTTCCGCCGGTTCCTGCCGCGGCAGGCGGCGCCGTACCGGACGACGGTGGTGACGCGCAGGCCGAACTTCAGCGGCGGATGCGCCGGCGTTCCAGGACGGAGATCTGGTGACGCAGGACGAGAAGCTCCACGTCCGTGTCCCGGTCGCCCATGGGTGGTGATCGCAGCGCGGCGAAAGCGTTCGTGACGGTCAGGTAGGCCAGGCGAAGCACATCCATGACCTGGGCGGATGTAGCCATCGGCATGCGCAGTGTCCGTCCTGCACCGCAGCCCCGATAGTCAGCGGTCCGGCAGGTCCAGCAGGTCGAGGAACGCGATCGCCGCCGGGGTGCGTCCGACGCCGCTCCAGATGAGGTACTCGACGCGCATGGGAGCGTTGGTGATCTCGATGGTGGCCAGACCGGTCAGGTGGGGGACGTAGGCCGAGGGCAGCAGCGCGATCGCCAGCCCCTTCCGCACGAGCCGGGCCATCATGAAGTCCGCGGTGGTGACCTCGAACGCGACCTCACGGCTCAGACCCGCGGCGGCGAACGCCTCGTCCGACTGCGCCCGCGCGGCCGAGTGCGGGGGCAGGTCGATGAAGGTCTCGGTAGAGAGCCGGGCGAGGTCGACGGCCGGTTCGCCCACCAGCGGGTGGTCGGGGGCGACGACGGCGACCAGCCGGTCCCGGGCGAGTTCACGGGCGTTGACGCCCACCGGTCGCGCGCTGGTGGGCAACCCGAGGAATGCGACCTCGATCCTGCCCTGTCTGACCTGCTCGGTGAGTTCTTCGCTGCCGCCGACCCGGATGTTCAGCTGGACCTGGGGATATCTGTCGCGGAACCGGCTCAGTGCGTCGGGGATGTCGACGGCGGCCACGGTGGGGATGAGGCCGAGGGCGAGCCTGCCGCGCACCTCGCCGGTCACCGCGGCGACGTCGGCGGCCGCCCGCTCCGCGGCGTTGAGGCTCTCGCGGGCCGCGGCCACGAACGCCTTCCCGGCCGGGGTGATGCGCACGTGGCGGCTGGTGCGCTCGAACAGCCGCGCGCCCAGTTCTCGTTCGAGGCTGGCGATCTGGCGGCTCAGCGCCGACTGGACGACCAGGCACTGCTCCGCCGCCCGGGTGAAGCTGTTCGTCTCGGCGACGGCGAGGACGTAACGCATCTGCTGGAGTTCCATGGATCAATGATGCTTCGGCATCGCTGAAGTGACAACAATGCGTTGGACTCATCGCCGGCGCGCCGCAAGACTCGAGTCGTGGCAAGGCCACCATCGGAACTTCGGAGGTGAACGGATCGTCATGGCCAATGCGCCAGAGAAAGTGACCGCGATCGACGTCTGGGTCGATCCGCGCTGTCCGTGGGCGTGGATCACGTCGCGGTGGCTGCTGGAGGTCGAGCGGGTCCGGCCCGTGCGGACACGGTTCCACATCATGAGCCTCTCGGTGCTCAACGAGAACCGGGAGGTGCCGGAGAAGTACCGGCAGGCGCAGATCGAGGGCTGGGGTCCGGTGCGGGTGTGCGTCGCCGCGGCGCAACAGTACGGGGAAGCGGTGCTGCGCCCGCTGTACGAGGCGATGGGAGCGCGGATTCATCTCGAGGGCGCCGGGCTGGGCCGGGACATGATGCTCGCCGCGCTGCGTGCCGTCGCCCTGCCGGACACGCTTGTCGACGCGGCGGAGGACACCCGCTACGACACGGCGTTGCGCGCCGGCCACCACGCGGGGATGGCTCCGGTCGGCGGCGAGGTGGGCACCCCTGTCATCCACGTTCCCGGTCCCGCCGGCGACCGGATCGCCTTCTTCGGTCCCGTCATCACCCCGGCGCCGCGCGGCGAGGCCGCGGGCGCGCTCTGGGACGGCGTCGTCACCGTCGCCGCGACGGACGGGTTCTTCGAGCTGAAGCGCGGCCGCGACCGCGAACCCAGCTTCTCCTGACCTCGCACTCTTCCCCGCTCGTGCGGGGACGTTCGTAAGGACACGTATGACCACTGTCAGTACTGAATCACGCTCACAGTTGCGGGCGTGGCTGGGCGTCGCGGCCATCACCGCGAGCCTGTTCGTCTTCGTCACCACCGAGCTGATGCCCGTCGGGCTGCTCACCCCGGTCAGCGCGGGACTGTCCGTCTCCGTCAGCCTCGCGGGCATGATGGTGACGCTGTACGGCATCTCCGCGGGCGTGGGGGTGCCGTTCCTGGTCGCGT
Organism: Nonomuraea sp. NPDC005692; assembly: GCF_040631115.1. Taxonomy (NCBI): domain Bacteria; kingdom Bacillati; phylum Actinomycetota; class Actinomycetes; order Streptosporangiales; family Streptosporangiaceae; genus Nonomuraea; species Nonomuraea sp. NPDC005692. The sequence goes on along the minus strand of NZ_JBEXYU010000007.1, from coordinate 329,814 downwards.
GGAGCCGTACGGTGAACCGCCGTGCTCTCCTCGCCATGCTGCTGGTGATCATGGCTTTCGGCAACCTCGTCACGGCCGTGTCGCCGAGCTTCCCGATCGTCCTGGCCGCCCGGCTCGTCACCGGGTTCGCACACGGCGTGTTCTGGGCGATCGGCGTCGCCATGGCGATGCGGCTCGTCCCCGGCGAGAAGGCCAGCAAGGCCGCCGCGGTCGTGCTCTCCGGCATGTCGATCGCCACCGTCGTGGGCATGCCGCTGGGCACGCTCATCGAGAGCCTCACCGACTGGCGCACCACGTTCCTCATCTGGAGCGGCCTGAGCCTGGCCGTGCTCCTCGCCGTCGTGCTCACGCTTCCGTCGCTGCCGTCCCAGAGCGCCATCCCGGTGCGGGAGGTGTTCGCGCTGCCGATCCGGAACGGGCGGCTGCGGGTCGTGATGATCACCGTCGCGCTGTACGTGCTCGGGCACTTCGGGGCGTACACGTTCATCCGCCCCTTCATGGAGCAGCGTGCCGGGGCGTCGGCGGCGTGGGTGACCGGGCTGCTGATCGTCTTCGGGGTCGGCGGCGCGGTCGGCAACTTCGTCGCCGGACACACGGTCAACAAGAACATGCGCGCGACGTTCGTAGGCGCCTGCACCGGGCTCGTCGCCTCGCTGCTGCTACTCCTGGTGATCGGCGACAGCCCGGCGGGTCTGGCGGTCGCCGTGGTGATATGGGGGTTGTCCTTCGGCGCCGCCAACCTCTGTCAGGTCAACATGATGCTCGCCGCGGCCCCGGACACCTTCGAGGCCGCCATGTCGCTCAACACCATGGGCTACAACATCTCGATCGCGCTCGGCGCGCTGCTGGGCGGGCTGTTCGCGGACGGCTTCGGGACCACGGGCGCGGTGTGGTTCGGCGTCGCGCTGACGGCGACCGCACTACTGACCGCCTTCAGCTCGCACCGCGACGCCGCGCACGCCTGAGAGGGGCACACGTGAACACCAGCACGCACAACGGGGCGATCCGCGTGACGGCACTGGACCACATCGTCCTGAACGTCGAGGACGTCGACCGCTCGCTGCGGTTCTACAGCGACATCCTGGGCCTCGAGGCCGAGCGGGTCGACAAGTGGCGCCGCGGCCAGGTCTCCTTCCCTTCGGTCCGTATCGACGCGGCCACGATCATCGACCTCGTCGAACGTCCGCGCGGGGAGTCCAACGTGGACCACATCTGTCTGGTCGTGGCGCCGCTCGACTGGCCGGCGGTCATCGACGCCGGAGTGCTCGACGTGGTCCAGGGCCCGGTTGTCCGCTCGGGCGCCCGCGGCGACGGCCAGTCGATCTACGTCCGCGACCCCGACGGCAACACCGTCGAACTCCGCTGGTACCCCCAGGACCTCGACCAGCCCCCGCTCGACGGCGAGCTCGTGCGTGACCCGGCGACCCGCGAGCGGGCCGCGGCGGACTTCGGTCACGTCGTGCACACCGTCCCCGAGGCGGTGCTCCGCCCCGGCTCGGTCGCCGACGTCGCCGCCGTCGTGCGGTGGGTGGCCGGCGCCGGCAGGCAGGTCGCTGTTCAGGGCGCGCGGCACTCGGTGTACGGCCGGTCCCAGGTCGAGCGCGGCGTTGTCGTCGACATGTCCGGGCACAACACGATCCACCATGTCGGCGCGGACCGGATCGTCGTCGACGCGGGCGCGACCTGGCGCAACGTCCTCACGGCCGCGCTCCGCGACGGCCGCACCCCACCGGTCCTCCCCGAGTACCTCGACCTGACGATCGGCGGCACCGTCACCGTCGGCGGCGTCGGCGGCACCAGCTGGCGGCACGGCGTCATGAGCGACTCCGTGCTCGCGCTCGAGGTCGTCACCGGCGACGGACACGTCCGCACCTGCTCACCCGACGAGCACCCGGACCTGTTCGACGCCGTGCGCGCCGGACTCGGCCAGGTGGGCGTCATCACGCGGGCGACCCTGCGACTGACGCCAGCGCCAGAGTCCGTCCGCAGGTACCAGCTCCTCTACTCCGACCTCGACGCGATGCTCACCGACCAGCGCCTGCTCCTCGACGAGGGCAGATGGGACTACCTCCAGGGCCGCGCCGTCCCCGGCCGGGAAGGCGGCTGGACCTACCTCGTCGACGGGGCGGCGCTGTTCTCCGGCGAGGTGCCCGACGACGACGCCATGCTCGCGGGACTCGCCGACGACCGCGCGAAGGCGACCATCGGCACACACGACTACCGCACCTACACCGACCGGTTCACGCCCCTGGAGAACGCCCTGCGCGACGCCGGGCGCTGGGATTCCCCGCACCCATGGCTGTTCACCTTCATCGGGGCGTCCCGCGCGGGTGCGGTCCTGGCCGAGACGCTCGCCGGGCTCACCGTCGGCGACCTCGGCGACCACGGCGTCGTCTCGGTCCTGCCGCTGCGGACGAATGCCGTACGCAGCCCGCTGTTCCGGCTCCCCGCGGAGCCGGTGGCGTTCGCGATGAACCTCATGCGATATCCGACACCGGGCCCCGCCGACATGGTCGCCGCCATGGTGGCCGATAACCGCGCCGTGTATGAGCGGGTCGTCGCGGCGGGCGGCATGCTCAACCCGGCCAGCGCCCTGCCCATGTCCGCCCGCGACTGGCAGGCCCACTTCGGTCCGGTGTGGGACCGGCTCGCCGCCGCCAAGCGGGCGTATGACCCCGGCCGCGTCCTCACCCCCGGCTACGAGGTTTTCCCGAGGCAGGACGGGTGAGGAGTTTTGCCCAGGAACCGGCACACCGGGTACTGGCAGAGACCGGATGGCCACCGATCCGGTGCCGGCGGTCAAGCTGGGAGCACTGCTTCGATACGGACCTCCAGCCGCGATGACCATGGGCTGCAGTCCGTGGAGGCCCGGCTGGCGCGGCGGACCTGCCCAGGGCCTGGCGCGCGCCTACTCCTCAGCGGCCCATGCCGCCGCTGCACGTGCCGTCCTCATGGCGGGCCCTGATTTGTGCACACTGGGCGTCCATTCGGGCGTGTGCCCCGGGAGCGGCGGGTGGCCTCCTCGCCGCGCGCCAGCGGCTCCGGTGGTCCAGCTCGACGGCCGCCGGGGTCGCCTGCACCAAGGTTCAGGCGCGCACGGCCCGAACCTAAGCTTGGTCCTTGATGCCGCTACCTGGCGGCTGAGGACAGGTTCGCGAGCGGGGGCCAGGATGGGCCGCGCCACGGACTAATCACCCACCTATGGACATATGGGTGGTTATCCCTGGATGATTCCCCCGTGAAGATCAAGAAACTGCTTCCCGCCCTCGCGGCGTCCGTCCTTGCCCTGTCTCTGACCAGCGTCCCGGCGCAGGCGTCAGCCGCGACGGGTTACGTGGTCGCCACCACCGTGGGCGGCGGAAGCGTCTACGGCGAGGCCCACCTCGGCCCGAGCGGCGGGCAGACGTACCTGAAGGTCCAGGACTTCACCGACCTCGGCAACTGGCGCATCAGGGGCAGCATCGAGAAGTACTACCGCGGCGAATGGGTCCAGGTCGTCGCGTGCACGGCGAAGGACACCTACTCGACGACCTGCTACGCGAGCATCCCCGTGGGCACGCTGGTCAGGTCCCATGTGTGGGCGTTCCTCAACAACACTGTCCGCTACCACGGCTACAGCCCCTCGACCCGCGTCTGACGAATGCGGTGCGGCCCCAGCTTCCCGGCCGGGGCCGCAGCCGGTCGAGGGCGCGGAGGTCGCGCCGGCAACAGGCATGACGTCACACAGCGCCCATCGCGATGGAACGGGCAGAGAGTCCGCTCGTGACTGATGTACCTTCTCCGGCCGGACGATTCGCCGTGGCGGAGAGGCAGACACCGCGTGCGACGATCAAGGTGGGGGAGTGGCGACAATGACGGAATTCATGGCGTCACTTCTGAGAATCTTCGATCAACAGAACTTCGTCGGCGCCCCGAAGTATCTCGGCCAAGTAGACGGCAAAGACATGTTCACCTATATCGCGGGTGACGTCCCTGAGAAGTTCCCGGCCCCAACAACGCGGTCTTCCGGAACGGAATGCCGGTTGCGTTCATCGACTTCGAGCAGGCCGCTCCGGGGGGCCGCCTTGAAGACGTCGCGTACATGGCCTGGACCTGGTCCATCTCATCGAAACAGGCCGTGGCGCTGGAGGACCAGGCGGGAACGCCACTTCGTCTACGAGCACCGTGCGGTCTTCGAGGGGGCACTGGCCTGACGGCTGACGGGTGGGCCGCTGATGAAGGCGACAGCCCGTCGGGCGCAGCCGAGCAGGCGCGCGACGACGCTCTGCCCGAGCGGAGCAGACCCTGGCCGAGCACCGGACGCGCCGGTTGCCGCCGGGCTGGTGCTGCCCCGAGCCGGCTGACCTCAGCGGCGACCTCGGCGACGGCGTACGCGGGGTGAGGCTGCCCGAGGCGAGCGTTGCCGTCGCCCGGCTGCTGGACGGCGCCGTGGTGCTGCACCACCAGGGCCGGCAGATCCGGCGAGGACGAGCACACCGCCCTCACGGCTGCGCCCTGGCCGTCGGCCTGCTCGTCCTCTTCCACGACGCCCATGAGCACCTCCGCCGAAGCGGAACGCTTCCCGATGAGCACTGACAAGCCCCCCGCCGGCTGCGGTCTCCGCCGAAACGGCCCATGCAGCCCGAACCAGGGATGACTCCTGGCCGAACGAGCCGTCGTCACGGATGCCCCACTGCCACGCAGGGCAAGATCCCGTGACCGCGGTGCACGGCGACCTCGACTCCGACAGACTCGCCCGCATGCTCGGCATCCAGATCGACGTCGCCGTCGCCTGGCAACCAGCCTCCGGCGACTGGACGACCTACGCCGCCAGCGTCAGCCGCCGAAGGAAGGACTCATGAAAGCATCGATAACGGTCGCGCAGATCCCCATCACCTGGGACATCGCAGAGAATCTGTCGACCATCGCGGCGGTCCTGGCCGACAGCCAGCCGGACGAGATCGTTGTGCTCCCCGAGGGCGCCCTGTCGGGTTACGGCTCTGACCTGTCGGTTCTCCGCCATCTCGACCCCACGACGCTCGCCCGCGCCATCGACGATCTCGCCACGTTGGTGCGTGCGAAAGCGGTGCACCTGTTCTGCGGCTCGCTGCTGTTCGAGCACGGCGCCTGGTGGAACGCCGCCCTCTACCTCTCGCCACACGGCACCAGATGGACCTATCGGAAGATCAATTTGGCGATGAACGAGCGCGGCCTGCTGCAGGCCGGATCCGAGCTCCCCACGCTCCAACTTCACCTGGCCAACGGCCCTCTCACCGTCGGCGTCCAGCTCTGCCGCGAGATCCGCTTTCCCGAACAGTGGCAGTACCTGGCCGACGCAGGAGCACAGGCTTTCATCTACCTCACCCACGCCGCCAACCTCGCCGAGCCGGCTGGAGTTTGGCGAAGCCACCTGATCAGCCGGGCCGCAGAGAACCAGCGGTTTGTCTTCGCGGCCAATGTCGCCGATCCTCACCAGCACTGCCCCAGCATGATCATCTCCCCTCGCGGAGAGAGCCTCGCCGAGGTGCCCGCCACCGGCAAGGGCATGCTGCGGGCGACCATCGACACGGACGAGGCCGCCGACTGGTATCTCGGCCAGCGGAGGCGCGACGTCGTCCACCTTCGCTACCAGAACAGGCCAACAGGGCATGCATTCGGACGGTTTTGATATCCCCAGTGCGGGAGTCGCGAGGCCGCCGACCGGGTCGCCACGCTGCAGTTCGACCGGCACGGCAACCGCATCCGGCGGCAGGCCAAGGCGCTGCTGGGCGCTGATGCCAGTACCGGGAGCGAAGTACATGCCAAGCCTCGGGACGTGGAGCCTGAGGTCGGCAGCCAGAGGACCCCGATCCCGCCCTCTCAGCGTCGGCGTCCAGCTCTGCCGCGAGATTCGGCTCGAGTTCTGCTCAAGAGGCCCTCTTCGGCTCGCGTCAGCGGCTGCACACCGTCTTCGCGCCATTCGAGTCAGGTGTCACTCGTGTCCGGGCGTGCCGCTGTGGTGCAGGTGACCGTACAGGAAGGCGTGGACGCCCGCGGTGACCGTCTCGGTGATCTTCTCGGCGGACAGGGTGGTGTGATGCGCCGGCAACCCGGCTGAGACCAGCAGGAGCAGGTGTAGCGCCGCGCGGTCGGGGTCGTCGATGCGGAGCATCCCTTGGTTCGCCAACCGCCGCAGGTGGGCGGCCAGTTCGCGGCGGACCCGCCGTGGTCCGGTCTCCTGCCAGGCGTCGATGGCTTCCTTGGGGATGTGGTCCGCTTCGGCGTTGATCTGTCTGACCAGGGAGAAGTGGGCGGCGCTGTCGGGCCTCGGTGTCACCCAGTCCCGTCCGAAGTCGATGAGGTCGGTCTCCACGTCGGTGACCTTGCGCAGGTGGCGGTCGATGATCGCGATCTGGATGTCGGCGGCCTGTTCGGCGCTTTCCTGGATCACGACGCGGAACAGTTCGGCCTTGTCGGTGAAGTGGTTGTAGATGGTCCGGGTGGACACTCCTGCCTCGGACGAGATCGCGTCCACGCTGGCGCGGGTGTATCCGTCGCGGGCGAACACCGTCAGGGCGCCGTCCAGGATCGCCTGCCGTTTGCCGGTCGGCCCTCGGCGAGGGCGGGGTGTCGTGCTGTCTTCCGTGGTCATATGGGGCCTTCCAGCAATTTGCAAGGAGCGTTGTAATTTTTGCCATACACGTTGTACTTTACCTCGTGTCGCACCCGGGCGGCACCTTGTGAGGAGAGCCACGCATGATCAGGATCGCCATTGTCGTCGGCAGCACCCGTCCGCGGCGCCGGACCGCCGTAGCGGCCCGCTGGGTCGCCGAAGTCGCCGCCCATCACCCCGCCGTCATGGCGGGCCAGGCCGCCTTCGAGGTCGTCGACCTGGCCGAATACGGCCTGTCGGTACTGGACGAGCCGCTGCCCGCCCTGTTCGGCGACTACCGTCACCCGCACACCAACCGGTGGGCCGAGACCATCGCCTCCTTCGACGGGTTCGTGTTCGTCACCCCCGAGTACAACCACTCGGCCCCGGCCGCGCTGAAGAACGCCATCGACTTCCTGTTCGCCGAGTGGAACAACAAGGCCGCCGGGTTCGTCAGCCACGGCGTCCACGGCGGCGTGCGCGCCGTGGAGCACCTGCGGCACGTCATGACCGAACTCCAGGTCGCCAACGTGCGCACCCAGGTCGCGCTGTCGGCCTTCACCGACTTCGAGATCACCGACCCGGCCGAGCCCGGCACCCTCGCCCCCGGCCCGCACCAGGAGCCGGCCCTGAACGAGTTGCTCGACGAGGTCATCGCCTGGTCCCGGGCGCTGCAGCCGCTGCGCCAGGAAACCGGTCAGGCGGTGAGCGCATGAGCATGCGATACCGGCTGCTGGGCCGTACCGGACTGCGGGTCTCGGAGGTCTTCCTCGGCGCGATGACCTTCGGCGAGGAAGAGATCGGCGCCTCGCCCCAGGAGGCCCGCCGCATCGTGGACCTGTACGGCGAGGCCGGCGGCAACCTCATCGACACCGCGAACTTCTACTCGGGCGGGCGTAGCGAGAGCATCCTCGGCGAACTGCTGACCGGCCGCCGTGACAGGTTCGTGCTGGCCAGCAAGTACACCGTCGCACGCGACGGCAGTGATCCCAACGCCGCGGGCAGTCACCGCAAGAACCTCACCCTGTCCCTGGAAGCCAGCCTGCGCCAGCTGCGTACCGACTATCTCGACCTGTACTGGGTCAATCTGTGGGACCGGCACACCCCGATCCAGGAGACCATGCGGGCGCTGGACGACGCCGTCCGCGCCGGGAAGATCCTCCATATCGGCATGTCCGACGCGCCGGCGTGGGTCATCGCGCAGGCCAACACCCTGGCCGAGTGGCGCGGCTGGACCCCGTTCGCGGCCCTGCAGGCTCCTTACAGCCTGCTCAACCGGGACATCGAACGCGAGTTGCTGCCCATGGCCCAGACGCTCGACCTGACGGTCGCCGCCTGGGGACCGCTTGCCCACGGCGTCCTGTCGGGCAAGTTCACCTCCGCCGGTGGGCCGCAAGCCGGCACGCGGGTCAGCCCGCGCTCCCTCGGAGCCCGCGAGCACGCCGTCGCCCAGGCCGTACGGGAGGTCGCCGACGAACTCGGCGCCACCTCCGCGCAGGTGGCCATCGCCTGGACCCGGGCGCGATCGTCCGCCGTGCACCCGATCCTGGGCGCCAGGAACGCGGCGCAACTCCAAGAGACCCTCGGCGCCCTGGACCTCACCCTGCCCGACCACGCCGTACGACGCCTGGAGGCGGCCACCGACTTCACCCTGGGCTTTCCCGGCGACTTCCTCGCCCAGGCCGGCCAGGCGGTGTTCGGCGAGGCCTCGGCCAGGCTCGATGGAAGACCTCTGCCATGAGCGAAGAACGCGGGCCCGCGGCCGCCGTCCATCTGGTGGCCGGCGTTCGCGGCCATGGGCACCTCCGCCGGCCGGGACCTCGGTCTCCGCGCTGTCCGGCGCGGACCCTGCGCGGCCTGTACCGATCGGTCTACTTGACGGTTGGGAGGAGGACGCCGCGTCGGAGTGTCCGCCATTCTGGTCTCAGAGCCTTGCGCTCACCCGCGACCGAAACCCTGAGCGGGCTACCAGCTCGAACTGGTTACTCCCGGGTAGAGCCAACCGCTGTTCCATTGTTCCCCTGGGCCGATCACGGCTGATGGCACCCGACACCGGCCGTCGCTGATCGTCCGGCTTTGCCGCGTTTGTCAAATGGGTGTCACCAGAGGTGTACTGCCTTCCGGAAAGCTGATCATCCGATCACGCACGAGGGAGGACCGGTGGACTTCGCGATCCTGGGCACCATTCGCCTCAATGGTCCCGGCGGCCGGATCCGTCTCAGCCGGAAGCAGCGGGCCGTGATCGGGGTCCTGCTGCTCCACCCGAACGCGACCGTTTCCACCGAACGCCTGATCGGCGCACTCTGGGACGACCCGCCCCGCTCGGCACTGTCCAACGTCCAGACCTACGTCCATCAGCTCCGCCGCTCCCTGGAGGGCAGCGGCCTGTGGCTGGGGACCGAGGGGTCGGGGTACGCCTGCGAGGTCCCGCCGGAGCGTCTGGACCTGCTGGTGTTCGAGGAGGGCGTACGCCGGGCGCGCAGGACACGGGCGAACGGCGACCTGGTGGCGGCCGAACGGGAGTACGCGGCCGCGGTCGCGTTGTGGCGCGGAACCCCGGCCGAGGACGTACCGCTCAGCGGGGCCGTGGCGCCGCGGATCACCGAGCTGGAGGAGCAGCTGGCGGTGGCCAGATCGGAGTGGATCGACGTACGGCTCGCGCTCGGCCACGACGGGCTCGCCGCCGAACTGCGTACCCTCGTCGCCGCCCACCCGCTGCGTGAGCGGTTACGAGAGCAGCTCGTGGTCGCCCTGCACCGCAGCGGGCGGCGGGACGAGGCCCTCGACGCCTTCCGCGAGGCGCGTGAGCTGCTGGTGGCCGAGCTGGGCATCGAGCCGGGCCCGGAACTGCGCCGCCTGCACGCCGCGCTGCTCTCCGGCGACGCCGATCGCCGTTCGCCGCTGCTCCCCGGCGAGACCGATCATCACTCGCCACCGGCCGGAGAGGCCGGGCGCCACTCGCCGCCACCGACAGGAGAGGGCGGTCGTCATTCGCCGCCGCCCGCAGACGCCGACCGGCACGGCATGCCGCCTTCCGCGGACGTCGAAGCGGGCGCGCGGCCGATGGCGTTCCGGGGGCTGTGCCAGTTACCCGGCGATACCGCGGACTTCGTCGGGCGTGCGGGAGAGATAGCCGAGCTGCTGGGGCTGCTGCGGGCGGGCGCGGATCGGCTCGGTCCGCCCATCGTGGTCGTGTCCGGTCTGCCCGGGGTGGGCAAGACCACGCTCGCCGTACGACTGGCGCACCTGTTACGAGCCGACTATCCCGACGGGCAGCTCTTCGTCCGGCTCGGACGGGACGCGCGCGGTCCCCGGGAGCCCGGCGAGCTGCTGGACGTGCTGCTGCGCTCGCTCGGCCTCGACGGCGCGCTCATCCCCGTCCCGGTCGAGGAACGCGCGGCACTGCTGCGTCAGCGGCTGGCCGACTGGGCGGTGCTCCTCGTGCTGGACGACGCCGTCGAGGAGGACCAGCTCCGCCATCTGCTGCCGGGCACCGCACGCGGCGCCGTCCTGGTGACCTCCCGCTCTCCGCTGCCCGCCCTGGAAGGTGCCGTACGGCTCACGCTCGACCTCCCTGACGAGAAGGACGCCAGGCTCCTGCTGGAACGCGTGGCGGGTCCGGACCGCATCGGTTCGGCGCCGGGCGCGGCCGAGCAGATCCTGCGTTCCTGCGGCCGGTTGCCGCTGGCCATCCGGGTCGCGGGAGCCCGCCTGGCCACCCGGCCGGTCTGGCCGGTCAGCGAGTTCGCCACCCGGCTGGCCGGACGGGGCCTGGACGAGCTGGTCGTCGGCGGGCTGGACGTGCGCGCGACGTTCGAGCCGAGCTACGCGGCGCTGCCGGATCCGGCCAGGCGCGCGTTCCGGCTGCTGGGCCTGGCCGGGCTGGACAGCGTGGCGGAGTGGTCGGTCGCGGCCCTCCTCAGACGACCCGCCACGGAAACGGACGCGGCGCCCGCCGGACCGCCTGGCTCGAACGGGGATGCGGACAAGCCGGGGGCGGCCGCGCCGGAGGCCGATGCGCACGAGCCGGGGGCGGCCGCGCCGGAGGCGGACGCGGACAAGCTCGCGCTGGAGGCGGATGCGGCGCTGGAGACCTTGGTCGCGCGGGGCATGCTCACCTCGACCGAGGTGGACGGGGCCGGACAGCCCCGCTACCGGCTGCACGACCTGCTGCGGGTGTACGCGCGGGAACGGGCGCAGGCGGAGGAGACCCCCGAGGGGCGGCGTGCGGCGCTCACCTGGCACGTCCTGGAATGCCTGCGGCGTACCCGGGCCGCCACGCGCCGCCTGCCGATCCTGCTGGCCCCGCCGTACGAGCGCGAGCCGGAGGAGGGGCCGGCGCCCGACGTACGGGTGAGCGAGATGTGGCTGGCGGCCGAGCGGCGTACGCTGATGCTTGCCCTCAGCACCGCCGCCGAGCTGGGCCTGAACGACGTGGCGGCCGAGCTGGGGCACCACCTCACCAGCTATTTGATCATGGATCGGTTCCTGGCCGACGCCGAGCGGGTCCAGCGGATCGTGATCGGGCTGGGCGATGGGCGCGCCGCGCTGCGGGCCCGGCTGCTGCTGGCCACGGTGGAGATCGAATGGGGTCGGTTCCCGTCGGCCGAGGCCATGTGCGGCGTGCTTCTGGCGGAGTTCGGCCGCGCCGGCGACAGGCATGGAGCGGCGTACGCGCTGATCGTCAGGGCCGCCGCGCGGCACGGCATCGGCCATTTGGACGAGGCGCTGGCCGACGCGTACGCCTGCCTCGACCTGATGGCGGCTCACGGCGACGCCGCCGGGCTGGCGTACGCGTGGACCTGGCCTGTCTGGATCCACGTCGAGCGCGGTGAGCACGGGCGGGCCGTGGAGATCGCCAGGGCGCGGCTGGAGGTGACCGAGAAGGACGACTACGCCATCCGCGGCAACCTGCTGCGCGGCCTCGGCACCGCCCTCCACCAGCGGGGCGAGACGGCGGAGGCCGTCGTCCGCTACCGGGAGGGCCTGCTGACGGCGCAGGCGCTCGGCGATCGCGCTGAGACGAGCAAGGCGCTGCGCCGGCTGGGGGAGGCACTGGGTGCGCTGGGCCGCTTCGACGAGGCGACCGAGACACTGGCGGCGAGCCTGCGGCTGTTCGTGGTGAGCGGCGACACCCTCGGCGAGGCGCTGGCCGGGCACACGCTCGGCGTCGTGCACCTGCGCCAGGGCGAGCCCCACCGGGCGGTGGCAGACCTGCGGACCGCGCTGGAACGGCTCGGCGGCGACGGGCCTTCGGTGTGGCGAGCCCGCATTCTCAGGGAGCTGGGCCGGGCCTACGCCCTGCTGGGGCGGCACGAGGAGGCGGTGGCGGCGTGGCGCGGCTCCCTCGCCCTGTTCGGCGACGCGGCGGAGGGACGGGAGGTGGCCGCGTTCCTGACGCCCTGACCGACGCTATTCGCCGAGCCGCCACACGACCGGCACGTCCTGCGTTCCCGCCAGCCTGGCCTCCTTGCGCGCCAGCCCCGGTGTGGCGCCCTCGGCGACCAGCACGCCCTCGGGCGACAGGGCGGCCCACATCCCGGCGGGCGCGTCGGCCACCTCCAGCGCCCGGTTCACCTCCGGCCGGGCCGGGGCGGGCGTCCGGCGGGCCTGCCGCCGCCGCCAGTACAGCCACTGCACGACGATCAGCGGCCCGAGCACGGTCAGCAGCGGCAGCAGCCGGCCATGGGACAGGACGAAGGCGATGGACAGAGCCAGCAGGACGGCCTCCAGGCCGGCGGCGCACCACGCGGCCGCCTTCCCGTACGCCCGCAGCGCCACCACCGGCCAGATCGACAACATCAGGCAGTCGCCGAGCCCGATGAGGGCGGGATCGTCGCCGTAGGAGGAGGCCAGCACGGGCGCGAACGGCAGCCCCTGCATCCGCTGGACGAAGTCGGCGGTGAGCGACGTCAGCCCGGTGGCCAGCGTGTCGTACAGGGTGAGGGCGGCGGCCAGGGCGGCCACCTGCGCGGGCGTGATCGCCGCCTGCACCCACATGTTCACCACGCCGACGACGAGCAGGATCAGCAGGGCGTCGTTGATCACCAGGAGCGCGGCCGGCCATCCCAGCGCGAAGGCGGTGACGTCGGCGGCGCACAGGAGCAGGGCGGCGATCATGCCCCCCCGGCCGCCCAGCACGGGGGCGAGGGTGAGCTGGGTCAACGTCAGGACCACGAGCCCGAAGATCGACACGACGACGCCCGTGGGCAGATGCAGGTACGCGAACGGCATCACGACCAGCGTCACCACCATGACCGCGATGTCCGCGCCCACCATCCGGCCGACCGGCGGTCTGGGCATGACGTAACGGCGCAGGTACGCGGCGGTGAGCGCGACGGCCAGAGCGACGAGGGCGTACAGGGCGAGCACGTACGGGGTCATCACAGTCCTCGCTCGAAGCTGATCTCCAGCAGGTCCGTGCGCAGCCGGCAGGGCGTGGGCAGGTCCTCGGCGGTCTCGACCAGAACGATGCCGGTCAGGGGCAGCCCGTGGGCGCGCTCCTCCAGCCGGCCGAGCAGGCCCTGCTCGGCCTTGCCCGCGACGACGTACAGGATCGTGCCCTCCAGGGCGTAGCGGGTGGGCAGCGGCAGCGCGTGCTCGGCCTGCAGCAGGTCCAGCACGTCACGCGTGGTCAGCCCGCCGGGCGACCGGCGGCCGAGCACCCGCGAGGTGGCGGGCAGGGCGGCGAGGGCGCACGTCGGGGCCTCGGCCAGAACCTGGACGAGGTCGCCGGTGACGTACCTGAGCAGGAGCGTGGTGTCGCGAAACGTGGAGTACGGCGTCACGACGATCGTGCCGACCTCGCCGGGAGCGGCGGGGGCCAGGGTCTCGGGGTCGAGTATCTCGACCAGGCCCTGGTCGGCGGACAGGTGCAGATGACCGTCGGGGCAGACGCGGCCGGACACCGGGGCGATCTCGGTCATGCCGTACCCGTCGCGGACCTCGGCCCCGAACGCGTGCTCCGCCCGCTCCCGCAGCGCGTCGGTGAGGACCTCGCCGCCGGACCAGATGGTGGTCAGCGCGAAGTCGGCGGCCCGCCAGCCGCCCCGCTCGGCCTCCTGGACGAGCGCCGCGAGGTGGGAGGCCGGCACGTTGAGGTGAGACATCTGCGCGCGCTTGCCCGGCACGTGCAGCGGAGTGGCCAGCCGGTCGAGCGTGGCGGCCGGGTCGATGGTGCCCAGGTGGGCGAACACGGCCCCGGTACGGGTGACGGCCCGTTCGGTGAGGATCTGCGCAACGGACCGCGAGCTGCTCGCGTTGGCCCACACGTCGTCCGTGCGCACGTTCCCGGACATCATGAGCGAGAGCGCCGACAGGCACGACAGCAGCTCGATCTCGTAGGCGGAGAACCACACGAGCGTGGGCGTGCCCGTCGTGCCCGTCGTGTGCGCGAGCACGGATGGCTTGGCCAGGTCGGAGACGAACGCCGCCGGCCTGCCGCGCAGGTCGGCCTTGGAGGTGGGGGCGATCGAGGACAGGGTCTGCGGGGTGATCGAGGCCGGGTCCACGCCGTGCTCCGCGAACCACCGCCGGTAGTAAGGGCTCTCCGCCGCCGCGTGGGCCACCGTGCGCCGCAGCCGCCGCCGGGTGAGGTCCTCCTGGAGCTCGGGGTCGTTGCCCGCGATCAGGTCGTCGGCGCCCTCGCCGGGCGAGCCGAACGTCTCCAGCGTCTCGCGCATGTCGTCGACCAGCGTGTAGACGTCCCGCAGCCGGAACCTGCGCCCCGACATCATCGACCAGGCGTAGCCGAGCTGGCGTACCGCGGTGCCGAACACGCCGCTTTCCTCCCGTCGTGGTGTCCCCCGGGAGCGGGCTCCCGGGGGATCACTCGCTGTTCGTCAGACCTGCAGCCCGAAGATGGCGCTGGACAGGGTGCTGACGGCGTACTTCGCGTAACGACGGGCGGTCTTGACCATGACGAACTCCCAGTTCCTCAGGGGGCGCACCGATCGCGCCCTCTGCGATCAAGACTGGGAGCCGCTGCCAGAGACCCCCTACACAGCCGCTACAAAGTCATTACAAACAGCTGGTGGCGGGCCCCGTCCCGGTGCCGCGTTCCGCGCCGCAGCGGCTCAGCCTCGGGGAGTCGCCACTGTCCTGGTCCGCGTCGCGGGCAGTACGGCCGTCAGCACCGCGAGGACACTGCAGAGGCCGATCAGCCCGGTGACCGGTTGCCAGGGGACGTCGATGGCCACGGGCCCGGAGAGTTGCGCCAGCGCAGCGTACAGCCCGAGCAGTCCGAGCCCGGTCGCGACGGCGGCCAGGACCACGCCCACTGCCACCACCAGCAGCGCCTCGGCCATGACGTACCTCAGCACCTGAGCCTTGCCCGCACCGAGCAGGCGCAGGGCGGCGTGTTCGCCGACTCGGTCCGGGGCCGCCATCAGCAGCGTGTTGACCAGGGCGATCACGGTGTAGCTCAGCATGATGCCGAGCACCACCAACAGGCCGAGGCGGCTGGCGGAGGTCTGACGGTCGTTGGTGGCGGTGGCCCAGGCGGCTTTGGTCAGGGCACGAGCGTTGTGCCCGTCGGTGGCCCGTTGCAGTGCCTGCCGGACCTCGGTGGCGGAGGCGCCGGGGCGCAGTTTCACGTACGCGACCGACGGCGGGGCGGACAGGGCGTGGGCCGAGGCGAGGTAGGCGTCGGCGGGTGAGCCGGCGCCGAGCAGCGCGACGACTGTCAGGGTGGCCTGGCTGCCGTCGGCCCGCCACATCCTCACGCGCTGCCCCAGGTTCAGCTCCCAGGTGGGTGAGACGGCGATCGTGTCGTCCTCCAGCTTCGCGAGCGATCCTGCGGTGACGGGGACCGACAGGGTGCTGGTGAGTGCGGCTGGGTTCACGGCCTCGGCGGCCCGCCTGACGAGCTGCGTGCCCGCCCCCTCCAGTGTGTAGAGGCTGGTCGAGGTGACGGTGGCGACATCGGCGCCGGACACGTCACGCAGGCGGTCGAGGAGTTGCCGGTCGAGCCCGACCGCGCCGGTGGGCACCACTACATAGTCGGCGCGGACGGGAGTGGTCTGCATCGCCGCCTTCGTGGCGTCGGTCATCGCGGTGGCTCCGAGCAGGGTCGCGGCCAGGGCCACGGTGACCATGACCGGTGCGGCGACGGCGGCGGTACGCCGCGCCGAGGCGCCCGCCCATGCCGCGACCACCAGCGCGCCCGCACCACGAAAGCGGCCGAGAGGAGCGGCCAGCAGCGCAGTGACCGGGCGGACGAAGACCGGGGCGAGCAGCCCGACAGCGGCGATGAGCAGCATGACGACGGGCATGAACGTCTTGTTGTTGGTCGCACCGTCCGGGTCGCTGACGGCGTTGACGGTCATGCTGACGACCGCGGTGGCCAGCAGGCCGCCTCCGGCGACCCAGCGTCCGATCGTCATGGCCTTCGGCTCCACCGCAGCAGTGCGCAGTGCCTCCGCCGGCCGTACCCGGGCGGCGCGCCAGGCGGCGGCGACCACGCCGAGCACGGCGACCAGCAGCCCGACGGCGAAGGCCACGAAGGACGGAACGGGCGAGGTGGACGGCGTGAGCCAAGCGGGCGCCATCCCGAGCGAGATCAGCCAGTGCAGGATCGGCTGGGCACCCAGCGGGCCGAGCACCGCGCCGAGCACGGAGGCGGCGACCGCGATCAGGAGCGCCTCGCCGTACACCATGCGTCTGACCTGGCCGCTGGTCGCACCGATGGTACGGAGCAGGGCGAACTCCCGCTGCCGTTGACCGACCGCGAAGGCGAAGGTGGAGGAGACCACGAAGATGGCGATGAATCCGGCGAAACCGGCGGCGATGCCGATGATCGTGTTGGCGTTGTTCCGTGCCTGCTCGTCCGCTTCGCGGGTCGGATCGAGCAGCGCCCGATCCTGACCGGTCAGGACCATCGCCCGGCTGGAGACCTGCGGTGTGTCCTGCTGAGCCGAACGGGGCACGGCCGCCTGGCCCAGCGCGGCGCGCACTTCCGCGACGGGACGCCAGAGGGCGAGCGCGTCGATGCGCGGCGACAGCCGGGCGGCGTGCTCGTCGGCGAAGAACACCGTGGGCTGTGAAGTCGCCGAGGCCAGCCCCACCACCTGGTACGTCCTGGTCCCCGCGGTGGTCACCACCCGGACGCGCTGACCGGCACGGGCCCCGGCGGTGACGACGATCTCGCCCTCCCCGGCGGGCGCCCTGCCGGCCACCAACCGCTGTGGCGCCGTACGGGCGGCGGACCAGGGACGGCCCACGGCGGACGGCCCTTCCACGAGCTGCGCGGGGAAGATCCGGTCGATCACGGCCCCGGGCAGCCGGTCGGCCAGTTCGGGCGCCAGGCCGCGTGGCTGGGCCAGCGGCGCGCTGCTCTCGCCGTACGGGCTGCTGAGGGTAAGCCGCTCATCGGGCGCCACCACGACGGGGGCGGCGGCGTACCGCTGCGGCACGCGGTCCGGCGAGGACAGGCTGGAGGCCAGCACCTGGCCGAGCGCGGCCATCAGGGCCGCGCCGAGCGCCAGGGCGAGAAAGGTGCCGACGAAGGACAACGATCGGGTACGCAGGGTGGACCAGGCGATGCTCAGCATGACGCCTCCAACTGCAACATCTTGGTCGCGACCTGCTCGGCGCTCGGATCCCGCAGTTCGCCGAACACCCGGCCGTCGGCCAGGAACACCACGCGGTCGGCGTAGGACGCGGCCACGGGATCGTGAGTGACCATGATGATCGTCTGAGCCTGCCTGTCGACCAGGTCCCGCATCAGCCGCAGCACCTCGCGGCTGGTGCCGGTGTCCAGAGCGCCGGTGGGCTCGTCGGCGAACAGTACGGCCGGCCTGGTGATCAGAGCGCGGGCGATGGCGACGCGCTGCTGCTGGCCGCCGGACATCTCGGCGGGCCGGTGATGCATGCGCTCGGCCAGGCCTACGGAGGCCAGGCTCTGCCGTACCTGTCGGGTGTCGGGCCGGCGGCCGGCCAGGCGCAGCGGCAGCGCGACGTTCTGGGCGGCGGTGAGCGAGGGCAGCAGGTTGAAGGACTGGAAGACGAACCCGATCCGATCGCGCCGCAGCAGCGTCAGCTTCCTGTCGCCGAGCGTGGCCAGGTCCCGCCCGTCGACGACCACTCGACCGGAGGTCGGCCGGTCCAGCCCGGCGGCGCACTGCAGCAACGTCGACTTACCGGACCCCGAAGGCCCCATGACGGCGGTGAACGTACCGGCGCCGAACACGATCGACACGTCGTCGAGCGCCGTCACGCCGTGGGCGTGGTGTTTGGTGACCGAGCTCAGGTCGACCGCTTGCATGGGATTCATGGACGACGACACTAGGCACGCCGACATCTGGGCGGTACCGGACAAACGACTAGGATTCGTCCCATGCTTCGGGGGCGGGAGCCTGATCAGCAGGCCATTGACGTGCTGCTCGACCAGGCGCGCGCCGGACGTTCCGGCGTTCTGGTGTTCAAGGGCGAGCCGGGGATCGGCAAGACCTCGCTCCTGTCCTACGCCGGGGAACGCGCGCACGACATGACCGTGTTGCGCGGTCTGGGTATCGAGACCGAGGCCGACCTGCCGTACGCCTCCCTCCACCTGCTCCTGCGCGGCCGGCTCGACTGCCTGGACGCGTTGCCCGAGCCCCAGGCGGTGGCGCTCGCGGGCGCGCTGGGGCTGGCGCCCACCAGGACCGACGACCGCTTTCACGTGGGCGTCGCCGTCTTGTCGCTGCTGGCGGAGCTGGCCGAGGACCGGCCGCTGCTGTGCCTGGTCGACGACGCCCACTGGCTGGACGAGGCTTCCGCGCGCGCGTTGTGCTTCGCCGCACACCGCCTGCACGCGGAAGGAGTCGTGATCGTGTTCGGTGCGCGCGACGGCTTCGACCCGGCGGGCCTGCCGGAACGGCGACTGGCCGGCCTGGACGACCAGAGCGCCGCCCAGGTGCTCGCCGACGTAGCCCCGGAACTGGCCGGACCGGCGCGCCGGCGGATTCTCCAGGAGAGCGCTGGAAACCCGCTCGCCCTGCGCGAGCTGCCGCGCACCGCCGACGTGCCGGCCTATGACCACAGCCCGTTGCCACTGCCGGAACGGCTGCGCTTGGCCTATGCCGACCGCATCGGCCGGCTGCCGCGGCCCGCTCAGACCGCATTGCTGGTCACCGCCCTGGTCGACGACGGCGACCTGGACAGGATCACCAACGTCTGTGCCGGACTCGGCATCGAGCCCGCGGCTCTGGGAGCGGCCGAACTCGCCGGCCTGATCAGGATCGCCGGCCGGCAGGCGGCATTCCGACACCCGCTCATGCGCGCCGCGGCCTTCCAGCTCAGCACGTACGATCAGCGCCTGGAGGTACACGCGGTCCTGGCTCGCCTGCTGGTCGATGATCCGGACCGGCGTGCCTGGCATCTGGCGGCCGCCGCGACGGGCCTGGACGAGAGCGTGGCACGAGCCCTGGAGGAGACAGCTCACCGGGCCAGAGAGCGAGGCGCGAACGTCAGCGCCTGCGCCGCGTTCGAGCGGGCAGCCGAGCTGAGCGAGGATCCGGAACTCAAGGGACGGCGGCTGCTCGCAGCCGCCGTGGACGCCACCGAGGAGGGACAGCTGCACCGGGCCCAACAGCTCCTCGATGCCGCCACCGGCCTGGTGCCGGACGCGTCGGCCCGTGCCACCCTTCCCACGCTGCGGGCCAGGATCGCCTTCGGCCAGGGCGCACCGCGTCTCGCGCACGAACTGCTGCTCAACGGCGCCGCCGACGTGGCCGACGACGACCGTGCCGCCGCAGGACTGATGCTGGTCGAGGCGGCACGCAACGCGCACCGTCTCGGCGACGCGGACGGCATCGTGGCAGCCGCCACCCGGCTGAGCAGGCTGGACCTGCGCCCGCAGGACGATCTCGACCTGGCCCGACAGACCGCCCTCAGCACGGCGATGCTGCTGACCGACGGGCCCGCCACCGCGCTGCCCGTCATGCGGGAGCTGGTGGCCAACAGCAGCCGGATCACCCCGGGCATGCACTCGCGCCGCATCAACGCCGCCTACTTCGCGCTCCAGACCGGCGACTTCCAGACCGCGTGGGAGATCGCCCGCGCCGCCGCCGACGAATGCCGGACGGCCGGCGAGATCAGCAAGCTCGCGGTGCTCCACATCACGCTGGCCACCAGCGAGATCTTCCTCGGCAGATTCACCGACGCCATCGCCACCGCAAGCGAAGGGCTGCACCTGACCACTGAGACGGGACGGCACAGCCGGGCCGGTTGCATGCAGGGCATGCTCGCCTGGATCGCCGCCGCCCGCGGCGACGTCGGCCGATGCACCGAGCTGGCCGGCGGCTCCCTGGAGCAGTACGACGCCAACGGCATCGTCAACGGCCTGGCCTGGGCGCAGTGGGCTCAGGCTCTGCTCGACCTGGGGCAGGGCCGGCTCGCCGAGGCGCTGGACCGGCTCGATGCGGCAATGGCCGGTCCCGTACGCCATCAGTACCAGGCCGTCCACTTCGCCCCCGACCAGATCGAAGCCGCCGCCCACCTCGGCTTGCCGGCCGATGAGCCGCTGCGCCGCTACGAGGCCTGGGCGCAGGCCTCCGGGCTGGCGTGGGCGCAAGCCGTCCTGCACCGTTGCCGGGCTCTGCTGGAACCCGACAGCGACCGTGCGGAGAGTCTCTTCCACACTGCCGTACGGCTGCACTCCCACGGCGGGCGCCCCTGGGAGTCGGCACGCACCGCGCTCCTGTACGGCGAGCGCCTGCGCAGGGAACGAAACAAGAGAGCCGCCCGCGTCCAGCTCCGTGCCGCGCTCGAGATCTTCCAACGCCTCGACGCCCGCCCATGGGCCGAACGCGCCCGAAACGAGCTCCGCGCCGCCGGCGACACCACTCTCGCCGTCGGTGCCGGCGACGGCCTGCCGGCCCTGTCACCCCAGGAACTGCAGATCGTGCGCCTGGCCGCGGCAGGGCGGACCAACAAGGAAATCGGCGCCCAGCTCTTCCTCAGCCCCAAGACCGTCAGCTATCACCTCTACCGAGCCTTTCCCAAGCTCAACGTGACCAGCAGAGCCCAACTCGCCGGGCTCGACCTGACCTGAGCGGGCTGCACGCAGAAATCAGCGGTGGCGCCCCCTTCTGCGTACTCGGTCTGTCTCGGCTCGCCACTCGATCCCCCCGGTGATCAACGGGGTGGCGGCTCGCCGTAGGTACGGGAATTCCAGGCCGCGTGCGGGGAGCATGGCCTTCGTGGGCCCATACGAGCGTTCCGGTGCCCCCATCGTGGGTTCTCTCTGACCGGCCGGATGACCAGCTCACGCAGTTCGTCCGGGATCGGCGGACGCCCCGTTGCGTTCGGGTAGGTCCAGCGTGGACTCATACACCTGCCGGGCCTCACCTCCAACCCGACCAGCGCCTGGACCACCAGACCAGATGGCTGTGCCAGGCCAACGATGTGCCCGGCGTCATGATCCGATGGATGTCTGCATCGGTCACCGGCTCCGCGTACGGCCCGTGCGTGGCCTCGCGTAACCGCATCCCCAGCCCCGTGTACGGCGCCACGTCCCCACGCGTGCCGACTCCGATGATCAGAACCCGCATGCGCGCCTCCTGCCGTCCCCGTGGATGGCAGTGCCCGGCGTGGGGCCGGATTGGCCCTCGCAGCTCTCACCGCGCTGACCTGCTCAGGCGCCGTCTCAGGAACCGGAAGGCCGGACTTCGCCTCCGAAGCTCGATCATGTGGCTGAGGCTCCTCGTCCCAACCACATGATCCGAACCCTGAACAGCTCCTGGGTCTACACGGCCGAAGGCGGGACCTGGGCGATGTGCGGCTGGGATCCCGGGGTCACCACTTCTTCCACTCGTCTTTCTCGTAGCACTTGTGCAGCCACCATGTGAGCTTCGGCATGCCCGTCCAGCCCATGTAGGGCCCGTGCCCCAGCACGCATCGCGCCTTCCTGAGCCCCTCCGGGGTCCAGCCCCTGCCTCTGCTGCACTGGGGGATGAACTTCCTCACGATCGGCTTGTTGCACAACCACTTGATGTTGGGGGTCGGCGGCGTGCTCATGGCCCCGGCGGCGCTGGAAGTCGCCGCGGGGGTCAGGGTCTGGGTTGCCGCTTGCGCCGTCCCGCCCGCGAGCACCAGGGCGAACGTACCCGCCGCGACTGCGGTGCCGAACTTTGCGATGGCCTTCATGTCATCTCCTTCGCTTGTGAATCCGCTGTAGGAGTGAAGCTAGGCCGGGCCTTGTTGAGGTCGTGTTGAGGATCCGTGAAGCGGTCTCCCTCGCTCCGGGGTACTCAGGCGCCAGGCGCGACCATGGCCTACCGGCGTACGCCGCTTAGCGTGGGCGTCCGGGAGATTGTCTGGAACCCCATCCGCTACCCAGACAAATCGGCGACACCGAGCCCCCACCCGCCGGGGGGTGCTCAGAGCCCGTTCGTCCCGCCGGTCTCACGATCGTCATCCAGTTCGGCCTGAGCAGGAACACGAAGGTCAGTGCCTCTCGTCGTCCAGGGCGGTGGTGGTGTGCGGTCTGCCGGTCGGTGATGTGGTGTCCGCCGCCGTCGGGGATGGCACCGAATTTCTTGACGTCGACGTGCACCAGGTCGCCGTCGTACGGGGCGATGCGGGCAGCTGCCGTCAGGTGTGTCCTGTTGCGGCCACATCGGTAATGACCGCGCCATTCCAGCGAAAGGAGGGCGCAGGCATTTCGTCGATCGGCGATGGAGGGCACATGCGCGGTGAACGGTTCTTCCGCACGGGTCACCGACCCAGGCGTTCCACGACGACGCGGTGGCTCGTTCGAGCCGGCTGCTCCGTCCTGCTGCTGACCGCGACCGTCGGCCCTGGCCGGGCCTCCGCCGCTTCCGCAGACGCCCCCGTCACCTGCGGGAGCGTCGTGACGGCGAGCGTCACCCTGACCGGGGATCTGACGTGCCCCGGTGACGCGCTGATCGTCGGCGCCGACAACGTGACCATCGACCTGGCCGGGCACACCCTCCGGGGAGCGGGCACCGGCACAGGCGTTCAGGTCAGCCCCCAGGGGACCGCCTGGACCGGAACCGTCATACGCGACGGCCGGATCGAAGGGTTCGCCACCAGCGTCGGCGACGACGCCCTCACACCCCACATCACTGTCGGCCTTCGCGACATGACGATCGCCGGAGGTCCAGTGAAGCTGCGCGGCGGCGCCTGGCCCGAGCTCTCCATCAGCGGTTCCTCCCTCCGCCGATGCGAAGTGGACGCCGTTGACGCCCGCCAGGTCCGCCTGACCATCGACGGCTGCACTCTGCACCGCGTCTCGGCCCGCAGCACCTACACGACGCTCACGTCGAGCAGAGTGATCTCGGGCGGCCTGTCCTTCAACGAGAACAACGCCGGCCTCGTCACCGGCAACGTCTTCGACAACGCCCCGATCAGCGCGGACAACAACAGCTGGAACTTCGTGCTGCGCGACAACGTCTTCAAGAACGCCGACATCGCGGTACGAGCCGGCTGGGCGCCGGGCACGCTCGTCGAGGACAACACGTTCAAGAACAACTCCATCGGCGTGTACGGCGATCGGTCGGACGCCACCATCGCCCGCAACCGGTTCATCGGCAACCGCACCGCCGGCATCTACGTCAGGAATTCCACCTCCTCCACGTCGTCGTTCATCGACAACGTGTTCAAGGGAAACGGCCGCGATCCCAGCGGGCTCACCGACGAGGCAGGCCACCCCGTACGAGGCGCCATCCACATCGGTCGGGGAAGCTCCCCGATCACCCTGACGGGGAACGTGGGCAAGCACAACGCCGGCTACTTCGTCTGGATCACGCCGCCCGCAGGAGTGATCGACGGCGGCGGCAACCGGGGCCGTCCCTGCGGTCCCCAACCACTCCCGCTGATCTGCCACTAATGGGAGCTACTGAGGATGCTTCTGGGGCAGACTCGGTGCCTGGTAGCTGTATTGACCACGAGCGTTGTTGACAGCCAAGGGTTCTCTCAATGGAGAGGCCTCCGCTGCGGTGCAGTTGGCGAATCTGCACCGGACGGGGGCCTCGTGTCAGACTGCACGCCCCGGAACTGGAAGCGCAGGTGTGCCGGCTGCGCACCAGTCACAAGCTCGGCTCGGCCCGCATCGCGTCCTGGGGTCGAGGGGCGGGGTGTGGCCGTCGCAGGGCGCGGGATCCCGCCTGGCGGGCTGAGCCCTCATCTCCGGGAGCGGAGTGTTATCGCAGGTCGGCGGCCTCCGGGCGATTCTTCCGCGCGATCATGAGGGCCTCGGGGAAGCCGGGGCCGTGGACGACGTGGATCTGCGCGAGGTCGGTGACCTCCCCGCAGGTGTCGCAGGTGGTCTGCTCGGTGATCGCCCCATCGCAACCGGTGTGCCGGTACAGAATGGGCGGGCCGCCGGGCGCCGCCCATCGATCGCCCCACTGCGTCAGCGCGATGATCACGGGTGCCAGGTCGAGTCCCTTCCGGGTCGCGGCGTAGCGGCTCCGGTCGGGGTGTTCCTCGCTCGATCGGCGTTCGAGGACGCCCGCGTCGACCAGGCTGTCCAGGCGTTTGGCCAGGATGTTGGTCGCGATTCCCAGGCGCTGGAAGTCGGCGAACCGGGTCGCCCCGGCGAACAACACGTCGCGCACGATCAGCAGGCTCCATCGCTCGCCGATGACCTCCAGTGCCCTGGCGGCCGAGCACACCTGCGTGTCGTAGGTCTTGCCCAGCATGGCGACCACACCTCTCCGAGGAGCACTTGCGTCATGCAAGGCTACCCCACTAGCCTCGCTTGCATCACGCAAGTGAGCTCTCGTGTGCCGGACGGCGGCCCGGCCGCGACCGGGGAGCCTGCCTGTCCGTCCGGAAGAACAATCATGTGGAGGTCACCGATGAGCGGATTGCTGCTCAAGGACAAGAACGCTGTGATCTACGGAGGCGGCGGCGCCATCGGCGGCGCCATCGCACGGGTCTTCGCCCGGGAGGGCGCGAGGGTCTTCATCGCCGGACGGACACCGGCGAAGCTCGACGCCGTGGCGCGTGACATCGCCGCCGCGGGCGGAAAGGTGGAGACCGCCCAGGTCGACGTGCTCGACCAGGAGGCGGTCGAGAAGCACGCCGACGCGGTCGCGGCGGCGGCCGGCGGCCTCGACATCGCCGTCAACGCCGTGAGTGTCCAGCACGACCAGGGGACTTCGCTGGCGGATCTGTCGCTGGAGGAGTTCATGCGGCCGATCGACGGCTTCTTGCGGACGCTGTTCATCACCAGCAAGGCTGTGGCCCGGCACATGGGTGGTGAGCGTCCCGGTGTGATCCTGACGCTGTCGGAGCCGGGTGCCAAGCTGGCCGTGGGCGGCATCCTGGGGCACGCCGTGAGTGCGGCCGGCAAGGAGGCGTTCTCCCGGGTTCTGGCCGCGGAGCTGGCGCCCGGGAACGTCCGGGTCATCGGCATCCGTCCCCACGCTGTCGTCGACGCGCCGGCAGCCGGTTCCTACACCAAGGAGCTCTTCGAGCAGACCGCGGCAGCGGCCGGGCAGTCGGTCCAGGAGATGCTCGAAGGCGGGGCGATGGCGCAGGGGACGCTGCTCAAGAGGCTTCCGACGCTCTCCGAGATCGCGGAGACGGCCGCGTTCCTGGCTTCGGATCGAGCGGGGGCCATGACCGGGACGATCGCCAATCTGACCGGCGGCGCGATCGTCGACTGAGCTCAGGCTCGCCGGATCGTCGAGTGGAAGGCCGCCTGGCGACGCAACTCGCCGGCGGCACGGATATGGCGCTGCCCGGCGCGTCGTGCGGTGCCGTGCCAGTCGGCGATGTCCTGCGTTGGACGCGACGTGGCTGTCGCGGAGCCTGAGAAGACCGGCTCGCGCGGGTTGTCGGAGCGCGGGGATCGGCCCACGCGGGACGCGCAGCGCGGCCGGGGCTTCAGGCCGCGCGGGAGCCGGTCCCGGAAGGTCACCGATCCCGGTGCCGGCACGCCGATCGGGAGCAGCCGCTCCTTGAAGGGACGGGTCCGCATCAACGGGGCCGTCGCCAAGGTCGCCCCCAGGAAATTAGTGGCCGCCGAGCTGCCGGCGAAATTACGCGGATCGGTGATCGAGCCGCCATCCTGAGGAGCGCCACTCCAGGCGGTGCCGGTGGCGCGCGTTCACCAGCGGTCTGCTGACCGATCTGCTGAACCCTGAGGCGGTCACCTTCACCATCGCCTTCCTCCCGCAGTTCATCGATCCGCAGCCTCGCGATGACCTTGCGCGCGGATGGCGAGCGCGCCGATCAAGGGTTGGTGTGCTCGCCCGCCAGGCTTTCGAAGCAGGGACGCAGGAGCTCGATGATGTCGTCGGCGGAGGCGTCGGCGAGCGCGCTCAGCTTGAGAAGGTGACGGTCGATGACCACGCCGGTGATGATGGCCGTGATCAGGGCCGCCCGCAGGTCCGCGTTCCGGTGCGGGATGGCCTCGCCGACCTGGGACAGCCAGGCACGCCCGCTGTCGCGGAAGTCGTCACTGGCGCCGGCGTGGGTGAGTACGGAACGCAACAGCGCCAGCGACGCCGCCGGTTCGTCGTCGAGGCGTCTGCGCAGCATCGACAGCAGCGCCTCGGCGGGCTCGCCGGGCGGCAGTTCGTGGGTTTCGACCTGGACGGCCTGCGTGAAGAGCTGTTCCTTGGAGCCGAAGTAGTGCATCACCAGGCCGGCGTTGACCCCGGCCGCGGCGGCGACGGCGCGAATGGTGGTGTGTTCGTAACCCAGTTCGGCGAAGGCATGCCGGGCCGCGGCGAGGATGCGCTGCTGCGTGTCGAGGCGCTGCTGCGCCCGCGTACGGCTGGGCTTGGACGACTCACTCACCGGCTCATTATACGGGCGTTGACCCAATCGCCTCTTTCGCTATACGCTCGTTCAATGAACATGCGTACAACGAAAGTCGTGGCGGACATCCTCCAGGCGGGCAGGTCGGGAGACCATGAACGATTCCTCGACCTCATGGCTCCCGACGCCGTGATCGAGTGGCCGTACCGGCTGGAAGGCATGCCGGCCAAGCTGTGCGGCCGGGCGGAGATCGCCGCGTTCGTATCCGCGAAGGGCTCGCTGATCAGCTTCGACGAATATGTCGACCTGGTAATGCACGAGACCGTCGACCCCGAGGTGGTCATCGTCGAATACACCGCGCACGGCACGGTCACTGGCACAGGAGCGCCGTTCACCCAGCGGGTCATCGCCGTGTTCCGGGTCCGCGACGGGCAGGTGGTGTCCTACCGGGACTACATCAACCCGCTCCCGCTCATGAAGGTGCTGGAGTCCCATGACGCGTGAACCGCGCCGAGGTTCGGCGCCGGATGGTCGCTGTCGTTCTCGCTGATCACGCCGACAAGAGCGGGCTCCTGGTAGCCGAGGCATTGTCTGCACTACTCGGCGACCAGGAGCCCGTGGTGTCCGTTGCACGCCCGCGTTCGTGGGGCCCCCGTCACGAGGACCCCAGGACCAAAATCTTCACAGCACAGCCGCACGCAATGGTGCCGTTCATCTGGGGATTTCGGAGGAATGAGCCTGCCGCACAGACAGCAGGTGATTTGGAACCTCGGGCGCGCCGTCAAGGTCTCCCATGTTTCCTGAACGGTTTGGTCCCTAAGTGCGCCTCGATGAATGGAAAAATAGTTCAAATGCCGATTGATTCGCACCTGCTCGCCGTGTTCACGGCGACCACCATCGTTGCTCTGATCACCCCTGGCCCCGACATGCTGTTCGTCATGGGATGCGGCATGCGGGGCGGCGCCCGAGCCGGGCTGCTCGCCACGCTCGGCGTGATCACGGGTGACGCGTTGTACATCGCCGCAGCCGCAGCCGGCCTCTCCATGTTGTTGACGGCGTTTCCCGTCGTGTTCACGGTGTTGCGGCTCGCCGGCGCCGCGTACCTGATCTACCTCGGCGTGCAGATGTTCCGCAACCTCAGGAAGGGGCAAGCCGCCGATTCGGCCGCCGGGATGAGCGGCAGGCGAGCCTTCCTCAACGGCGTGGTGTCCTCTGCGGCCAACCCGCAGACGTTCGCGTTCATGGTCGCTTTCCTGCCCCAGTTCATCGATCCCGGGGCAGGGCCTGTCTGGCTGCAGTTCACAATCCTGGGCGCGGTGCTGATCATTTTGGAGTTCCTGGCCGACGCGACGGTCGGCGTGCTGGCAGGGCGGATCGGTGGCTGGCTGCGCGGTCGGCAGGCGGTGCGCCGCCGGCTCGACGCCGCGACCGGGACCATGTTCATCGGCCTGGGCATCACTCTCGCGGCCCAACGCTAGGGTTCGAGACCCTCGCTCCGCCTCGTCGACCAGATCGAACGCGTACTGGAGATCAACCAGCTGAGCACCACGACCGAGGAGGCCGTCGAAGCCGCTTTCACTGGGTCGATCGGACTCGCCTCGCTCCTGACGGCGGCACGGTAGAACAACACCTGAAGCTCCTGGTTGCGGCGGCGGTCGTCTGGCCCGGGGCGGCTCACTGGTGGTCCTCACCCTCTTCGCCCGCGTCGTCGAAGCCGCCGGAGACGCCACCGCCGCCGCCATGTGGACCGGCGCCGTCCTCGCCACCCTCGTCCACGAGCGGGCCCACCTCCAGCCGGCGCAGGGCTGACCCCGTTCAATGGGCTTTCGGTGTCAGGCTGGCGGCACGTGGGCGCACTGCGACGCGACCACGGTGCCGTTGACATAGCCGGCCGTCGGGCACAGGAACGTCTCGGGAGGCGAGGGCACTCCGGACCGGAGCGTGATGTAGGCCGGTTCCGTGCCCGACGCCGATCTCGTGCAGGGGCCGGCGAGGATGTCGATTCCTCCGCGGTAGGGGTTGAGCGACCAGAAGCCCTGGGCGCAGTCGTACACACGCTCCTGGGCGGCGGCCGGCGTCGCGGGCAGGAGCGCTGCCGCGACGAGGGCGAGGACGAGCGTTCGGACGGGGCGCATGATGTTTCCCTTCGGAGTCTTGAGGGTGGGCGGACGAAGCTGCCCAGGGCCCACGCCCGAGGAGCCGTTGGCGTGCGGCGGGGGCTTCACCCGGGTTCCTTCCTGCAGCCGTCGGCGCCGAGGAAGCCGTTCCAGGAGAAGGCGGTGGCGCAGCGGTGGGTTCCGGCGGCCGAGCCGGACCGTATCGTGATCACGACGTCGGCGTATCCGGTGCCGTCGCACGGGTTGCCGGAGAGGTGGTAGCCGTACTGACCAGGGGTGATGCTGCCGAAGAAGCACTCGTAGGAGCCTTCGGCGTGGGCGGCGGGGGTCGCGAAGAGGGGCGCCGCGAGCACTGCGGCGGCGATGACAGAACATTTGAGCGGACGCACGATGCTCCCTTCACGGAGACGGTTCCGTTCAAGAAACTAGGCAGCCCGGTCAGGGGTTGCCCAGAGGCATCTGTCACCGGTTCGTGTGTGCTTCTCCCAGGTCCGCTCATGTAGTTCAGCGAAGCGGTCAGGGTCGTGCCGCCGTCAGGCGTGCTGAACATCAGCCCGGCGTGGCCCGCGATGCCGCCGGCCGATAATTCCGTCCGCGCAGGTCAAGCGGCAGGAAGCGGCCTGTGGCGCGGATTCCCATGGGGATCAGGCCGCCGATGGCGTCCGTGGCGGGCTGTGCCGTTCTCAACCATGCGGGGCGGCCGGGGTTGCTGAAGTTCCCGGCGCGGGACGCCGTACTCCGTCGGCGCGTGATCAAGCAGCTCCGGCCCGGACGATGTTCAGCGGCCTGCATCCGGTCGCTGCCGGTGTGCGGGCCGGCGACGCGTGGGGACAGAAACCGGGACGGTTCCTGGTCCCTCTTGAGAGCTACCGCTGTGTCCGTTCCAGGGGGATGGCATGCCTGGCTCCGATCCCTAACCTCTTTTAAGCCGCGGAAGACACCGCGGCCACTTGATCGAAAGGATCGCGATCGTGGCGTCCCCGGAGCATCCGAGAACCACCCCTTCGCACACCGGTTCGGCCACGGGCCGTGGCCGGTTGCGCAGGTTCCGGTTCCCCGTCCTGCTGGTCGCGTTGTTCGGTGTGATGTCGGTGATGACCGGGATCAACCAACTCGTCTCGCCCATACCCATCCTCGCCCTGCCGGTGGGGGTCGGCCTGGCCGTCATCGCCGTCACCTGCTACCGCTGGTTGTGCCGGGCCGTCGAGCTCCGTCCGGACATCCCCGAACTCGGGAAGACGGGGCGATGGTCCCAGCTGTGGCGCGGGATGTTGCTCGGGTCGGGCCTGTTCATCGGGTTGATGGTGCTGATCGCGGCGTTCGGTGGCTGGCAGGAGCTGTCCTGGGGGTCCTTCGGCGGCTTCCTCGGCGCCGCGGGGTTGATGGCGAGCGTCGCCGTGGCCGAAGAACTGCTGTTTCGCGGGGTGGTGTTCCGCATCATGGAGGAACGTACCGGCACGGTGATCGCCCTGGTCGTATCCATGCTGCTGTTCGGCGCGATGCACCTGGTCAACGGCAACGCCACCCTGTGGGGCGCGTTCGCGATCGCCTTGACGGGCGGAGCCATGCTGGCCGCCGCCTACGTCGCCACCCGCTCGCTGTGGCTGCCCATCGGCCTGCACTTCGCCTGGAACTTCGCCCAAGCCGGGATCTTCGGTGTCACGGTCTCCGGATCGGCCGTGCCGCCCGAGGGCCTGCTGAACGTCACGCTGTCCGGCCCGACCGCGCTGACCGGCGGCGTCTTCGGCCCCGAGGCCAGCCTTTTCGCGCTGCTGGTCTGCATGGTGCCCACGATTCTCCTGCTGCGGCGGGCCGCCCGCGCCGGTCGGATCCAGCCTCGGCCGCACCGCGCCAAGCTCTCCGCCTGACCGCAAGGAGACCGGCCGGCGCGGGCGCCGCGTCAACCCTGATCGGCGGACACCAGTCCCACCCGGTAGGCGAGCACCACCGCCTGGACACGGTCGCGCAGGTCGAGTTTCGTCAGGATCCGCGACACGTACGTCTTGACGGTCTCGGTGCTGATGGACAGTCGTGTGGCGATCTCCGCGTTGGACAGGCCCTCGGCGAGTTGTTCGAGCACTTCCAGCTCCCGTTGGGTCAGTGCCCGCACGACCTGCTGCAGGGCCGGCCGGGCGGAGTCGGTGGGGCGCAGGCGCTCGGCGAAGTGGCCGATGAGGGCACGGGTGACGGCGGGCGCGAGCAGCGAGTCGCCACGCGCGACGGTGCGTACGCCGTCCACGAGTTCCTTCGGCCGCGCGTCCTTGAGCAGGAAGCCGCTGGCGCCCGCCCTGAGTGCTTCGTAGGCGTACTCGTCGACGTTGAACGTGGTCACCACCAGCACCTTCACCGGAGCGGCGACGCCTGGCCCGGCCAGTCGCCTGGTGACCTCGATGCCGTCCAGGACAGGCATCCGGATGTCCATCACGACGACGTCCGGCAGCAGCCGCCGGGCGGCCTCGAGCGCCGCGCGGCCGTCCGCGGCATCCCCGACGACCTCCATGTCGGGCTGGGCGGAGAAGATCGTGGTGTAGCCGGTACGCACCAGCTCATGGTCCTCACAGATGAGCACCCGGATCGGCGTACTGGTCATGCGGTGCTCCTGAAAGGGATGAGAGCCCGGACGCTGAACCCGCCCCCGGGCCGGGCGCCGGCGGACAGCTCACCGTTCAGCATCTGGATGCGCCGGCGCAGCCCGTCCAGCCCTCGTCCCCCGGACGGCACGACGGGACCTTCCGCCGGAGCGGACCCGTCGGTGGTCACCTCGATGTCGATGTGGCCGGCGCGGTGGTGGACCGTGACCCTGGTGGGCCGGCCCGTCGCGTGCTTGATGGCATTCGTGAGGGCTTCCTGAACCACCCGATACGCGGCCAGCTCGACGTCGACGGGCTGAGGCAGGCGCTCGCCGTGCTCGGTCAGCTCGACGGGCTGGCCGGAGACGCGGGCCTGGTCGACCAGGTCGGCAATACCGTCGAGGCCCGGCGTACGGTGCATGAGCGCGTCGTCGCCGGTCGCCTCCAGCACGCCGAGCAGGTGCCGAAGCTCCGTCAGCGCCCGCCGGCCGGTGTCGCTGATGGCGGCCAGCCCTTGCCCTGCGCGTTCCGGTGCGGTGCCGACCAGGAACTGTGCAGCGTCGGCCTGCACCACGATGGCGGTCACGTGATGGGTGACCACGTCGTGCAGCTCACGGGCGATGCGGGCGCGTTCGTCGGCGCCGGCCGCCAGCGCGCCGAGCCGCCGCCGTTCGGCCTCCTCGGCCCGCCACCGGCGCATCCCTGCACCGGCCGTCCAGATCACCACCAGAACCAGGTAGAAAGCGAGGAAGTCCGAGATCCGGTTGGCAGATCCCCACCAGCTCAGAACGACCGCCAGCGCGGCGTAGCCGGCGCTCACCGCCGCCGCGAGCGTGCGTCGGTGCCTGGGCTGTTGGGCTCCGGCCGTGAACAGGGCCAGGTAGAAGCCGATGCTGGCGAACGTCGGCGGATAGCAGAGCGCCTGATGAACGGCGAAGGCGGCGCCGACGACGGCCAGGCATGCCGCCGGGTGACGGCTGCGGAGCGCCAGCGGCGCCGACTGCGCCACGGTCAGCGCCACCGCCAAGGCATCGGCAGGGCGTCGCGGCAGGTCGCCGATCTGCGCTCCGATGACGGACAGGGTCGGGACGAATGCCAGCGCGGTGAGCGTCGCCGCGAGCGCGCCGTCCTTGAGCGAGGACGGCCGGGCTCTCCACCAGGCCGGCCATGAGCGGACGGCCAGGGGAACGCGCGCGAACACCGGTGTAGTCTAACGGCCCTCTGCCCGCACCTGGGGCACTCAGGGACCTGGTCGACGGCGACGCCGACGACGATCGCCCCGCGGGCTTGGCGGCGGCGGACGCGTCCGCCGCTGCCTGAAATTTCCGGAAAACTCAGTGGATTTATAGTTGAGATTCCGGGGGCGGGTAAAAAGCGGGTGGTGAGCATTTGACCCGCCCGCCCGGGAATGGCGTACGACGCCGCCGACACATCACGAAGTACTGTGACCGCCAGGGCTCGCCACGGCCGATGGGCGGGAAGGTGCCATCGTGATCCGCATCCTTTATTGGAACCTCTGCAATTTCTCCCTGCCCAAGATCTCCGACCCGACGACCGTCACCACGACGAACGAGTCCGCCGCCCGGCAGAGCTATATCGTCACCAAAGTCATGCGCGGCCCCACCGGCGGCCCCATCCCCGACCTCATCGTCGTCGTCGAGGTCTTTTCCCGTATCACCGACGTCGACGCCGAAGGCATCGCGCTGAATCCGAGCAGCAACGCGGGAAAGGCCGTCCTGCGGTTGCTGGGCCAGATCCGCGCGGACGCCACCCTCGGCAACGCGACCGACTGGTGCCTCGTCCCGCCGATCAACATCGGCGGGCTCGGCCAGCAGGAGGCCGTGGCCGTCCTCTACAACGCCAACAGGCTCCAGTTCACCGGCCCGAACCTCTTCTACGAGCTCTACGGCCCGCCGGGCACTGTCGTCGGGCAGAGCCAGCCGGTCACCCTGGCGACCTCACAGAAGCTGACCCCCTACCCCGCTCCCTGGCTCGCCAGGATGGCGGCCCTGGGACGGACGACCACGTTCCCGGGGGTCCCTCAGCCGATCGCCGAGAACCAGCTGGCCGGCGAATGGCAGTACTACACCGCCGGCACCGTCCGGCCGATCCCCTCGCCGGTGCCGCCCCCGATGCCGCCCAACCGCCTGCAGTTCCCCAATGACGGCTGCCGGGCGCCGTTCTACACCCGTTTCCTCGACGTGGCCGGCAATCGCACCATCAACCTCTTCGCCGTCCACACCTCCCCGGACACGGCGCGGGCCGGGGTCAAGCGGATGGCGCTCGTCCCCGAGATCGCCGCCGTCAACGCGGGCGAGGTCAACGTCCTGCTCGGCGACTTCAACGTGGACACGTTCGAGCCCGCCGCCGACGCCTTCACGGCCCTTCTCAGCGGCTCGGGCGGCATCTACACGCTGGAACTCGACGCGCGGGTGGCGCACGCGGGCAACCCCGTCCCGAGCCGCAAACCGTATTGCATGACGCACCTGCTCCCGGCCAACGTGGCGATGCCGTACAACGACTCGGGGGTGGCGGCGGATCCGCAGCACAATGTCTATCCGCGCTTCGGTTACATGGGCAGCTCGTGGTCGGGGATCAGCGACACCGGCGCCATCGACAACATCCTGACGGCTTATGGCGGCGCGGGCGCCGCCGCCAACCTGACCGTCGTCAACACCTACACCGGAACGCCGTACAACCTGTTTCCACCGGCGCCGCAGGGGGTCACGGCGGAACTGACGGGAGGGCTGCCCTTTCCCAGCCACTTTCCCTCCAAAGTGCTCACCAAATGTCCACCGGCACTCCTGGGAACCGGCGGAATTCAGCCGAACACCGGTGGCGCCGCATTCCTGGAGCAGATCTTCCAAAGCTGGGACTACGCCGGTCTGCCGTTCAGCACCAGTGACCACCTGCCTCTGATGATCGACATTTAGGGGCGGAATGAGTCTCCAGGACCTGCAGACCGTCCTCCAGTCCCAGGCCGACGGGAACGGCGCCGTCACCGTCGCGGAATCCACCCTGACGGCGGCCGGGCTGACCCCGGCGGCCGGCTTCGACGCCACGATCCGGACCAGCCTGAACGTGACGTCCGGCCTGTCCGTCGCCTTCACCGGCCAGGTCCCGGCGCCCGTGGGAAACCAGCTCAGCCTCTCGGGCACGGCCGCCTTCCTGGGGGTGACCTCGGTTCCGACGCTGGTGGTCCTCACCCTTGAGACCGGCGGCACGGTCGACGCCCTGATCGTCGCCACCCTGCCCGCGGACTGGACCTTCGGCACCAGCTTCCAGGCGCTGGAGACTCAGCCGTTCACCAGCATGACCCTGACCCAGCCCGCGTTCCTGGTGACCACAGCCGCCCAGACCACCTACGCCTGGCAGCCGGGGGCGCCCGCCCTCACCCTCGCCAAGGGACTGAACGTCGCCGCGCTCCTCGGGCTCGACGGCCCCGCCGCCCTCCTGCTGGGGCTGATCGACAGCCTCGAACCCACCGGCACGGTCGTCCTGTGCGGCACGATCGACCCCACGACCGACCGGCCGGCCGTGGCGCTGACCGGCACCATCGACGCGCCCATCACCGCGGACACGTCCTTCGACCTGTCGCTGCCGACGGTCCTGGTGACCAGCGAGCCCGACGAGAACGGGTTCCTGGCCTACTGGCTCTCCTTCGCCTCGACGCTCAATGTCGGCGGGCAGCCGTTCAGCACCTTCCAGGCCGCGCTGATCGAGGGATCGCCGAACCTCTGCCTCACCATGACGGCGACGGGCAAGCCCATCACGCCCGACGAGATCATCAAGCTGATCGGCAAGGTCGACTACACGCAGTCGATCCCCTCGGCGCTGACGGAGGTCTTCTCCTCCGTCGGGCTGACCGGCCTCGGCGCGACCTTCAACGTCGAGACGCCCGCGGTCCTGGACATCACCGGCGGGATCGGCACGACGTCGTCCTGGACGCTGGGGGACTTCACGCTGGAGAACCTGACGCTCAACTGCTCGGTCATGTCGCCGTTCGACGCCTCCCCGATGGTGCTGGCCGGCTTCGGCGCCACCGCGCAGATCTTCCCGGACGTCTTCCAAGGCGTGTTCGAGTTCGAGCTGACCGCCGACACGGCCGGTGACCTCGGGATCGTGGCCGGTTTCAGCGGTACGGTCACACTGAAGGACCTGGTGGACGGGATCTCGGGCAACACCGTCGACCTGCCGGACTGCCTGCAGGGCATCCAGTTCGACGACTTCGGCATGAGCTTCGCCAAGGGCGGCGACGGCTCCGACTGGCAGATCTACGGTACGGCGCAGGGGTTGTTCAGCCTCGGCCTCGACACCGGGCCGCTGAACGTCACCGTCACGGCGGTCATCTCCTCGGCCGGCGGCCAGAAGACGTACCAGCTGGTGGGCGCGCTGCAGATCGGCGAGGAGTTCTTCGACGTCGAGATCGACCTGGGCGGCGCCGGCAGCAGGATGACCGCCTCCTGGATCGACCAGGGGGAACCGCTCGGGTTCGCCGACGTCGCCGCCGCCTTCGGCTGGACGTCCATGCCGGCCGTCCCGCCCGACCTCGACCTGGGGCTCACGGGCGCCACGCTGGTCTACCACTTCACCGACGACAGCATGGCCTTCGGAGCGCAGTCGCGAACCTACGGCGAGGCCGCGTTCGTCACGCTCAAGACCGGCCAGACCCGCGTCTGGACCTTCTGCCTGGCCGGCGGCCAGAGTTTCAGCCTGTCGGACCTGCCGCTGGTCGGCGACGAACTCGCCCGCGTCGAGGACGTCTCGATCGGCGCCCTCAAGGTCCTGGCCGCCAGCGCCCCGATCGCCGACCCGAGCGCGGTCAACAACCTGATCCAGGATCTCGGCGGGGACTACCCGCTCCTCCCGGCCCAGGGCGTGGCGGGGACCCTGCTGATCTCGGCCGTCCTGCGGATCGGCGACGACGCGCTGCCGATCGACGTCGCCATGGGCGGTCCGAGCCGGCCCCAGGCGTACGCGTCCGCTCCGGCGGCGGACGGGATCACCTGGTTCGCCGTCCAGCGCAGCTTCGGCCCCGTGTCGATCAACCGCATCGGCGTCCTGTACCAGTCGAGCCAGCAGGCCCTGTGGTTCGAACTGGACGCCACGCTGGCCTTCGGCCCGCTGACGCTCAACCTCGACGGGCTCGGCGTCGGCTCGCCCCTGACCAGCTTCGCCCCGCAGTTCTGCCTCCAGGGCCTCGGGGTGGCCTACAGCACGCCGCCGCTGGAGATCGCCGGCACCCTGATCAACATGGAGCCGCCGGGCAGTGACGCCGTCGACATCGAAGGCGGGCTCATCGTCTCGGCGAGCGGACTGACACTGGAGGCCTTCGGCTACTACGGCAACGCGTCGGGCTTCTCGTCGATGTTCGTCTTCGGCGACCTGAGCTACGCCGTCGGCGGCCCGCCCGCGTTCTTCGTCACGGGCGCGGCGCTCGGCTTCGGCTACAACTCCGCCCTGCGCCTGCCGTCCATCGACGAGGTCCAGGTCTTTCCCTTCGTCCAGGTACTGCCGGGTTCGACCGCCGCCAAGGCCGGGCTCTTCGGCCCCGACCCGACGCCCGCCACGGTGCTCGACGTCATCAGGAAGCCGCAGCCGCCGTGGGTGAGCGACGAGGCCGGGGCGCTGTGGTTCGGCGCGGGGATCACCTTCACCAGCTACGAACTCGTCGACTCCCAGGCCATGCTCTTCGTCGAGACCGGGCAGGAGCTGGTCATCTCGCTGGTCGGCGACGCGCGGGCGTCGTTCCCGCAGCCGACGGGGACGGCGGGCGAGCCGTGCTACGCCAGTGTCGAGCTGGACCTCGACGTCCGGTTCGCGCCCGGCGAAGGGGTGTTCTCGGCCCAGGCCGTGCTGGCCCGCAGCTCCTTCCTGCTCGACCCCGCCTGCGTCCTGACCGGCGGCTTCGCCTTCTTCGTCTGGTACGGCGACAACCCCCACGCCGGCGACTTCGTGGTGACACTCGGGGGCTACAACCCCGGTTTCCAGCGGCCCGCCCACTATCCCGCCGTACCGCCGGTGGGCTTCCACTGGGCGATGGACTCGACCATCTCCATCAGCGGCGACGCCTACCTCGCCCTCACCCCGGCCGCCATGATGGTCGGCGGCCGGCTCGACGCCACCTACCAGTCCGGCAGCCTCAAGGCGTGGTTCGACGCCCACGCCGACATCGTCGTACGGTGGAAGCCGTTCTGGTTCGACGCCGGCATCGGGATCACGATCGGCGCCTCGTACAAGATGAACCTGCTGGTCACCTCGGCGACCGTCTCGGTGGAGCTGGGCTGCGACCTGGAGTTCTGGGGGCCGCCGACCGGCGGCACGGTCACCGTCGACTGGACCGTCATCTCCTTCACCGTCCCCTTCGGCTCCGCCAGGCAGGCCGGGCCGCGGATCAAGGGCTGGAGCGACGTCGAGGCGATGCTCCCCGACACCCGCGACCAGGCCGAGCCCAACATCCTGTCGGCCACGCCCACCTCCGGCATGATCCCGACGGGCGCCTCGGGCCCCGGCTCGGGCGACGACACGTCGTGGCCGGTACGCGGTGGCACGTTCGGCTTCACCGTGACCACCCCCGTCCCGGTGACCACGGCCGGGGTCGGGTCCGCCCACGCCTTCAGCGGCGACACGTTCGACGTCCACCCGCTGGGGTGGACCGGCGTCTCCTCCGGCCTGACCGTCACCCTGACCGACCAGGCGGGAGACGACAGATCCGCAGCCTTCGACGTCGCGCCGCTGCGCGCGGCCGTACCCGCCTCGCTGTGGGGGGCGCCGCCCCAGAACGGGGGCGTGCCGGCAGGCGGCGCCCAGCTCGTACCGGACCAGATGACGGGCCTGACGATCGTCGTGCGGCCGCCGCGGACGGGCGCCACCCCGGGACCGGTCGACGTCGGGCTCGCCCTGGCCTCGGTCGACCTCGCCCTCCCGGACGCGCAGCTGCCGCTCAGCGGCTCGGCGCAACCGGCGGGCCCCACCCCGGCGAACGGCGGGAACACGATCAGCCGGATCGCCGATGCCGCCTCCGGCATCGCCTCGGACCCGGTACGCGCCGCGCGCGCCTCCATCCTGACCGGCCTCGACATCCTCGGCTACGGCCCTGACACGCCCGACGACCCGATGACGTCCTTCGCCGGCGAGGCCGGCCGTCTGTTCGCCGCCGAGCCTCTGATGGTCGGCTGATGCCACTCATGCGACCAGGTCTGGAGAAAGCACGCCTCATGCCGACCGTCAGCGAGCCCGGCACGATCCAGTTCTTCGACGGCTACGTCCCCTCGTTGCCGGCCGACACCTACCACGTCGAGGTGAAGCAGGTCGTCTCCGGCGACGGATCGACGCCCACGTACGACATCCAGCAGGAGTTCGTCGTCCAGGCACCGGAGTTCGTCATCGACCGGGGCGTCGTCCGGACCGTCCATCCGCCGGCCGGGTCCTGCGGCGTCTACGGTCAGACGCTTGCCTTCGTCGTGCTCACCGATCCCTGCCTGCCGTGGGAGCGCAGTCTCGTCCCGGGCGACGCGGCCGGCGACACGCCGTGGATGGCGCTGCTGGTCTTCGCCGAGGGGGAGATCCGCCTCCAGGAGGGCACGAACAACCCGGTGTCGACCTGCACGGTGGGGGAGCTGACGGCCGAGGACCCGGACGTGCTCAAACCCGCGTTCCCCCAGGGCTGGTTGTCGGACACCACCCTGGCCTCGCAGTGCCAGACCATCACCGTCACCGGAGACGCCTTCACCGCAGCCGCCCCCCAGACCGGCGACCTGCCCTATCTGGCGCACTGCCGGGCGGTGCCGTCGGCCGCCGAAGGCGAGGCGATGTCGTCGGTGCTGGTGGCGAACCGGCTGGCGGTCGCCGACACCCGGCAGGGCGCCCCCGCGCCCTTGCGCTACCACGCCCACCTGGTCTCCCTGGAGGGGTACGCCGCCTACCTCGGCCCCGGCGGCACCCCCGTCCCGCAGCGGCAGGACGGCAGCGGGCCGAAGGACGTCCGGCTGGTGTCGCTGACCGGCTGGACGTTCGTCTCCCAGCCGCAGACCGGCGAGAGCTTCACCCAGCTGATGCAGGGACTCATCGACAGCCAGGCGGCCACCCCCTCCCTGTCGCTGCCTGCCCCCTTCGTCCTGGGCGTCGACCCGGTCGTGTACGAACGGCTGGGACTCGGCTACGCACCCCTGACCTTCGCCGCCGGGACCGGTGAGACGAGCTACGCCTGGTACCGGGGGCCCTTCACCCCGTTCGTCGCGCAGGAGCTGCCGCCGGTGGGCGACCCGGCGGTCGAGCCGCGCGACGCCACCAGCGCCGACGCCCTGATGATCTACCTGGCGGACGAGGGGCTGTTCGACCTCAGCTACGCGGTGGCGTGGAACATCGGCCGCCAGCTGGCCCTGGCCGACAGCGCGTTCGCCCGGACGGTCAACGGTTACCGCCGGTCGGCCCATGCGGCGCTGGGCAGGCTCTCGCAACGCCTGACCTTCGGCCACTTCTCCCGGTACGACGACCTGACCCCGCTGGCCGCGCCCACGGCGACCCGCCCGCGATTCTCGTCCCTGATCGGCGACGGCCTGGGACGTACGTGGACGCGGGTGCTGGAGTCGGTGCACGACGGCGACCGGCCCCCGGGTCCCGTACGGCGGCGGCCGGTGCCGGCGGGCCGCCGCAGGGCCCTCCATCCGCGTGACGTGCTGGCCCTGCCGGGCGCCGCCGACGCGGTGACGGACAACCTGCACGAGGTCCTGGAGCCGATCGCCAAATGGCTCGCCAGACTCAGCCTGCTGCGCCCGGTGCCGTTCTCGTACCTGGTGCCCGATCCGCGCATGTTGCCGGCGGAGTCGGTCCGCTTCTTCTACGTCGACCAGGGCTGGATCGACGCCGCCGTCGCGGGCGCGCTCAGCCTGGCCGTGCACGGCTCGGCGGACGTGGCCCTCCTGTCGTCCTCCTGGCCGTACCTGCGGCAGGCCGTGGCGCGGCACCGGGTGCGGTTGTCGGGAGGCGCGGTCCAGGCGGAGGGCGACGGCCCCGGCGTGACCGGCATGCTGATCCGCTCCCAGCTCGTCGCCGGCTGGCCGTCCCTCGTGGTCAGCCCGAGCATGGGCGGGGCGCCGCTGCCGGTGATCCGCGACGACTGCCTGTCACCGGCGGTCCGCCTGTCGTTGTTCCAGGGGGTGCCCGACGTGGTCCGGCTGAGCGAGCCGTGCCAGGGGCTGCGCTTCGGCGCCGAGGACGAGGAGATCTACCCGCGCTGCCTCACCCTGCCCGCCGCGACCGGGGCGCAGATCGCCAACGCCACCCCGGTGCCCCTGGCGCCGATGCTGCGGGCACCGGCCGACGGCGCGGTCGGCGGCGTGATCCAGACCGCGGACCTCGCCGCGCGGCTCGAAACCGCGGCCGGGGTCCTGCCCTTCGCCGCCGACGCCGTCGTGCACTGGAACGGCGCCCCGCTGGCCACGACCGTCAGCGGCGGCCAGCTGCGGGCCACCGTGGACGCCACCCTGGTGGCCACCGCCGGGACCGCCGCCGTGACGGTCACGACCGGCGGCGCCACCTCGGCGCCCGTGACCTTCACCATCGACGCCGCGCTGGCCGTGGACGAGCTGGCGCCCGCCCTGACCGGCGCGGGGAGCGGCCCGCTCAAGCTGACGGTGCTGGGGCGCGGCTTCGGCGCCGACGCCGTCGTGCGGTGGAACGGCGACGCGCTCACCACCCAGGTGGTCAGCGTCATGGAGGTGACGGCCGCCGTCCCCGCACAGGAGCTCGCCTCTCCCGGTACCGCCACCGTGACCGTCACCTCGGGCGACGCGA
Organism: Nonomuraea sp. NPDC005692; assembly: GCF_040631115.1. Taxonomy (NCBI): domain Bacteria; kingdom Bacillati; phylum Actinomycetota; class Actinomycetes; order Streptosporangiales; family Streptosporangiaceae; genus Nonomuraea; species Nonomuraea sp. NPDC005692. Next base: position 289,006 of record NZ_JBEXYU010000007.1, on the reverse strand, counting down.
CCTCGAACCCGGCCACCTTCACCGTGGCCGGCGCCGGCCCGGCGATCGACAGCCTGGAACCATCCCTGCGACCGGCCGGCTCACCGGGCTTCACCCTGACCGTGCAGGGCTCGGGCTTCACCTCCGGCACCACCGTGCAGTGGAACGGCTCGCCGCTCGTCACCCGGATCGTCGCCGACGGCACGCTCCTGGCGGCGGCCGTGCCGAAGGACCTCATCGCCACCGAGGGCACCGCGTCGGTCACGGCCGGCGCGGACGGGCAGCCGTCCTCACCGGCCGTCTTCACCGTCACGGGGCCCGACCCCACCCTGGGCCTGCTCAGCCCCGCCGTCGCCCTCGCCGGAGGCGCCGGGCTGACCCTGACGGCCGACGGTGTCAACTTCGGCACCGACGCGGCCGTCCACTGGGACGGCACCGCACTGGTCACGACGTGGCACGACGCCGAGCAGGTCACGGCCACCGTGCCGGCGGACCTGCTGACGGCGGGCGGGCAACCGGCCGTCACCGTGGTGTCCGGCGGCGTCACCTCCAACGCCCTGCCGTTCGGCGTCATCACGCCCCAGCCCGTCGTCGGCCTGCTCGAACCCGCCACCGTCGTCGCGGGGACGGCCGGCTTCACCCTGACGGTCACCACCGGCTTCGGCTCGGGGGCCTACGGGCTCCAGGTCGTGCAGGCTCCGAAATCGCAGGACTTCCCGACGCCGAGGAACTCATGAGCGACGCCGTACCCCTTCTCGTGCCCCTGACGGTCGAGGCCCTCGTGGTCAACGACGACGTACGCCTGGATCGCGATCCCACGTCCCGCAAGGCGTTCATGCGTACACAGATGCAGTACGGCGCCCTCCAGGAATGCGTGAGCGGCCAGCCGGTCATCGGCGACAACGACCTCTACTTCACCCGGACCGGCCTCACGGAGTCCGGCGTGCCGACGACGGACTTCTACGACGGCGTCTACCTCAAATGGCGCATGCCGGACGCGCTCACCCGGGGCGCGCACGACCCGGTCACCGGCGTCACCACCTATCCGCCCGTGCCCAACCGCTGGCTGGTCGTCCGCATGAACGGCGCGGAGACGGACCGCCAGGCGAGGGCGTGGATCATCGAGAGCGACTTCGTCTGGAAGACGCCGCCGCCCTCGGGGACGGTCGCCGGCCTGGCCTCGTTCTACGTCGGCGAGCAGCAGAACCTGCCCGAGGCCATCCGCATCGGCCGCAACGTCGAGCTGGGCACCTGGACGGAGAGCGGTGACAGCCTGCACCTGACGGCGGTCGCGCCGGGCAATCCCGCCTTCGCCTTCTACCAGCCCCACAACAACAACGTCTTCTCCTTCGTGGACGTGCTGGCCGACGGGCCGGACGACACGCTGAGCTACCAGGTGCTCGGCTGGTTCTCCGACGCGGGGGACGACCCGCTGGCGGGCGTGGACGCCCAGGACTTCGCCGCGCGGCTCGACGCGCTGGGCTGGACGTTGCAGCCCGGCACGGACCCCACCCTGACCACCCGGACGACCTTCCTGACCGGATCGGTCTGCGGCGTCACCTGGCAGACCGGACAACTCCCGCCAGGAGGAACGCCCGGCGGGACCACGCCGATCGCCGTCAGCGTGGGCAACACGTCGGTGGAGGCGCTGACCGCCCTGGTGGCCACGCAGGCCCAGGCGCTGGCCGACACCTCGGTCGACGCCGACCTGCTGGAGGCGTTCCAGCTCGGGCTGCTCGACGTGCTCGACGAACCGGACGGCGCCGCGATCCTCGCCGAAAGGCTCCAGGCCGGCTTCTTCCAGCGGTTCAGCGGCGGCTACGACTGGACGATCGTCGACGCGCCCGGCAGCACCGAGACCCTCTCACCGGGGGAGAGGGCCCGGGAGTCGGAGTGGCTGGCGAACCTGCGCGCCGACCAGAAAGCGCTCGACGACGCGCTGCGCGAGCTGGCCGCGCTCCAGACCCTGCTGTACACGGCCTGGTGGAAGTACGTCAGCCAGCCCTGGCTCTACACCGGGAAGACCAGCGTCCCGGGACTCCAGGACCAGACGGCTCTGGAATCGCTGATCGACCCCGCCGTGCAGGGGAGCGTCGGACAGCGGACGGCGGCCCAGCTGCGGACGGTGCAGGCGCTGGCCGCCCTCGTGCCGGACGGCGCCACCCCGGAGGCGCTCCAGCAGGCGATCGCCGCATTCTCCGCCCTGCGGGACCTGCCCGCCTCCCGGGTGCTGAAGCGGACGTCCGCCGCCCCCTTCCACCTGCCCAACAACCCGGTGGTGCTGATCAGCGGCGCCGGCGCCGCCGGCATCGTCGGCCCCGGCGGCCCCGCGCTGTGCCGTTTCCCCTCGCAGCTCGTCACGGCCTTCGCCTGCGGCGGCACGACCGTCTCGGCGTCGACCCAGGGCCTGACCATCGCGCAGCCCGGCCTGTCCGGGGTGAGCGGCGCCCCCTGGACGGACGACCTGGTGGCCGGCCTCGTGAACGAGTTCTTCCTCACCGACCCGGCCAACGCGACGGCGATCAGCGCGGTCATCCCCGGCAGCACCCCGGCCGAGGTGCTGACCGCCATGGGGGACCCGGCGAGCTACACCGGCGTCTACCCCGAGGGCGGCGTGCTGACCTGGACCCGGAACCCGTGGCACCCGCTGCTGCTGATGTGGGAGGCCACCTACTACCCGATCGCGTACGGCACCCCGGACGCGCCCAACTGGACCCTCCAGGACGGCGCCTACGTGTGGAACGGCACACCGCAGAGCGTCGAGCAGCCGAGGACGCTGTCCGGCCTCATCCAGCTCAGCTCGACCGCCTCGCTCACCATGGAGTCGCGCATCCAGGCGTTCCTGCGCGACGATCCCTCGCTCGCCCCGCAGGAGGCCGAGGAGTTCGAGGCGCTGCTCGGCTTCGTCCAGACCCAGGACAGCTGGGACCTGCTGTCGCAGTCGCTCGACGGCTTCAACGAGCAGATCCGGCTGGGGATGCCCGGGGTGTTCCTGGGGCCGGGGAGCGCCGCGCCGGCCACGGATCCGCCGCTGCCGGTCCTCATCGGCGGCGCCGACGAGTATCCGCCGTACCTGCCGCTGATCCCGTCGGACGGCGTCCCGGCGAGCCTCTTCCAGCCCTGGCGCGCCGGTCAGTTCGCCTTCGACAACCTGGTGCTGGTCGACGAATGGGGCCAGGCCCTGTGGCCGATCGGGGGGCAGCCGAAGGGTACGGAGATCGTCTACCGCCCGGACGACCTGCTGCCCGTGTACACCTCCGAGCAGGTGCTGTTCACGATCACGGACGGGCAGGCGGAGGCCCCGGCGCCCGCCGACGCTTCGGGGCCGGTCATCACCGGGTTGTCACCGGACCTGATCCAGGCCGGCATGGCGCCCTCCGCGCGGATCCCCGTCACCGTCAGCGGGTCGGGCTTCGGGACCGACAGCGTCGTCCGATGGGACGGCACCGCGCTCACCGCCACGGTCAACGGCGACGACGAGATCGTCTGCTCGGTGCCCGCCACCTTCGTCATGGAGCCGGGCGCCTTCGACGTCACCGTCGAGTCGGGCGGCGTGACCTCGCCGCAGGCGGTCCTCACCGTCTCGGCCGGCCCGGCGATCGGCACGCTCGACCCGTCGTCGGCCGTGGCCGGGTCGGCGGCCTTCACCCTCACGGCGACAGGGGTCGGCTTCGCGCCGCAGTCCATGCTGGCCTGGAACGGCTCACCCCTGCAGACCGCCTACGTCAGCCCCACCGAACTCACCGCGCAGGTCACCGCCGACCTGATCGCGCAGCAGGGCATGGCGTACGTGACCGAGATATTCGGCCACCAGTGCGTGACCGACGACTCGGCCGACTACGTCCAGCTGCCGCCCGCCCTGCTCCAGCCGGCGCGCCTCGACTTCACCCTGTCACCGGCGACGGACGACAGGACGAGGTACGGCGCCGAGGCTGATCCGGTGTGCGGCTGGGTGCTGCCCAACCACCTGGACGCCTCACTGATCGCCTACGACGCGACCGGCACGGCGCTGGGCGAGATGTCCGTCGGCTACGACCTGTCGGACCAGCCGGCGGTCCACTGGGTGGCGCTGCCGGGCAGCCCCTACACCACCCTCCACCAGATCGCCCGCGCCATCCCGCACTTCGGGCCGTTCCTGCTGGCGCTGAAGCGGCAGGAGCCCGCCACGTTCACCGCCTTCCTGGGGGCCGTGGACGAGACCCTGTGGACGACGGCGCCGATGGGGGCCGTGTTCGACCACGATCTCGCCGTACTGATGGGACGGCCCATCGCGATGGTCCGCGCCCGGCTGCGGTTCGAGCTGGACGGCCCGCCCTACGCCGACCCGAGCTGGCAGTACACCTTCGACCCCGCGCCGCCCGTCGTCACCGGCTACGAGTTCCCGATCGAGCTGGGCGACCTCGCCCGCCTCGGCGACGGGCTGATCGGCTACTTCACCGGCGACGACTACACGCACTTCAACGTCGTCCAGCAGGCCGTGCGGACGTCCTCGTCGTACCTCACCCCGATCGGCGTGGACGGCAACTACGTCTACCTGCCCTTCGACAGCACGACGGCGGCGTACGTGTCGATGCTGGTCGACCCGCGGGCCGCCGTCCACGCCACCACGGGCCTGCTGCCGACGGCCCGGGTGGCCCTGCCGCCGCGGTTCGTGACCGACGCCCTGGCCGCCATGGACGTGACCTTCCGCGTCAACGGGGGACTGACCGACCAGACGATCTCCGCGGCCGGGGCGACCACCGTCCTCATGCCGGTCCCCAAGGAGAGGACCGGCACCTGGTCGTGGACCGAGAACGACGCCGGCACCTGGACCAGCTACGCGACCGGCCCGAACGACACCACGGCCCGGCTGCCGACCGTCGCGCCGGTGTTGCGCCGCGGGCTCCTGCAACTGTCCGCGGCGCTGGGCGACCAGGAGCACCCACGGCCGCGTCCCGGCCGGTGAACCGACAGCGAGGAGACCTTCATGCCACCGATCCCCAAGCCCAACGTCTGGATCAACGCCGAGGACGACCCCTCGACGCTGCTGACCTACGCCCTGCAGACGAATCCGGCGCCGCTGGTGGTCAGCGACCCCGACGACCCGCGGCACCAGGCGTCGCTGGAGTTCGTCATCTCGAACCAGACGAGCGAAACGGTGAACGTCGCCGCCATCGTCATCACGTTGTGGCTCGGCTCGGCCGGCACCGACATCACGCCCAGCGTGGACGGGGTCCAGAACATGATCTCCGACACCACGAACTGGATGGTCCTGGGCCCGTTCGTGGGAGAAGTCGCCGCGAACTACCGGCTGGTGCCGGCCGCCGGCGCGACCGTGCCGATGGCTCCGGGCGGGTCGGTCTACCTTCAGCTCTACGAGATGAAGACCGTGCCGGAGGCGGGCACGACCACGATCTCGATCCTGGAGGAGACGGGGGCGCAGCCTCCCTGGAACGACGCCTCCACCGACATCCAGGTCACGACCTTCCCGTACGGGTTCTACTTCAACGGGCTGACCGCCACGACGGAACAGGACGGCTCGCTGGTGCCCGTGTCGCAGGTCGGCTACGGCGACTCGGTGACCCTCGTCTGGAACTGTTCGGTCGTCGACACGGAGAAGGCGTTCACCGTCCACTACTCCAGCGCGGCGGGCCAGGGGACCGTCGAGGAGCTGCGGAACAGCGGTTGGACCTCGCGCAGGCTGTTCTGCGACACGGTCTTCACGGTCGTCGTCGACGTGGTCGGGCCGACCGGGGCGCCCCTGACGGCGGCGATGTCGACGACGGTCGCCGTACAGGATCCCGATCTCGTCGCCACGTCCCTCACGGCGGGAACCGCGACGATCACCGGTGAGGCCACCCTCTCCGGTACGACGACCACCGGCACGCTCCTCGCCGGCGACGTCACGGCGAGCAGCCTCACCTCCACCGGCGCGCTCGACGTCAGCGGGCAGACGGTGCTGGCCGGGGTGGGCATGAGCGCGGCGAACGTCAGCGGGCCGCTCACCGTCAGCGGCCTGGCCACACTGACCGGCGGGCTCGACGCGGCGGGCGGGCAGGTCACCATGCTCGGCCCCCTCGTGACCCTCGCGGCCCCCACCACGACGGCCACCCACGTGAAGGCCGCCACCGACGGTTTCGCCGTCATGCAGATCACCTGGCCGAACACCAAGCCGTCCTGGGCGCAGGGGCGGATCAACCTGTTGGGGCAGTGGTTCGTCGTGGAGGGCGGTGTCATCGTCGCCCCTCCGGGGGGCGGGAGCACCCTCACCACCCCGAACGTGATGACCGTGCCCATTCCCGCCAACACCGACTGGTGGTACGACGGCGCCGCCGTCACGTTCGGCAGCTCCGAGGGCGCGGAACAGGCCGGCGACAGCTCGATCATCCAGCTGTTCTGGTTCCCGCTCGGAAGCGGCTCGATCGGCGACTCCTACGAGATCGTCCCGGTGGACGAGACGACGGAGGCCCCCGGGCCGCCTCTCGCAGATGTCGGCGCCGTGCTCCGGCAACGCGCGGCGCGTGCCCGCAACCTCGTCGACAAACTGTCCCGGGCCTTCGGCCACACCCTGGACGACGGCGTGCGGAACGAGCTGGTCACGCTGTTCTCAGAGGGTTGAGCGCGCCGGAGGCGCCACCCGCACACCGCAAGTTCGTGGCCGTCCTGCGGCAGGCCGGCCACCGACCCGGCGCGGGCGCGGTTGTGATCGCGTTGTTCGTGGTGGCGGTGCTGCGGCCACGGCAACGGAGGCCGAGACGGGGGGCCACGAGAGCAGCGCCGTCCGGCACGCCGCCGTCGCCGATCACGTGGTCAGGAGCGGCGCGGCCTGGCTCAGCACGATCCGGATCGCGGGGCGTCCCGCCATCCGCCTGTGCGTGACCAGCCATCGTACGGGCCTCGCCGACACAGAGGCCGTGGCCGGCGCGCTCGCCGAAGCCCGCAAGAGGGCGCCGATCGCCTGATCGAGCTGCCGATCTGCCTGGCTCGGCCCAGGATGGCAGTGACGGCGACGGCCAGGTGGAGCGCGCCGTGGGCCGGGGCCGAGGACGGCGGCGGTGATGTCCCTCGCGGCGACGGCCCAGCCCTCGGTGGCGCGGCCCTGCACGAGGGCTGGGCCGAGACCGAAGGCCAGGCTGTGCGCCGTCGTGTCATGCGGTGGCCGTACCGGACCGGCCCCCTCCGTCCAGGAGGGTGTTGATCATTTCCTGGAGGCGGTCGCGTCCGAAGTCACCGAGTGCGCCGGTCAGGGTTTGGGCGAGCTTGTCGAAGGGGTCGTCCGTCGGCAGCTCCTTGGCCTTGTCGGTCAGCTCCCGCACGCTCCACAGCCCGTCCTTGTGGATGTGGCCGCCGAGGGACCAGCCCTGGTTTACCGCGACGGTTCCGCCTCGTACCGACAGGACCTGGCCGGTGAACGGGCAGGCCGCACCGGCCAGGTAGGCGGCGACAGGCGCGCAGGCGGCCGGGTGCAGCGGGTCGAACCGGCCCGTCGGCGGCTCCTCGTTCATGGCGGGAACGGCGAGAGTGAGGCGGGTACGGGCCATCGAGGGCGAGATGCAGTTGACCCGCACGCCGTACCGGCCGAGTTCGAGGGCGGCAACGATGGTCAGCGCCGCGACCCCGGCGTTGCCCGCCGCGTAAGACGCTTGCGTGGGCAGGGGGTTGAGCAAGCCGGAGCCGGAGGAGGTGTTGATCACGGCGCGGTCGGCGCGGACCCCGGCCTCGTACCGGTCGCGCCAGTGGCGGGCCGCCCAGCGGGTCACTGCGAAGGTGCCCTTGAGCTTGACGGCCAGGACGTCGTCGAAGTCCTTCTCCGGCAGGTCGGTCAGGCCCATGTTCCGTTCGATGGTCGCGTTGTTGACCACGACGTGCAGGTCCCCGAACGACTCGAGGGCCGTCTCCACCATGCGGCGGGCGCCGTCCCAGTCGGCGACGCTGTCGGTGTTGGCCACGGCGGCTCCGCCGCCGGCGGTGATCTCCTCGACGACCTTCGCGGCCACGTCGCCGTCGCCGCCCGTACCGTCGATGGCGACGCCCGGGTCGTTGACGACGACCTTGGCGCCCTCGGCGGCGAAGAACAACGCCTCCTCCCGGCCGATGCCGCGCCCCGCTCCGGTGATGAGGACCACGCGTCCGTCCAGGCTTCCCATGTTGATCATCCTCCATTGAGTGCAGTCACTGTATTGGTTCAGTGTATGCACAACTGCAGTAGATGAAGTAACATGACTGGCATGGTGGAGAAAGCGGGTCTCCGGGAGCGCAAGAAGCAACGCACCCGGCAGGCGTTGACCGAAGCGGCGATACGCCTGTTCGAGGACAGGGGCTACGACCAGGTGACCGTGGCCGAGATCGCCGACGCCGCGGAGGTGTCCCCCCGCACGTTCTTCCTCCACTTCCAGACCAAGGAGGATGTGCTCCTGGCCAATGCCGACGTGCGCGTCGACCTGGCACTGGAGGTCATCGCCGAGCACCGCGCCGGTGAGCGGCTGCCTGACGTGCTGGTGCGGGTGACGGATCAGATGATCTTCAACGCCTGGGATCACGACCTGCCCAGCGGGCTCGCGGCATTGCGGGCCCGGCTGGCGGCGTCGGAGCCGTCGCTGCAGGCCCGGCTGCTGCAGCGGTACCTCACCGCGCAGGCCGAACTGGCTCCGGCGTTGCAGCGGGCCTTCCCCGACGACCTCGACACGACCATGGCCTCCGCGCTGGTCGGCGCCATGGTGGGCGCGGTCGGCGCGGCCGCGCTGACCGCCCTGCGACGCGGCGACGGACCCGACGAAGTACGGGACGCCATGCGGCAGGCCATGGCCTTGGTGGCGCGATCCGTCACCTGAGCGATGATCACGCTTGATGCGGGCCGCACCGTCTGGGTGACCAGTGGACACCCCTGCTCGCGCAATTGCCGCACGGAGGCATTCGGACCGAGGCCGTATCCCTGACAACCGACGCGCGTGGTCCGGGTCGCCGGTCAGTGATAGGACATGTGATAGACGTACGGGACCGCCCCCTGGTCGAAGCGGACGAAGAACACGTCGACCCGGCCCGGCCCCCAGGACGCGGCGGCTGGGGCGCGCTTCTCGTCGAGGGGCCCGGTGGTGGTGTGGTCCAGCGGTTCGGCAGGACGGTCCCAGCCGTGGCCGCTGGTGTTCCAGCGCCGATCGACCAGGCGCCCTCCGGAGTTGTAGAACACGTGGAGCGACCCGAACCGGTCGGCGACCGCTGCCGGGTCGCAGGTGAGAGAGTCGCCCAGGTCCTCCTCCGCGCCCCGAGCTCCGGCGTCCAGCCACTGGTGCATGAGATGGTTGGCGGGGGATCGGTAGAAGACGTCCAGCCGTCCTTCGCCCCATGATGCGGCCGTGGGCCGCCCCTGCACGGTCCCGCCCCAGTCCTCCTCGCCGGACCAGGCGCCGCCGCTCCAGCGGCGGTGCAGGAGGCGGCTGCCTCCGCTCGCGGTGGTGTAGAACACGTGCAACTGGTCCGACGCGGGCCACCCCACGGCGCAGAGCCCGTTGATCGTTCCCCAGCCCAGGTTCTCGGGCGCCGTCCACGACTGCCCGTTCCACCAGCGATGCCAGGGGCCCGTCCCCGGGTGCGCGTAAAGGAAGTCCAGATGTCCCGGGCCCAGCGAGCTGAGGGCCATCGAGCCGATGGCGGAGGAGTCACCGCTTCCGTCGCCCGGTCCCGCCGGCCCCGGCTGGGACTCGAACGCCGCCCCGGTCCAGGCCACCCTGGCGATCTTCTTGAAGTCCGCGAACGAGCTCCATGCCGCGTCGATGCGGTTCGGCCCCCATGAGACGGCGGTCATCGCCGGTATCGGGACACCGTGGCTCATGGCGATCCCGCGCCGTTCCGACCAGCCCGGCAGGTGCGGCATCGGAGCCGGCGCCGGGACGACCGTCGCCGTCGCCCGTACGTCCGTGAAGGCCCCGTGCGGGGCGATGGTCCGCAACATGTACGTGTAGTCGCCCGGGCCGCCCACGTGGTCGGTGAACCGTCCCGGGTCGGCGGCCCCGGGCGAGCTGAACAACCTCACCTCCGGCCCCAGCCGGACCACGAACAGCTCCCTCACGGCCGCCGCGTCGACGCGGTCCCACGTCAGCTCGACGGCCCCGCCGATGTTCCCGACCGCGCGGAAACGGCCGGCGGGCGGCGGTGGCGGCTCCGCCGGAGCGGTCGCCGAGGGCAGGGTACGCGCCTGGAAGCTGTTGGCCGCGATCACTCCTCCCGGGTACACGCACGCCACGATGAACGTCATCTGACGGTCGCTGGGCAGGTTCGTCCAGGTGTACCGGCCACCCCACCCGCCGACCGAGGGATCGGCCGTGAACACGGCGAGGTCGACGTCGATCGTGACCCGCAGGTCGAACGGGTTCGTCCAGATGCGGTAGCCCAGCGGCGTGTCGCCGTTGGGCACCCAGGTGCTGACGACGCTGTTGGCGTTGCTCGACCACGGGCCGAATGTCGGGGCCACCTGAACCATGACCGTGCTCCCTTCTGTCGGACGACGGACCTACGGCAGGTGGGGCATCGGGGCGGGAGCCGCCAGGTCCGGGATGAGGCTGCGGACCTTGTTGCGTGCGCTCTCGGCCGTGCCGTTGGAGCTGTTGGCGATGACGGCGATGAAGCACTCGGCGTCCCCCTCGGGGACGATCACGATCGTCACGTTCACCTGGTCGTTGCCGCCCAGGACGAAGTACTCGTCGCCGGCCGGGTCGCTCCAGACCTCGTATCCGGCCGTGCTCAGCGCGGTCATCGACTGCGCCCGCGCTGCGGCCCGCGTGTAGCGGCGGCGCATCGTGCCCCAATGCGTGTCCATGGACTCTCCTGCCCGACAGCTGTTGATCTTCTGGAGTCGTTCCAGAACCAGCCTCCGCCGCCGGACGCCGTCCGGCATGAGTAACGCCTACTCATTCGGGCGGCGCCGAGGCCGCGGGCACCCGGCGACAGGCTCACCAGGGTGGACGGGAGCCCACCGTCCCGCGCCGTCCTCAGGCCGCTCGCAGGCCCCACTGCGCGTCGGCGGGCTCTTCGGGATACTGATCTTCATGGCTACCGATCCGGTCCCGCGTGAGGTCAGGTTCGTCAGCAACGAGGTGGAGCTGGCGGGTTCGATGGCGGTTCCCGATCGTGGCGAAGTGGCTCACGGGGTGGTGATGGTCGGCGGGTCCGGGGCGTCGGACAGGGACAACGGCACGTACTTCCCGCCCCTTCGCCGGCACCTGGTGGAGGCCGGTATCGCCGTGCTGTCCTACGACAAACGCGGCGTCGGCTCGTCCACCGGCGACTGGCGCGATGCGACCATGGACGACCTGGCCGGCGACGCCCTCGCTGCGCTGCGATTCCTCCGCGCGCAACCTGGCATGCGGACCGGCGAGGTGGGGCTGTTCGGGCACAGCGAGGGCGGCTGGGTCGTCCTGCGCGCCGCCGCCCGGGCCGGCGCACCTTGGGTGATCACCAACAGCTGCCCGGGGATGACTCCGGCGGCCCAGGATCGGCACGCGTTGGCCAACGCCCTGCGGCGCGGCGCGGCGACCGCGCGGCCGGCCGATGGCGTGCTGGCCTGGTACGACCGGCTCGTCGACGCAGGCCGGAAGGATCTCGGCTTCGCCGAGGTGGCCCCGCTCTTCGACGAAGAGCACGCGTTCACCGGCTTCTGGGGCGACATGGACGAGCGTCTCTGGGAGTTCCAGAAACGCAAGCAGGACCACGATCCCGTCCCGGACACGCTGCGCCTGCGCTGCCCGCACCTGGCAATCTTCGGCGGCGCCGACGCACTGGTCCCCGTCGCCGACCACCGGCTCCAGACGAACGGTGGCACGAGTACGGCGCCGGGCTATCTCGACACCTTGACCAGGTGGATCAAGGGCTGAAGCAGCGGTCAGGGCCGGTGATACGGCGACCTTGTCGCCGGCCACTTCCGGCCAGCGTGGTCGCCTCACCGCCGGCATCGACTCTTCGGCCGTGAACCCGGACGAGCGGATCCACCTGGACGCCGAACAGGCCTACGACGCCCAGGACGGCGGCTACAGCGCGATCATGCGAACCCGCCCGGACACGATCGCCGCGGCGCTGACGGACTCACCGGCAGGGCTGTTGGCCTGGATCGCCGACAAGTACCGCGACTGGAGCGACTGCGAGGGCGACCTCAAGGCCCGGTGGGAGGCCGACGACTTGCTCACCCTGAGCCACGAATCCCTGATGGCAGGCTTCCCCCGGAGCCTGGCCGAACGCGCCTTTCCCAACCTGCGACACTTCGCTCGCCCCGACCACGGCGGACACTTCATGGCCCACGAGGAACCGGACTACCTGGCAGAACAGCTCCGAACCCTCTTCCGGCCCCTGACCTGAACCTGGGTCGGGCAACGACGCCCCATCGCGGCCGGCCCCGTGCCAGGACTGTACCCAGCGGCTGACGAGCCTGTAGATGCCTTGGATGGCGGTAGCCCCAGCCCGGCCTCTGGCTCACTACCGCCACTCGGTGTTCCGACTGCCAGCCTGCTCCACGAACCGGGAGAGGACCCACAGGCACAACTGCAAGAACACCATCAGCACCAGGATGAGCAGCGTCGCGGGGAACGCGACGTGCAACCACGGCGGCGTCCCCACCTGGCCGGACAGCTTCGGCGGTAGATAGATGTGCTGCCAGACGTCGTCCACACCCGAGAACGACGCTGTGTAGGCACTTACGCCGCCCAAACGCGCTGCCTGACAGGCGTTCCAGACAACGACCACGCCCAGGTACAGGCACAGGAGCACTCGAGTGGCGACAAGTAGTCCAAACGCCCACAGCACCAGGACGAGCAGCGTCGCTGAGAACGCGACGTGCAGCCACAGCGGCGTCCCCACCTGGCTGGACAGCTTCGGCGGCACGTAAAAGCATGACCAGACGTCGTCGCTGGTCGAGATCGACGTGAAGTACGCGGTCACATCAGCGAACGCTGCGTCGAAGAATCGCCCGGCAACCCAGGACAGGTACCCTGCCAGCACGATCACTCCAGAGAGCTTCTTGCGGTAGGGAGAGCGGCTGCTGTCCAACGCCCACAGCGCGATCCGCAGAGGTGGCCGCAGCACCCCTCGGACGGCTTTGGCAAAAGAACGGAACCCGTCCGGGCCGGTGATCACGAGCATGAGGGCCAGCGTTACGGGCCTGAGGAGGATCTCCGGCCACGAGCGTCCGGCCTCCCATTGGGCGACCGCACCGATGGCGATGATCGCCCACGCCGCGATGACCAGCGGCCAAGAACGAGCACCACGCCGCCGCAAGTTCCCGACCTTGAGAGCCAGCACGACCGGCGAGACAGCCAGCCATAGCGCCACCACCCACGCCCCAAGGGCTGACTGCCCCAGCCCTCGCGGGGATTCCGCCCAGGCCAGAAAGTCGGTGAGCGAGAGCGCCACCAGCAGCACCGCTCCCACCACGACGGCGGCAGCCTGAGCGGCCGGCCACATCCACCGTGGCCATCTTGGCCTGCTCGGCGATGCCTCGCTCATCGCCGGCCTACTTGGAGCTGCAGGCGCTCGGTGTCATGGACGGCCTGCCGGAAGCTCTGGCCGACGGCCGCCCGCGCCCCACACCGCCACGAGCGCCCGCAGTCCGTTCTCTGCCCCGGGCTCGTCCTCCAACAGGGCGCTCAGCTGCAGCCGCCACGCCGCCACCTGCTCGGCCTGGCCCGCCCCGGTGCAGTAGCGGTCTTGACCACGGCCGTTCCCCCGCCGGCGCCACCGCCGCCAACGCCTCAGTCAACATCCGCGCCCCTCCCTCGGCCTCGGCCCCGCGTCCGACTATCGCCGCGAACATGAGGCGCATTACTTGCCGATAGACGAGCCGATCATCCTGGCCGATGGCAGCCGAGCAACCACGCACGTCACCTCACTCCTCGCCCTCAGCGCGGGCAGCATGGATCCGCGAGCGCCTCGACGCACCCTCTCGCCGATTTCCCACACGGCGCAGCAGCGTGCGATGAGCTACTGCCCCGCCGCCCTCGGCGGCGGCGTCATCGGCACGGAGGGCCAGTGATCAGCGCGTTCGCGCCGCTGCTCGACGATGTCATGGCTGCCTCGTCCGATGGGGTGGCTGGGGGACGAGGACGATGCGGTCCTCGGTCTCGTCGGTCCACGCCTGCGCGACCTGGGGGAGGGGTACGGCGCGGGCCCGCACGTCGATCGCGCCGGCGGTCACCGCTGAGGCCAGTTCGGGCAGCTCGGCGAGGATGTCGCGGGCAGGGACCGAGCCGATGCCGCTGCCGACGATCTGCAGGCGGGCCGAGCGCAGTGCCGCGGACGGGATCGGCGCACTCTGGCCGGCGACCGATCCGATCTGGATCCAGGTCAATGGGACGGCGCGATCGGCGCGGGCGGTGAGCATCGGGATCAAGGCGCCGGCCGCGGGCTCGCCCCACACGTAGTCGATGACCACGTCGACATCGGCCGCGCGGCCGAACTCGTCGAAGGTGATCGTCTCATCGGCTCCGAGGGCGGTCAGCGCTCTCAAGCGGGTGGCGTCACGGCCCGCTGCGATGACGTGGGCGGCGCCGAACAGCTTGGCGATCTGGACCGCCATTCGTCCGGCGTTGCCGGTGGCGCCGAGGACCAGAACGCGCTGACCGGCTCGGAAGTCGACGCGCCGGCGCAGCGCGACCCAGGACGACATGGCCGGGTTCATCGCGGCGGCGATCCGCACGGGGTCGACGCCGTCGGGCAGGATCACGCTGCGACGCGGGTCGATGAGGGTGCGGTCGGCGAACGTGCCCAGAGCTGTGTCGTCCAGGACCACGTAGCGGAGGTTGCCCTCCTTGTCGCGTACGACGCCGTCGACGCCTGGGACGAGCGGGTACATGCCCTTGCCGGAGTAGTGCGAGCCGTTCGCCTTGGCCCTGGTCAGATGGTGCAGACCGGCCGCGAGGACCTCGACGACGAGCTCGTCGCGGCGTTCCGCGGGGTCGGGGTGGTCCTGATAGACCGGCGGAGCACCGGCTTCCGGGATGACGGCAGCATGCATGGAGACCTCCGGGAGATGGTTTGCATTTCCAACTATCTTCAGGATGGTTGGAAATGCAAACCATGTCAACCGGGCCGTGCGATCGACGCCGAATCCGTCGACCCCTGATACGGGATCGAGCGTGAGGCGCCCTCGGGTGACGGCGATGCCGGACGTCCACACTTCGGCATGGTTGGTATTTCCAACCATGCCGGACTAGCATGGCGGCATGACCGTCGCCGACGACGTCATGGACGCCCTCGTCCGGACCACCTTCGAGGTGGCCGGCGTGCTGACCCGCATCGGTGGCGAGCACGACTTGTCGCTCACCCAGCTGCGGGTGCTCGGCATCCTTCGCGACCGCCGCCTCCGCGTCACCGACCTGGCCGCCTACCTCGGTCTGGACAAGTCCACGATGTCCACCCTCATCGCCCGCGCCGAGCGCCGGGGGCTGCTGACGCGCGGCAAGAACCCCGATGACGGCCGGGTCGTCGAGGTGTACATGACCCTGGCCGGGATCGAACTCACCGAGCGCGTGAAGGACGACATCCGGCGGGCCCTGACACCGGCGACCGGTCGGCTGGATCAACAACAGCTCGGTCAGCTCGCCGGCCTGCTCGATGTCGTCTCGGCCCGCCCGTCGCGGGCACACGCCGAACCGGGCCCGACTGCCGCGCGCTGATCACCGAGCGGGGCCACGGCCAGTTACTGCCGTCTGCGACGTTCGCCCGCCGGCAACGCGCGGGGAGCCGGGCCCAGATCCTGGCGGCAGCGGGGACGCCGCCGGGAAGACCGGCTGGCCGGTGAGCAGGGCCGCGGACTGCCGGCCGCGGTGGTGACCGTCGGGCAGCGGGGCGACAGTCCTCGGTCCATCTCGGTGCTGGGCAGAATCGGGGTTGCGCGCGTCTCTGGCGACCGTCCCAGGACCTCGCCGGACCGAGCACTGCGGCGACGATGGTGTCACGTCACACTGTGGGTTCTGCTGGTGGGCATCGGAGCGCCGTACGGCGAGCACGGTAACGAGCGGAGCATGCGCGCATCGGCTGCCGCCGACGGGACCGGGCGCCCGCGCCGGCACCGTGGAGCCGGCGACCCCGTTACGCGCAAGCTCCTACTTCCCTGGCTGGCTGCTGGAACGTGGCCGCCAGGCCGACCAGGCGCTGACCAGCGTGGTGGCCACCAGCCACCTGCTCGGCGTTTTCGACACGGTGAGTGGACAAGCCGGTCGGGCAACTCGGCATGCACGCTCCGCCCGGCGTCGTCGCGGTCACCTCACCCGAGGGCTTCGTCGTGGCCGTCAACGAGGTCGCGCAGGCGTCCGGGGTGTCGGCCGCCACGCCGCAAGCCTCAAAGATCCTTATGAAACACCATCGGCCGCCGGCCGGGCTTCGGGCCGTAGGACCGGCAGCCCGGCCCGCAGCCGGGTTAGGAACTCGTCGACGTCCAGGCATCGGCCCTCCGCGTCGACGACCTCGGGCACGAACGCTTCGACGATGCTGTCCCCGACGGCGAAGTCGGCGTCGTCGTCATCGTCGTAATTGTCCACCCAGCGCCCGTTCGGGGCGTACACGTCCATGGCGTGGTCGTAGTCGATCACCCATGGGGTCTCGACGATCCCGGTCCGCAAAGAGCCGTGGTTGTACCAGCCGTAGACCAGGTGGGTGAAGGCGCCGTCGTGGATGTAGATCTCCGCTTCGCCGCCCTCCAGGGTCTCGGCCTCGGTGCGACCGCCGACGTACAGGCCGGGCCGGTCCCCGTAGAGCGCGATCGGGCCGTTGACCTTCAGGTCGCCGGTGACCACGATCAACTCGACGTCCCCCTTGGCGTCGCCGCCGCGCAGTTCGTTGATGGCGTCCAGGAAATCCCCGTCGAGGGTGAGGTCGCCGTCGCAGAACAGCACCTCGTCGTAGCCGGGCGACGCTCCCGCACCCTCGAACACGGCGGACAACGCGCCGCCCAGGCGGGCATCGGCATCGGCATAGGACAGGGACGCGGGGATGGCGGATATCGGCATGGGGAAGATCGTAGGTCCGTGTACCGACAATCCGGCGCGCGCGACAGGGTTCTGAAACACGGCCTGGACCACATTGAGAGCTTCCTGCACGGTGGCTGACCCGCGCCTTCAATCCCGGCTAGGACACCGCCTGGCCCAGCGCGGAAAGGAGCGCGCCCAGACGGCCGTCCAGCGACCCGCTGAGCTCCAGCACCGGCGTGTCCTCCCAGGCGCCCAACGGGTCGTCATAGACCAGGTCCAGCAGCGCATCATTCACCCGCGAGCGAAGCCCGCGCATCTCCGCAGCCGGCAACACCCGCTCCGTCTCCGCCGTGACCGGCGTAACGACCAGCAGGTCAAGACCCGCAAAGGCGGCCCGAAGCCCCGCGTTTCCGGCCTCGCCCGACGGATCAGCGCCCATCGCGGCCAGGTACGCGAGGTAGTCCAGCGGCGTCCGGTCAAAGACGACCCCGGCCGCCGGCAGCGGCGAGGTCATGCTCCGGACCGAGCGTGCGAGCATGGCCCGGTAGTCCTCCAGGGACGGCGGGAACCCGAACTCGTACCCCTCCTCCTCAAGGAGTAATACGGCTCGTCGACCGCCACGTGGCCCGGCAGGTTCGCACACAGTGACTCGACCAGCGTCGTCTTCCCGGTCCCGTGCGCGCCGGAGATTCCGACTCTCATCCGCGGCTCCCGCTTCCCGTGAAGGCTGCCGCAGCGATTCTACGACCACCCGCGGCGCCTCCGATCGCGCCAAGAGCCCCGGCCAGTGCCGCGATCCAGTCGGCCGGCTTGACTGCGCTCGCCTGCTCGGCAACCGCAGGCTGAGGGCGGGCGCTGAGCGCAGTGACAGTCACCAGGGCCGATGGCGCGACGGCATGCCGGCGGCGACGCTCCAGGTCTGCTTCTTGGGGCGCCCCTTCTCCCACTGGGGGCGCATGCGCAGGATGCCGTCATCCCGGCGAGCTCCCAGCCGCCGGCTGGGTTGAGCCTCTTCCCATCGCGTACGCGAGGCTCCGGCTCGTCGCCGTCGGTGACTCACGTCTTCGCCGCCGGGAGGTCTTCGTATGGGGCGGTTGCGTCGTCATGGGGCTGATGTGGCGGGTGTGGCCCGATTGAGGACACAGTCCTCCTGACCCCATCCGCCCGCGCCGCGATCTAGGACTCTGCCCCGCCCTCTGTCTCACCAGAGGGCAACTCATCCGCTGTGGGAAGCGGTGACTGTTCATCTTTCCTGTTCAGGAAGATGGGGATGGCTGACTGAGCAATGGCTCGGCGTTGCTCCTGGGAGCGGCAGTTCCGCAGAGCGATGCGGAAAGCCCACGCCGCGAGCATCAAGCGCAGCAGCACTGGCAGAGCTAGGACTATTGCAGCAACGGTGAAGCCAGGATTCAGGGCCCTCTGCCCTGCACGCGTGGGCTACTCATGTGGGCAGCGTACTTCTGGATCGCATCGCCGAGAAGCGGTCCAAGAACACCCGCCCGGCAGCATGATGAGAACGACCAGCACGGCCCAGCTCGTGATCAGCCAGATGAGCTCGAACAGCAGCGCCCTGGCCCGTCCGTGGCCGCTCAACGGAAGGCCGGAGGGATCTCACGAGGGCGCCCCCACCCGGCCGGCGTTGATCGTGCCCCCTTGCGTGACCTCGACCACGATCGGCACCCCGTCCGGGACCCGGCCGCGAAGCGCGCCGAGCAGGCCGGAGACCGGCGGCAGGTCGCCCGGCGTCCGTACGCGGATGTGAATCTCGCGGGAGACGACGTCGGCACCGGCGATCGACGAGCCGGGCACCGCGGAGATCCACTCGGTGGCGACCGCCCGCGCCTGTGCGCTCCAGGCGCTCAGCAGGTAACTGACCACGCTGTTGACCGACAGCGGCAGCAGCACCACGACGGCCAGCAGCACCAGCGTGAGCCGAGTGTGGCCGCTGCCACCGGAGCGGGCGACGGACTCGGCCGCGTACCCGGTCGCCGTGAACACCGCGATGCCGCCCAGCACCAGCGCCAGCAGATTGGACAGAAAGAGCACGAGCGCGCCGAGCGTCAGCCAGCCCGCTCCCTGGCCGAGACAGACCCCGGCCACGGCTAGCGGCGGGACCAGGGAGATCGCGATCGCCACGCCCGGCAGCACGGCGGCGACGTCGCGGCGGGCGTGCGCGACGGCTCCGGCCAGCCCGGTGGCGAGCGCGGCCACCAGATCCATCAGCTTGGGGGATGTGCGGGCGGCGATCTGGCTGTTGGCCAGCAGCGCATACGAGGTGGGCAGCAGCAGCGAGAAGACCATCCCGGTGGCGATCACGAGGAGGGCGCCGAAGAACACGAACCCGACCGCGCCCTCCCGGCGGCGCCGTACGATCGCCAGCGCGATGCCCATGATGGGCGTGCCCAGCGGTGCGATGATCATGGCGCCGATCACGGTGGCCGTGGAATCGGTGTGGATGCCGGCCGCGGCGATGATGGCCGACAGGGCGAGCATCGTCCAGAACGCCGATCGTTTCGCGCGCACGTCCCCCGAGGACAGGTCCAGGATTTCGGCCAGTTCCTCCAACGGGCGGCGTTGCGCCGTGGGGAGGAGGCGCTCTTGGAGACGGCTCAGCACGCCGTCACCGGCCGTTTCGACTCCTGCGGGCGGCCAGCGCGCCGATCAGGATCCCGACGACGGTGCACGCCACCAGCGTGACCCACAGCGGGGCGGTCACCACGATCGTGAACAGGCGGATCGTCGCGTCCTGCTGGTTCTGCAGGATGAACGCGACCGCCAGCACCAGCAGCACGAGTGCCAGCCAGACGCGCGGCGGTACCGCCGCGAGACGGCCTTTTGGGCGTTGCTCTGTCAACGAATTCCTCCAGATTTGCGAGCGCGTGTTGTGACCAGGTCTTCGTCAGCGCAACCTTCCACGGAGCCGTGGTTGCCCCACCGGTTGACGCACCAGCGGGTGAGCAGCGCGTACAGGCTCGTGTCATCCCGTGCTGCCCGTCTGCGGGACCTTCGCCTCGGGATCCCACCACGCCTCTTCACCTTGCCGGCTCTCGCAGCTTCGCAGGGGAACCCGTGTCCGCCGGCACGGGATCGGTCTCGGTACGGGTTCGCCTCGGAGGCGCAACCAGTCGCCGGCAACGCCGCCCCACAGCCCGGGCCGCGGCCAGGGCGCTCCGGACGGTGACGGTGTCGAGGCGTCCGGCGGGCGGGCTGTCGGGCGTCCAGGCGATGGCCAGCATGCCGCCCAGCAGGCCAAGGATCATGCCGAGCAGGAAGCCGCCCAGGTTGGAGTAGACGAAGGACGCCAGGGACAGCAGCACCGCGATCAAGCCGAGGAACAGTCGCTGGCCGGGCTGCAACCACACGAGCATGCCCGCGATGATCAGGGTGAGAGCGATCAGGTAGCCGGCACCCACCGTGGCGAACATGACGGCCACGGGCAGCGCGTCGAGCGCGAGCGGGATGGACAGCAGTTCCAGCCCCGCCGCCACGATGAACAGCCCGCCCCAGAACGGCCGGGAACGACGCCACAGCTTCATGATCTTCCATCCTTCGTCTCACGTCGCGCCCCCTGCCGCGCGCAATCCAGGCCCGTCCTGCCTCAGTAGCACTCGTGCTCGCCGCGCGACACCTTCAGGTCGAGGTCGGGCAGGCTGAACGTCGCCGCCGTGACCGCCCTGGCGCCCAGCCTGACGTTACGCAGGGTGACGACTCTCGCTTGGCTGCCGAACGTGCCGGCCGGCCCCCTGCCGGCGGGAACCTCGTCCAGGGTGCCGGCATCCCGGCCCAGTTCCAGGTCCCGGATGGAGGCGGCCGTCTGTCCCGCCACCACATCGATCACCAAGTTGTCGATGTCGACCTCGTCACCGCCCCGGCCGCCGGTCAGCTGGAGCGTTATCGTGCCCACGGGCGTCTTCACCAGCGCGCTCGTGCACAGGCCGGTGACCGCGGCCCGCCGAACGCCGGTCACGATGACGGGGAACACTTGGCCGTTCTCGGTCCGGTCCACGTCGGTGGCCAAGGAGAAGCCCTGGCCGCGCAGCTCGCCGGCGAACAGTTTGAAGCTGTTGCCGGAGACCGCGAACGTGGCGCCGATGACCCCCTGGGCTGTGGCACCGACCAGCAACGACGTCATCGCCGCGACAGGAGCGAAGAGTAGACCGAAGCGCTTCCAGCACACGCGGCCCTGCTCGGCCATGAGGCGCTCCCTTCACACCGGCTTCCGGACGAGCCAGCGATCCGTTACAGACAGTCATACTCCGGTCTATTGCCGAGCATGTGCGACGCCCTCGGTATTCGTCGGCATACACGCCGGACGCCGCGGGTTATGGCGTGAGGCTGGGCAATCTTGCCGAAAGCCAGAACGGCGGTGACCGGCCACAACGGTGAGTACTCCGGCCAGCCGTGGTTCGGGCAGGCCTTCACCTACGAGGCCGCCGTGATGGAAGGCTCCACAGGCCTTATCGGCCATACCGGGCAGGCCAGGCTGCTCTGGTGAACCCGCACGATTGCCCCGCCAGGCCAGGGCACCCCGTCGTGAACGCTCACACCGGGGTGTCCCGGCTCACCCGCCGGTCGAGCGATCTCGGACCGCCGGCGAGACGCCGCCGGGACCCGGCCGCGGTGAAGTAGCCGGCAGGTCCGGCCGGCCCACCGGGGCCGTCGACGAAGCCGACGCGGGGTTGCGGTGCCGGCGAGTGCCTCGGCGAGGGGGCGCCGACCGGCACCCCACAATGACGTCGGCAAAACCCGCACGCGAGAGCCCCCTTGGACAGACAGGTTGAAGATCAACCTTAGGTCAGGGCGCTGAGGCCGTGGCGGGTTCGGGCGCGGCCGGGCTCGGGGCCGGAGCCGGGCGGCGTACCAGGGCGATCGTCGCCACCGCGGCGGCGAGGGCGATCGCCGCCGCCGTCATGGTCGCGGCGTTGAGGCCGGCCGCGTATGCGGCCGGGACGACGGTCGCGTCGGAGACCTGGCTGATCGCCTGCGCGGCCTGGCCGCCGGTGAGAGCCTCCGTCATGGCGGCGGGATCGCTCACCTCGCCCTCCAGGGAATGTTGCAGCGTCGCACGGAAGACGCTGCCAAGCACCGCGATTCCCAGCGCGTAGCCGAGTTGCCTGAACGCGCTGACAGCACCGGCCGCCATCCCGCTTCGCTCCGGGGAAACGGAGCCCATCGCCGCCGCCGTGACGTTGGGGAGGGCCAGTCCGACGCCGATCCCGGTGATCGCGAACCCGGGGATGACGGCGGTCCAGCCCGATCCCGCGGTCAGCACCGCCTGGCTCAGCGTCCCGATCCCGATGAGCAGCATTCCGGCGCCGACGGCCCACCGGGGTGACACCCGGTGGAGGAAGCGCCCGGTCAGCCAGGAGGTCACGAACGACAGGCCGCTCATCGGCAGGATGACCAACCCGGCCTCGATCGCGCTCAACCCTTGGACGGACTGCAGCCACAACGAGGTGTAGAGCAGGTAGGCGAAGGCCGCCCCCGACATCACCAGCGAGGCGATCATGATCCCGGCGAACGTCGGGTTGCGGAACAGGCGCAGGTCCAGCAGGGGATGCCGGGCATGGATCTCGACCACGACGAAGGCAATCAGGGCGGCTGTCCCGATCGCGACCATGCCGAGCGTCGTCGCCGAGGTCCATCCGTTCTCTCCCGCCTTTGTCAGCGCGTACGTCACCGCGCCGGCGGCCAGGACGAAGAGCGCCGTTCCGGGCAGGTCGATCCGCCGGGCCGCCGGGTCGCGCGACTCGCGAACCACCCTCAGGGTCAGCCCCACGGCCAGTACGCTGACCGGCAGGTTCACCAGGAAGATCCACCGCCAGCCGAACTCGTGCGTCACCAGCCCGCCAAGGAGCGGCCCGACGCCCGCTGCCGCGCCGTTCACCGCCCCCCAGACGCCGAACGCCACTCCCCGGTCGCGTCCCTCGTAGGAGGCGTTGACCAAGGCGACGGTCGTCGCGAACATCATCGCCGCGCCGGCGCCCTGCACCGCCCGCGCGCCGACGAGCACCACCGTGTCCGGGGCCAGCCCGCAGACCAGTGACGACAGCGCGAACAGCGCCAGCCCGCTCACGTACACCTTGCGGCGTCCCACCAGATCGGCGAGCGCACCCGCACCCATCAGCAGCGCGGCCAGCACCAGCGCGTAGACGTCCATGACCCACTGCAGCGAGGAGAACGACGACTTCATCCCCATCGCCATGTCCGGCAACGCCACCGTCACGATGTTGACGTCCACCAGCAGCATGAACGCCCCGAGACAGACCGCCGTCAGCGGCCACCACTTGCCCATGTCAGTCCTCCGTAGATCATTGCGGACCGCCAGAGCGGTCAGGCGGCAACGATCGCGGATGAACCGCGAGAGATCCATCCAGGAGGCCATAAATCCATAATTTCGACATCTTTTACTCTTGAATGGTGAATTCCTCCATCGGCGCCGTTGCCGACGCCCTCGATCGCAAGCTCATCCACGCGCTGCAACTCGACGGTCGGGCACCGTTCAGCCGTATCGCCGACGTCTTCGGCGTCTCCGACCAGACGATCGCCCGCCGCTACCGCCGATTGCGCTCGCAGGGGCTGCTGCGCATCGTCGGCGTCCCCCCGGCCAACTACGTCGCCCACGGCCGATGGCTCCTCAGGCTGCGCTGCGCGCCCGGCGCAGCGCAGAGCGTCGCCGCCACCCTGGCGCGGCGTCCTGACACCGCCTGGGTCCAGATCGTCTCCGGCGGCACAGAACTGCTCTGCATCGCGCGTACCCGCAGCCAGGTCGAGAGCGAGCAACTCCTGCTGGACGGGTTGCCGCGCGGTAATCGGGTCGTCGCCGTCGCCGCGCATTCGGTCCTGCACACCTATTACGGCTCGCCCGGCAGGATCCGCAGCCTGGAGG
Source organism: Nonomuraea sp. NPDC005692 (assembly GCF_040631115.1). Lineage (NCBI taxonomy): Bacteria > Bacillati > Actinomycetota > Actinomycetes > Streptosporangiales > Streptosporangiaceae > Nonomuraea > Nonomuraea sp. NPDC005692. Next base: position 265,210 of record NZ_JBEXYU010000007.1, on the reverse strand, counting down.
CTCTCAGCCCCGAGGAGGTCCAGCGGTTGAGCCCCGAACCGGCGCCGGAGATCGACGACATCCAGCGTCTGGATCCTGGCGACCAGCGGCTCCTCGACATCCTGGCCCGTGACGGCCGGGCCGGCCACGCCGAGCTCGCCGCCGCGACCGGCTGGTCGCAGTCGACCGTCGGACGCCGTCTCGACCATCTGCGCGGCATCGGCGTGCTCCACTACTACGCCGAGTTCGATCTCCCATACGTCGGCTTCCACACCGCGGCCCGGTTGTGGGCGACGGTCGCCCCCGCGGAGCTGGTCGCTACCGGGCAGGCGCTCGCCGGACACCCCGAGGTCGTCTTCGCTGCGGCCACCACCGGGCCCACCAACCTGGCCGTCCAGGTCGTTTGCCGTGACTCCCGCGAGCTCTACCGTTACCTCACCGGACGGGTGGCCGCCTTGAAGTCGATCGGCCACGTCGAGACCGCCCCCATCGTCCAGGACGTCAAGCGCGTCGGCGCAGTCCTCGACCCGGCCTTCCTGGATACGCCGCGCCGCTGACGGCTGAGGCGTTCAGTCCCTGGAACGCCTCTTCGAGGGCGCGCCGCGCCACCGCTGCCACAGGACGGGAAGACCGGTGCCGAATATTGGCTGAGTTCCTGAACTGGGCGTGATCAGATGAGTGCTCTCATGCGTGTTCGGCGTTCGGGGGATCGGCTCGGTGGCGGCCGGGGTGTCCGTCGTCTCCGCTGGGGGTGGCGTGTTCGCCCAGTCCGGCGCGGCGGGCCTTGACGATGGCGTCTGATCTGGTGGTCACCTGAAGTTTGGTGAAGATGTTGGAGACATTGTTGCGGACGGTCTTCTCGCTCAGGGCCAGGGCGTCGGCGATGGCGGCGTTGAGTTTGCCGGCGGCCATGAGGTCGAGGATGTCGCGTTCGCGTGGTGACAGGGACGGGAACGGGTGGGCGGGGTTGCGCACGTCGGGCTGGAGGAAGGAGGCGATGCGGGCGGCGGCGGTGGCACCGAGCAGGGCCTGGCCGGCGGCCACAGCCGTGATGGCCCGGATGATGTCGTCGGGCCCTGAGCCCTTGACGACGTAGCCGCGGGCTCCGGCGCGCAGGGCCGCGAAGATGGAGGTGTCGTCCTCGAGCATGGTGAGCATGAGGATGCCGGTCGAGGGCAGGTCGGCGAGTATGCGGCGGGTGGCGGTGATGCCGTTCGTGCCCGGCATGTGGATGTCCATGAGGACGACGTCCGGTTGCCGGTGGAAGCAGAGCTCGATGGCCTGCTGACCGTCGGCGGCCTCGCCGACGAACTCGAGGAGTGGACTGTCCTCGACCAGTTGGCGCAGGCCTGAGCGGAAGATCGGGTGGTCGTCGGCCACCACGACGCTGATCGGGCGGGTGTCGGTCATGACGTCTCCGCGGGCGTTCGTGCGGGGCTGAGGGGGAGGGTCGCGCGAATCGTGGTGCCGTTCGGGGTGGCGCGTTCGACCAGGCAGGTGCCGCCCAGTTCGGCGGCGCGTTCGCGCATCGAGGTGATGCCGACGCCGGCGCGGTAGCCGTCAGGTATGCCGATGCCGTCGTCGTTGATCTCCAGGTGCAGGGCGGTGCCGGCGCTGATCCGTACGGTGCCGCGGCCGGCGTGCGCGTGGCGGGCGGCGTTGGTCATGGCCTCCAGGGCGATCCGGTAGGCGGCGACCTCGACGGCGGCGGGCAGGACGGGTTCCTCCTGCGGCCCCTCGACCACGAACGGCCCAAGCGTCCTGGCCTGCTCGCGCAGGGCGCCGATCAGTCCCAGCTCGTCCAGGGCGGGCGGGCGCAGGCCGTACACGAGCCTGCGAATCTCGGCGACGGCCTCCTGGACTTGCGCGGTGAGCTCGTTCAGCTGCCCGGCCACGGCGTCGGCGTCGGTGGCCAGCCGGGAACGCGCCCGCTGCAGCCCGAGCACCGTTCCAGCCAGCGCCGGCCCGAGCCCGTCGTGCAGGTCCCGGCGCAGCCGTCGCCGTTCCTCCTCCAGCGCGGACACCAGCCGTTCGCGTGAGCGCAGCAGATCGGCGGTGAGCGACACGGCGTGGCCGGCGGCGGCGATCTGGCCCGCCAGGCCGGACAGCAGCCGCCGCTCCCCGGGGGTGAATGCCCCGCCGGGGTCACGCCCGGCCACGGCGAGCGTACCGACCGTCTCACCTGCGAACACGAGCGGGAACTCCTCCGGCGGATCGCCGGACGGGTCTCCCGCGCAGGCCCTGACGTTCTGTCCGAGGCGGACTTCCACGTACGGGACGCGCAGCGCGGCCTGCACGGTGCGGGCGACGCTGGGCAGCACCTCTTCGGGGAGGGCGGCGGCCTCCAGTCGGCGGCTGAGCTGGACGAGCGCGCCGGCCGGGTCGTCCCGGTAGCCGTAGACGATCCGGTTGACGGCGCGTTGCAGGACGTCGCGCAGTGGCAGCGCCACCAGCGTCGCGGCGACGACGGCAAGGGCCTCGCTGACGGCCTCGGACGTCAGCAGCCGCACGACGGCCGCGACGCCCAGATACACCGTGAACACGAGCACGGTGAGCAGTCCGTAGGCCATCGTCGCGCTGAGCACCCGGCGGCCGTCGAACAGCCCGTACCGGCGGATCGCGACCCACGCCGTGCCGGCCAGCGCCAGCATGCCCGAGACCTCGGCGGGGGTGGCGTCTATCGACTCTCCTCCGAACGAGATGAGCGCGATGCATCCCCACCAGGCCGCCGCCAGCAGCCAGGCGGCGGGCTGCACCAGGTTCAGCGCGGCCAGCTGGCGCGGATCGGTGGTGCGGGCTCTCCTGCGGTGCACCGACCAGGCCGCGACCGTGGACAGTGGCGCCATGAGCGCGATCACGGCGGACAGCCCGGCCGCCGCCGTCCCCCACTCTCCCGCCAGCCCGGTCGGATTGTCGTGTTCGGGGAAGTCCGACAGCGTCGGCGACAGCAGCAGGCCGAGGAACAGCATGATGGCCTGCGCACAGCACAACCACAGGAACGGACGCCACCGCGGCGACGGTGGCCGCCCATCGGGGAACAGCAACAGCCCGAGCGTCGGTACGAGCCCCAGCGCCGGCACCCAGGGCCATCCGTCCAGCCATCCCGCCCATGCCGCGAAGGGGACGTCCGCTCCGGCGGTGTAGGCGGCCTCGGCCAGGAGGTAGCCGGTGCAGGCGAGCGGGAAGCCGACGCCGCTGGCCACGAGGATCCAGCCGACCGGGTTGCGCGGCTGCGACCGTGCCATGGCCGCCCCCACGACCGGCACCGACACGTACACGACCGCCACCACCGGCAGGACGATCGACCAGGCCCTCACCGGGTAGACGATCGCCGCCGCGGCGCAGGCCATCGTGAGCACGACCGCCGTCCCGCAGGCGGCGGTCGTGGCGGCGTCGACAGGAGCGGTATCCACGATGCCGCGATTATCACCCATCTTCCGCCGCGTCCCTAGGGAGCTCACGCCGCGACCTTCTGCCCGCTGCCGCGGCCCGGCCGAGCCGTACCAGTGCGCGAACCCGACCAGCCCGCCGACACCATGGCCTTCCTCCCATCACCAGACCCACGGCCGCGCCCGCGACCGGGGTCTCCACCGTGGAGCGTCGCGTGGTCCCGGCGACAGAGGCGGCGGTCCCGGCTCATCGGGACCCGGCTGACGAAGGCCGCTCGGGGGCGCGCCGTCACGCCACGCCGTCCTGCCGTGCCCCTCACGCGCGGCCGCCCCACAGCCCCCGGCCTGCTGTTTCCCGTGATTCCCGGACGGCCGGGACGGGCGCCTCTGTCGCCGGGACCACGCCGGAGCCGATGGTGGAGCAACGAGGACGCCCGAGCCTCCTGGGCACGGGCTCCCATCCATCAGCGATCAACGCACCCGGTCACAGGGTGGGACACGGTCTTTCCTCAGGACTTCGGTCCAGGAAGACGGAGTGCTCACCCGTCGGTGGCCACCAGTCCGAAGTCTGCCGGATGAACTCCGGCAGACCCGTCAACTCTCATCAGAAAGAGTCACCATGGCCTCCGCAACAGTCCGCCGCGCCCTCGTCGTCGCCCTGACCGTGGCCGCCGGCCTCCCCCTCACCGGAACCGGGATCGCCCACGCCGCACCCGCCTACTACAAGTTCGTCGCCGAGCACAGCGGCAAGTGCCTGGACGTACTGCACGGGAGCACCCTGCACGCCACCCCGACGCACCAGTGGCAGTGCCTGGACCGAGTGCTCAGCCAGCAGTGGGAGGCCCGCAAGTTCGACGACGGGTCGTACGTGTTCGTCGCCAGGCACAGCGGCAAGTGCCTGGACGTCGCCTTCGCGAGCACCGCGGGCGCGGCGGCCGTGCTCCAGGCCACCTGCAGTTACAAGGCCAACCAGCGGTGGCGGCTCAAGAAGAACGCCGACGGCACCATGCGCGTCATCGCCAAGCACAGTGGTCTGTGCCTGGACGTGGCCAACGTGGACCCCGCCAACGGCGCCAGGGTGGTGCAGGCCCGCTGCTGGGGCGGCGAGAACCAGAGCTGGCACATCAACAGGGTCGCCTAGCCGTTCTCGAAAACCGGGCTCCCCGCGCCGCTGCGGCGCGGGGAGGTCGTCCGGGACGAGGCCCCCGATGCACCGGCACCATCCGGTAACACCCCATGCCCTGACCGGGTCATAACCCCCTTAGCCAGGAGAGTCCACATGACAGGGAGAGAAGGAAGCAGCTCGCTGATACCCATAGTGGTCGCCGTCATCGGCCTGATCACGGCCCTCGTGACCTCACCGCTGTGGGGCGAGCCGGTATGCCAGGCGCTCGGGGTCTGCCGGGACGGCGGTATCCACTCCGCCTCGGCAGGCAGCCCCAAGAGTGGCCACAACCCCTCCAAGCAGTCGTCCAAGCCGACCAGAGGCACGGGGGAGTGGAGCTGCCCCGGTGGACTGTTCTGCGCATGGGACGGCGCCCAAGGCGCGGGCACCATGATCGTCCAAAAGGACGCCACCTGCAGCATGCACGACATCGGAAGCGCCGGCTTGGGGGACCGGCTGACCTCGTATCAGAACCGGACCGGCACGAGCGTCGCACTGTACAACTGGACGGGCGCCGAATGGCAACTACTCGTGAACGTGCCCGACGGCGCGAAGGGCGACATGCCACAGTCGGCGGACAACATGACTGACGCAGTGAAGATCTGCGCCTGACCAGCCAGGTCGGAGAGCGGGTGACGAACAGGCCGTGCCCGCCGGTCGGGTACTCCCGGGAACCGGCCTGGCGGCACGGAGGCGTCGGCGGCCCGCTGGTACTGGCGGACCGCCGAACCCCCGCCGTCGGACCCGCCGGCCTTCACAAGAAGCCGCCGCTCATCCCACCTGACCGGCTGACCAGCGGCTCGGCGGCCACGCCGGCGTGCCAGGCGGGAGTCTCCGGAGGCTCTCAGCCGATCAGGTTGTAGGCGGCGGCCACACTCAGATAGGCGAGCGCGGCGAGGACCACGACGGTGCAGTGAACCCGCCCGGCCAGGGTCCACCAGCCCTTGACCCAGGCCAGCCCGGCGGTGACCAGCGTCACGGCGGCCCCGGCCGCGGCCAGGACGGGCAGCGTGGTGATGGTCGTGAACAACGGGCTGCCGCCCAGGAAGAACTCGGCCTGGTTGGCGTCGAAGTCGGCGAACATCGCCACGAGGGATCCGGCGGAGGCCGTGACGAGCACCGCCGTGATCCACGCGGGCAGCCCGGCCAGGCGTGGCCTGCGAACCGGCCGCCGGCGCGCCGCCCGCCCGGCTCCGGCGGCAGCCCCGAAAGCACCTGCGGAGGCGGCGCCGTCACCGTCACCGGACCCGGCGCGCCTGCGACGGCGCCGCGCGAGGCGTACGGCATGCGCGAGGGGTCCGCCCACAGCCGACAGCAGCAGCACGGTCAGGCTCACGCCGAGCACGCCGAGATGCAACGTGGGCGACTGGTACCAGGCCAGGCGCTCCAGCGGCCCGGCCGGGTTCTCCGTGGCCAGCAGGCCGTCGGGGCGGAACCGGATGGTGCGGTAGCCGTTCTTCTCGCGGAACAGGGCGGGGGCGATCTGCGTCCACTGGCGGCTCTCGGTGGGGCCGAGCGCGACCGCGCCGGTGGTGGTCAGGAGGCCGTCGCCGCCCGCGCTGACCGTCACGGTGCTGGTGAGCGAGCTGAGCTTGCCCAGGTCGGTCATGTCGGCGGCCAGGGCCGTACGGTAGGTGCCGGTGTACTGGGCGACGTCGGGCAGCGGGCCCGGCGTGGCGTCCGCCGGGGCGGGGGCCGGGGCGAAGCGGTCGGCGAAGGCGTTGACCAGGGACCAGGCGGAGTCGGGGCCGCCCTTGCCGATGCCGTTGTAGGAGGCGTAGACGCCGATGCCCCGGTCGGGGATCAGCGCCATGATCGCGAAGTAGCCGGGAATGTTGCCCCGGTGCACCACCAGGCGCCGGCCGTTCCTGGTGTACTCCTGGAAGCCGTACCCCATGCCGGCGGTGCCCTCGGCGTTGCCGAAGTGGCGGCTCTGCATGAGCCGCACGCTGTCCGGCCTGAGTATCCCCCTGCCGCCGGTCAGCTGGGCCAGCATGAACGCGGCCATGTCGGTGGCGGTGGAGCGGAAGCCGGCTCCGTGCGGCGGCATGTGCCCGTATTTGGCCCCTTCGGCCCGGACCTGGTGGCCGTCCTGGAGACGGTAACCGGGGGCCAGTGCCTGGGCGACGGGACCGGGCTCCGGCTGGGTCATGCTGGAGCGCGTCATGCCGAGCGGGCGGAAGATGTTCTCCTGCACGTACTGGTGGAAGGGCAGGCCCGAGCGCACCTCGACCAGGTAGCCGGCCAGGCCCATCCCGTAGTTGGAGTAGACGGCCCTCGCGCCGGGCGGCCGGATCCGGGGCGGCTGGTGGTCGGCGAGGTGGGCGCCGAGCGGGTGCACATCACGGGCGGTGGCCGCGCCGGTGCCGAAGTCACCGCCGGCGAACCCGGCGGTGTGGGTCAGCAGGTTCGCCATGGTGACCGGCCGGCCCGGGTAGGCATCGTCGATCTTGAACGTGGTGAGGTACTGGTTGACGTCGGCGTTCAGGTCGATTCGGCCCCGTTCGACGAGCTGCATGACGGCGGTGGCGGTGATCAGCTTGGCCACCGACGCGGGGGCGAAGACGGTCCGCTCGGGGTCCACGGGACGGCCGGTCTCCACCTCGGCGACGCCGTACCCCTGGGCGAAGACCTGACGGCCGCCCGCCACGACGGCGATCGCCGCCCCCGGGATGTGGTGCTCCTTGAGCTGGCGGGGCACGTAGGCGTCGGCGAACTCCCGTACCGACCGTGCCGGATCGGCCGCCGTCGCGGCGGCGGGGGCGCTCACCGCGAGCAGCGGCGCGGCGACCGCCAGCGAGCAGATGAGGGCACGCCGGCGGGATGATTTGCGTTCGAGCAGCATGAGCTGCTCTCCTTTCTGTAGGAACACGTACGCGTCAAAGGCACGCCGTCACGGCGTGGTCGTGCGGTTCCGCCGTCCGGGGGTGAGTTGCCGCTCGCCCCCGGACCTGTGTCACAGGCTCGTCAGTCGACGCTGAGCAGGATCCTCTCCATCGCCGCGACCTTCTCCGTCAGCTCGCCCAGCCTGGCCTGCACCTCGCCCTGCCGCTGCACGGCCTGCTCGGCCAGTTCGCGATATCTGGCCATCTCGGCCGTCAGCACGTCGGTGCGGTGCCGTTCGAACCGGAAGTAGAACGCCATGCAGGCCGTGATCGCGCCGAACAGAATCAGCACGACCACGATGGGGATCACGATGGAACCGATGTCGATCACTGCGGGGTCTCCTGCACCTGATGGGGTCCTTCCTCGTCGTCCGCGCGCAGAGCCGCGAGGACGGTGTCGATCGTCAGGGTGAGCTCGAAGGGCAGCAGCTCGATGTACTTCATCGCCTTGCCGTCGGCCGACAGCTCCAGCCGCCCTTCGACCAGCCCCGCCTTCTCCAGCCGCTCCAGATGCATGTAGAGCAGCGCACGGGACACCTTGATCCGGCGGGCCAGCTCGCTGACATGGATCCGGCCGCCGGCGAGCTCGGCGAGGATCTGCAACCTGAGTGGATGCCCGACCGCGCCGAGCAGGCGGAGCAACTCTTCGCTGGTCGGCATGTCGTCCTTGGAGAGGGTCTGTCTTGCACCTGTTAGTTCAGTCTTACAGGTGCAAGTGTACGCGTCAAACCGGCGGTGTGCCGCTCGGCCCGGAGGGCGTCTGGTCGCCCACGGGGACGTGGTGGCGGACGTTCGCGATGTGCCTGATCGGTCAGGAAGAGAGTGCGTCTTCCTGGCGCGGTGTGCCGGTTGACCTCGTCCGTGATCTGTGGGGCGACGTGGCGGTCATCCTCTGTTTCGCCGGACCGTTCGACGACTCCACGATCACGGACTCGCGGAACTCGGGATCAGCCATGAGCTCGCGCTTTTCGGCGATCCGCGAGGAGGCGTCCTCGGATGAGGCGGTCGGCATGAGGATCCAGCCGTCCCTGCCAAGCCGGGAGTGCGCGCCCCCGCCCAGGCCTACCACTCGACCACGATCAGCAGCGGTGTGTGATCGTCTGGGCGGGGTCGCGTGCCACGGTCCCGGGCGGCGGTTACGCAGAGGGCACTTGCTTCGATGCCTGGTGCCACATCGGGCCGGCACGGACCCGAGCGCCGGGCCTACTCCTTCGGCTCCCAGGCGCGGAGCAGGTCAAGCAGCCCTGCGTCGCCGTCAACGTGCAAGGAGGCGGCCGGGATACGGTCGTACAAGTAGAGGACCAGCTCACCGGCCGTGCCATGGACGGAGGCGCCGGCTGCGTCCGAGTCCTCGCCGGCAGTGGGCGTGGGGATGCGGGTAGAGCGTGCGCCGTCGCCGTCGACCGAGAGGCGCCAGGAGCGGCCCTCGGCGGCGTGGAAGTCGAAGGCCGTAGGCTTGTGCGGCCAGGCGATGGGCGTCGCGACGCAGGTGAACAGGAACTCCTCGACGCCGTCGAGGGCGACCTCGGCCGGCACCGGCTGCGGGGCGCCCCCGGCGAGCTGGGCGTCGTACGTGTGCACCGCGCTCTCCTGAACCCGGTGCCGGGCGACTCCGCCGGAGCTCCGTGGCGTCTGCAGGGCACTCCACCACGCCCAGCAGCCGGCGTCCGGTCCCGCCTCCCGCAGTACGCCCAGCAGTAGTTGCGTCGACTCCGTCAGCCAGGCCAGCAGGGCCTCGCGCTCCTGCGGCACTTCCAGGGCGGCGCGCGCAGCGGCGGCCTCGGCCGGGGGAGCGTCGGCAGGCCCCGCGCCGACGATGGCGGCCCAGAAACGGTCTCCACCACCCAGGTGCCTCACCAGATCGAACAGCGTCCACCCGGGACAGGTCGGCACCTGTGCGTCGAGACTGGGCGCGGCGGCGACCGTGGCGCGGAAGGCGGTCGACCGTTCATCGATCAGTCGCAGCAGGTCAGGGAACTCCAAGTTCTTTTCCACGCCGGATGTCTATCACCGTCGATCCCGGGACCGGTAGGCGGAGCGGTTCGGTCAATGCGCACGAGATCGCGTCGGCGTGTTCGTCGTCCTCTGCCCACAGGCCGACACGGGCGAAGCCGAGCCCCGCCGGAACGGCGATCTACCTGTCGCTCCTGTTCGCTCTCACCGAGGACCGCATCACCGCCGCCTTCCACCAGGCAGAGAACACCCCGGCGTTCCGATCAGCCCTGCACGACCCCGCGGTGACCGCGGACCCCAGCGCACGGCATCTGATCGCCGGCCTGCACGATGGATCCGGCGTCGACCTCAACAACACCTCCTACCTCGACCATCTCGACGCCCGCCTGGCCCGGCCCGTGCTGGACGGCATGGCCGGCGCGATGGACACCGTCTTCATCGTGGTCGGCTGCGTCATGGCCGCAGGGCTGGTGCTCGCCCTGTTCCTCAAGGACAAGACTCGTGACTGACCTGGAGATCTGGTCGCACGTGATGTGTCCCTGGTGCTGCATCGGCAAGTGGCGGCCGAGGAGGACCTTGTGCGGGGTCAGGTCCACGGGCTCTTGGTCAGGACGGTCGACGTGCTGCGAGGCCGGTCGCCCGGCGGGGGAGTGGAGGCCGGCGGGTGCACCTTGGCGGTCGGCCAGAAGGCGTCCAGCTTGCCCTGCCCGTCGATCTCCTCATCCTTCTTCGTCGCCTTCTTCTTGGCCGGGGGCTTCTTCTTGGGCGGGGTCACCTTCTCCTTGACGACGACGCTGGGGGTCGAGGCGGCTCTTGCCCGCGGCGTGATGACGGGGGGGTCGGTGGAGGTGGTGGTGGTGATCTGCTTCGTCGGCTTGCCGAAGAAGTTCTTCTCCTTTCCGACGACCCTGGTGCCGGATCCCTCGGTGATGTAGACCTTCTTCCCGGCGGCCTGCAGCCTCTCAGCGGCGGCGCGGAGCTTGGGATGCACCCAATCGGGGGCCGCGCCAGGAAAGACGTAACGCAGGTGACAGGGCTGGGCCGGCAGCGAGAGCTTCTTGACGTAGTCGTTGAGCTGTTCGTCGAAGCCTTGCGTCAAGTCCTTGCTGGGGGTCTGATCGGTGCCGTAGCCCTTGTACTCGCAGAAGCAGAGTGCGGGCTCCGGCTCTCCCGGGGTGAAGACCAGCTCGATGCTGTCCACCGATCTCCCCTTGGTGGAATCCGGGATGGTGATCGGTAGTTCGACGTCCCTGAGCAGATAACTGCTGCGTGCCGCCAGGGTCTTGTTGATCTGGAAGATGTAGCCGCGCAGCTCCGCCCATTCGACGGTGGCCGTGCCGTCGGCGATCGCTTTCAGCAGGTTGTCGATGTTCTTCCGCATCCACACCAGTCTGCCGCCGTCGTCGAAGCCGTCCCGGCCGAGGACGGACAGCGCCACGTCCAGCCAGGCGCTCGTCTCGGCGGCCTGCTGCTTCGAGGACACGGTGTCCATGCCCTTCTTCTTCGACCCCGGCAGCACGTACGCGTCCGCCTTCGGGCGGACGGCGAGGAGGTAGTCACGGACCGTCGCGGTGAGTTCGTCGACCGTCTGGTCAGGGCCCTCGACGGCCATCGTCTGCCGTTTGAGCAGAATCTTCGCCATCAGGGTCAGCTGCTTGGGCGAGAACTTCTTCATCACCTGCATGCCGGCCAGCGTGACGAGCTCGTGCATCTGCTGGGCGTAGTCGTACGTCGACGACCCCTCTTCCGTGCCCTCCATGATGCTCTGTGCGAGGGCCAGGGCGCTGGTGCCCAGATCGTCCTTCGACGCCTTCTGCTTCTTGGTGGGCTTCGGCGGGTCCACGTCGAGGTTCGTGGTCGTCAGTGAGATGGGCGGGGTCAGGAACGACAACGACTGCTTGGGCTTGGTGATCGTGCTGGGTTCGCGGTCCGTCGTCCGGACCGGCGTGATCGTGAGCGGCGTCCTGTCGCCGCCGGTCGCGCCCGTGCCGGTGTCGGAGTCCGTGTCGATGGTGACGGGTACGCGGTTGGGCTGGAAGTCACCCGTGTTCTGGTTCGCCTTCTTCTTCGGCCCGGACACCGACTTGGCTTTTCTCTTCATGGTCGTGATCCGTCCTGGTCAGCGGGCGCGGTAGAGGAGGGCGAGTCGCAGACCCGCGAGGGCGGAGCGGTCACCGGTGAAGGTGAGCACCAGGGGAGCGGTGGCCGGGAGCCCGGGAGTGGGCAGGAGGCGGCCGTCGACCAGCGGGTTGCCGTGCACGGCGAACTGGGCGGTGCCGGACGCACCCGGGTCGTACACCGGGTAGATGCCCGTGATCTGCGGGTTGTACAGGTCCGGCAGCAGGGCGGGGGACAGGGGAAGGGTGAGAGTGTCCGTGAATGACTCCCACTGTTCGGGGAACTCCGCTGCGACGTCGATGAACCGCGCCGCGTCGTACGGCTGCAGCAGCCCCTTCACCCCGGCCGCGAACGTCTCGCCACCGTGGTCCGCCTCGTACCGCAGCGTGATTTTGGCGTCGAACAGACCGGCGGGGTGGTCGGCGGAACGCAGGCCGGGCAGTGTGAGGCGCCAGGCGGAGACCGCGCCCGTGCCCTCGAACGGCAGGTAGCGGTCCTCGTCGTAACGCAGCTCGAACAGGCCGTTGTTCTCCCAGCCCTCGGGCGGCTGCGACAACGCGATCTGCCGGCCCGCCCGCCAGTCGGTGCGCACGCTGCTCGGCGGCGTGCCGGTCGGGGTGAGCAGGTACTGCACGCCCTTCGGGTCGGGGGTCAGCAGGGTGTGGTGCGTGACCTGGCCGAGCGTGGCGTTGAGCGGCAACGTCGCCCCGTCCGCGCCGACGAACGTGATGGCCATGGTGCGGATCTGGCGGCGGTAGTGGCCGGGGAAGTCGCGGTCGAAGAAGCCCTCGGTGAGCGCGAACTCGCAACTGCCCGTCGTGCGCAGCGTGAGCAGCGCCACCGGATCCAGCTCCAGCAGCGAGATCTGCCGGGTGATCTCCAGTCGCCGCCCGTCCCCTGCCGCGTACGCCTGACCCAGCCGGTCCAGGTCGTGCGCGAGCAGCTGCCCGGCGAGCAGGCCCTTGCGCCTGCTGTCCCAGTGCGCGGGAGTGATCACGCCGCCGGTGGCGCCACGCTCGTACTGGTAGGCACGTTCGGCGGCACGGGCCAGGTCGGCCGCCATCCCGTAGGTCTGGAAGTACAGCCCGGCGAGCCGGCCCGACATCCACTGGTACAGGTCGGCGCCGGTGAACTTCTCCCGCAGGAACGCCGTCACCGCCTCCTGGTCGGAGATCTGCTGGTGCAGGATGTCCAGTTCCCGCCGCGCGATGGCCAGCCGCGCCTCAGCGCTGGTGACCTGGTGCTCGATCTGCGCGCTCTCGTTGGTGGCGATGGCGAGCTGCAGCTGGTTGTCCTGCATGGCCCGCTCCTGCTCCGCGCGTACGCCGAGCAGCTCGCCCAGGACCGACAGCCCCTCGCCCAGCGACTCGGCGATCCCGGCGACGCTGTCCAGGGCGTCGCCGATCTCGTCGCCGCCGGCCATCGTGCCCAGGATGAACGGGCCGACCAGCACCTGCGGCGCGCCGTGCGCGACGGAGGCGCCGATCCGCAGCCCGCTGGAGGTGAAGTGGGCGGTGGACGCGGCGGCCATCATGGAGAGCTGGGCGACCTGCAGCGGCGTGACACCCGCGTCGATCACCTGCTGGAAGTGGGTCATGCGCGCCCGCGCCCCGGCCAGCCCGGTCCGCAGGCCGGCGAGCGTCTCCTCGGCGTCGACGATCTGCGCTGCCTTGACGGCGCGGGTGAGCTCCAGAATGCCTGTCTCCTGGGTGGACTGCAGCATGCTGAGCGCCTCGGCGTCCTGGCGCTCCAGCACGTCCTGCAGGTTCGCCCCGAACTGGCAGACCCGGTCGGTGAGCTCCTGCGCCCTGCGGTACAGGTAGGCGAACCGGTGTTGCGGCACCTCGGCGGCCGGCGTGACGCTCACGCCGTCGAGCTCGCCCGCGTACGCGCCCGCGACCAGCGTCATCGGGTCGATGGGCGGCTCGAACAGCGGCAGCGGCCGGCTGATGCCCATGATGTCCAGCGACGCCCTGATCTTGGTCAGCCGGTCGGTGACCAGATCCCAGTAGCCGAGCAGCATGGTGTTGACCGGCGCGAAGAAGTACGGGTGCCCGATGCTGGCATGCACCCTGGCCAGCTCCCCGAACAGTTCGTCCGAGGCCGAGACCTTCTCCAGCTCGGCGAAGCCCATGGCCGCGTCCAGGGGCATCGGCCCCAGCTCCTGCGGACGCCGCCCGAGCAGGTCGTGGGCGAAGATGTACAACATCCGCGCCTCGTCCACGCTCTCCGGGGTGAAGCGCCGGTAGAGCTGGTCGCCCCAGTCGAGCAGGTTGTCGATGTACCCGGTGACCACCGCCCGCCGGTAGGCCACCGGCCGCAGCGCCGCGATCGTGTGCGGGTCGAACGGATCATCGCGGTACGCCTCCCGCAGGCTGTCCACGTCGCCTGTCACGTCGTACACGCGGGGCAGCTCCATGGCGAGCGCGAGCTCCTCACCCGGTGGCAGCGTGGCCAGCGCGGCGAGGTCCCTGCGTTGCCCGTCGGTGAGCGCCGCGCCGCCACGGAAGACCGGCACGAGCGAGTCGAGCAACGCGATCGCGCCGGCGAGCGCCGGATCCCCGTACGCCCGCAACGCGTCGGCCAGCGCGGCCGGGTCCGCGCCGAGGAAGGGCAGGAACCGCCACGGCTGACCGGGCTGCGTGGGGTCGAAGACGTACTCGTACCAGGTCCGCGCCTCGTCGAACCGCTGGGCGGCGTTGAGCGCCTGCGCGATCAGCAGCGGGGCGTGGAAGAAGATCTCCCAGTAGTAGATGCCGTTCGCGCTGGTGAAGTCCAGGTGAGACCGGCCGGGCAGCCAGGCCTTCTTGACCCGTCCCTCGCGGACCTTGATCGTGACGGCGTCGGAGCCGCCGGTGTCGAAGGCGGGCAGCTCGTCGGTCTCCTGGGTGTAGGTGTCCAGCAGTGCGGGCACGCCGCCGGCCAGCAGGCGCTGGTTCAGCTTGTACGCGGTGCTGGTGGTGAGCCTGATGATGTCGTGCGGCACCTCGGTGTACTCGTACGGGCGCGGCAGGTTGCCGCCCTTGGCGTACACGGCGTACTGGTCGCCGACGAAGAGGTACACGTCGGCGCTGGTCTCCAGGGCGCCGGTGATCCCGGCGGGCAGCTCGCCCCAGTTGCCCGCCAGGGGCCGCCACTTCCAGTCGCCGACCCTGGCGTACTCGCCGCCGCTGATCGCCCAGCCGCGGAAGACGGCCTCGACGGTGTGGGTGATCGTCTGCGGGTATCCCTGGTCGACCACCTCTGGGATGCTGTACCCCGGGCCGAGGGTGTAGCGGGCGAGCCTGGTGCCGCTGGTGATGAACAGGTACGTGTCGTCGACGACCCACGCCGCGTCCACCGAGGTCCAGCCCGGCCCGTCGGACGAGGCACCCTGCTGGGCCGGAGGGTCGTGCGGAACCGGCAGGTCGATCCTCCCTGGCCTGCGCCCGCCGCGTGACTCGCCGCGTGACTCGCCTCGCGCCGGTTCGGGCGCGGCCGTGGCGTCCGGCTCGGCGTCGGGATCCGGCTCGACTCCAGGCCACGACGGGTCCGACGGCCGCAGCGGCTCGGTGAGACCCCAGTGCCGGGAGATGTACTTGCTCCTCTCCGCGGTGTTCGACCCCGACGCCATCTTGGTGAACCGGCCGCGCCTGCTGTTGTTGAAGAAGTAACGCGTGCCGTCGGGCAGCGTGACGGCGGCGTCCACGCGCACCCAGTTGGGCAGCCCGGTGGCCCCCTTGATCGGCGCCAGCGCGGCCGGCTCTCCCGCGGCCGGCATGATCGGCCGGCACAGGAAGCTGCCGCCCTTGTGGTCCACGCTGAACCAGGAGCCCTCGCCCATCCCGAAGCCGGCCGGCCGGTTGAACCAGATCACCGAAGCCGGGTCGATCCCGCCCGGCTCGTCGAAGATGGTCGTCACGTCGCCCGTGGGCGGCTGCACGGCGATCCCGGACACGGGCACGCTGTACAGCTCGGGAGTGAGCGCGTACGACGTGCCCATGCTGCCGCCGCCCGCCAGCGTGGCCACGTACGAGGCGATGATGGCCTGGTGGTCGCCGCCACCGGGCAGCGGGCCGGGCCGCACCGCGAGGGTGACGCCGAGTATCGGGATGTTCGTCGACGACCCGGTGGCCAGCAGCTGCGCGGGCACCCACTCCTGGTTGAGGTTGACGTAGGAGTAATAGATCTTGACGGCGTGCCGTACCGGTGCGCTCACCTGCTGGCCGGTGCCCGACTCGACGACCGCGATGGTCGTGGTGCCGGTCCGTTCGGGTGGCAGGTCCTCGACGGTGGCCCAGAACACGAAGGTCCGGTCGAAGGCCCGTACGGGCTGGACGCGGTCGGCGTCGATGCGCAGGTCCACCTTCTGCCAGGGCCGCCAGGTGGCCGACAGCTTGTCGCCGTCGCGGAAGGTGGCCGTACGGCAGTAGTAGCGCCGCGGATCGCTGCGGGTACGCCCGAACAGGACCAGGTCGCGCGCCCCCGCGTGGGCGGCGTCCACGTACCCACCGGCGATCTCCAGCCGGGACACCTCGGTGTACTCGTCCAGGTAACGCTTGTACGCGCGCTGCGCGGTGGCGGAGGTGACGCCGCTCTGCAGCAGGTCGCTCTCCAGGTCGGCGAAGCCGGGCGTCTTGGTGTCACGCAGCTCGGGACGCAGGTAGTTCTCCGGATACAGGTAGACCCGCCTGTTGGCCTCCCACACCCGGTAGTTCTTCATCCATGACCACCAGCGGCGCAGCCGCGCCCGCGTCTCCGGGTCGGTGAGGCCGGGGGCCTGCTCCAGGTCCAGCAGGCAGCGGTGCAGGTAGAGCTGCACGGCCGCGATCGCCTCGCGGATCCGCGAGGTGACGCCCTTGCCGCCCATGTCGACGTCGATGAGCTGCCGGTCGAACAGGTCGGTGGAGTCGGCCAGGCCGGGGTCGGCCGCGAGCACGACCGACAGCAGCGCGTCGCGCCGCAGGACGCTGTCGCGTTCGCCGGTCAGGCCGGGCAGCGTGGACGGCGGCACGCCGGCCCTGCGCGCGAGCGCGAACAGCTCGCGCGCCGCCAGCACGAAGCCCATGTTCGACTCCGACGGCAGGGTGCGTTGGGCCCACATCAGCTCGGCCACGTCCCAGCCGAACAGGGCCGCCATCGTCTTGTACGGCTCCTCGTCCGCGGCCGTCAGGGCCTCGGCCGGCGCCGCGCCGAGCGCGGCGAACCGGATGATCGTGAACAGGTCGGCGAGCCGGTGGTCGGCGCCGTCGCCGAAGCCCTCGGTGATCGTGCGCACCAGGCCCGCGTCACTGACGTACGTGTCGCCGCGCACCAGGTACAGCCGTCCGGCCAGGGTGAACGCGGCGTCCACGCCGGCCTCGAAGGTGGTCGGCACGGCGCCCCAGTCGTCCTTGATCGTCCGCGGGAACCCGGGGTCGGCCAGGTCCAGGATGCCTGCCGGGTCCGGGCCGCCGTCCGTCGGGCCGTCGGGTTCGATCGTGTAGCGGACGTACTGGTCGCCGCGGAAGGCGTACACCGCCTCCTCGATGGCCACCACGGCGTCCACGGTGCGGTCGAACGCGTTGCGTACCCGGCCCCACACCGGTGGCGGCGTGCCGGGGGCGTCGGCCCGCAGGTAGTTCGAGCCCGCGAACAGGTGGATGCCGTGGCCGGCGAATCCCGCGTCCACCCCGTCCAGGAACGCCTCCGGCAGCGGCGAGGGCAGGGCGAGGTCGTCGGCGAGCCGGGCGAAGATCGCCCGTGGGTAGCCCTCGTCGGGCCGGATGTACTCGTTGCCCGTGTAGCGGCTGTAGCGCCCGCCGGACAGCAGATAGGTGCGCTCGCCGACGAGCAGCGCGGCGTCGAGCGGGCCGCCCAGCGGACGGGTCCGTCCGGCGAGATCCTCGTAGTCGGCCTGGTAACCGGCCTCGTCGCCCGCGGCGAAGGCGGTCTCGAGCACCGCCTCCTGCCCGGCCGAGACCACGTGGCAGCGGCCGCCCATGAACAGGTAGAGGCTGCGCCGCCCGGTGACGGCGGCGTCCACGCTGGTCAGGGCGTCCTCGAAGGACTCGGCCAGCCCCGGAAACTCTTTCCGGAAATTTCGGGACATGGGCTTGGGGTAGCCGGGGTCGGCGTAGGCGTACTCCTCCGTGGAGTATCGCGCGTACCGGTCGCCGCTGATCAGGTACGTGCGCCCCGCCCAGGTGAACGCCGCGTCCACCCGCCAGAACGACTCGCCGGCCGGTTTGGTGAGCGGGCCGAAGGCGCCGTCGGCGTAACGACGGTACTGCTCGCCGAAGCAGAAGTAGGTCGCCCCGTCGCCGCCGACGTACGCGCCGGTCAGCGTGCCCTCGAAGCCCCGCCAGAGCCGGCCGATCGGCCGCGGCGCCGACCCGTCGGGCAGCGTGTACGTCAGCCCGGACAGCAGCACCAGCGAGTCGCCCACCGGCAGCACCGCCCGGGGCACCTCGTCGGCGTTCCAGTACGACGCGTCGGTGACCTGCGGATACCCGGGATCGGGCGCGGTGTAGTCGCGGCCCGAGTAGACCACGTACCGCATGAACCCGTTCTCGTCGGGCCGCTCGAACAGGTAGGTCGCATCCTGCCACACGTACGCGATCGAGACGCTGGTCAGACCGCCCCACGTCGCGGCGATGCGGTGTGGCCGTCCGCCGTCCACCGTGTACTGGTCGCCGCTGAACAGGTAGGTACGCCGGTCGCGCCCGGTGAACCCGGCCTCCACCGCGCCGAGCCCGCGCGGCCTGCCCCACGCCTCGGCGATCGGGTACTCGCGGTCGACGAGCGTGTCGTAGCAGGCGTCGCCCTTGAACACGTACGTGACGCCGTCGGTGCCGCGCAGGACCGCGTCCAGGCCGGTGCGGAACCGCTCGGGCAGCTCGCGCAGCAGCCTGGGCCTGGCCGGGCCGCTCACCGCGCCCAGCCCTTCCACCGACCCCTGCCGCCGCCAGCCGTTCGGCCTCTCGACGATCAGCTGACCGTCCTCCACGAAGGCACATGACACCCCGGGCACGTCGTAGGTCCGGTGCAGCGCGTCGGACACCACATGACAGGTGTGCTCGCGGAACAGGTAGACGTTCCCCCGATCGGCGAAGGCCGCGTCCACCGCGTCCAGCTCCACCGTCAGCCTGCCCAGCCGCGGCTCCTCCTTCAGGTCGGAGAGCGCGCGCGGATAGCCGAGGTCGGGGGTGGTGCCGGTGTAGCGGATGAACTGGTCACCCGAGAACAGATAGGTGTGCTCGTCCACCTGCAGCGCCGCGTCCACCCGCCCGGTACGCGCCAGATTGTTGCGCGTGCGCCCCCAGAAGGCGGCCACCGGCGCGGGGTAGCTGTCGTCGGTCCTGCTGTAGTCACCGCTCGAGTACCGCACGTACTGCTCGCCCGAGAACACATAGGTGCGCCCGTCGCGTCCGGTGAACGCCGCGTCCACCGAGGCGAACGGCACGCTGTCCCACTGCTCGGACAGCTTCCGCGGCGCCGACCACCAGCGCCGCCGCGCGTCGAACTCGACGTACCGGTCGCCGCGGAACAGGTGAGTCCGCCCGTCGGCCGAGGTGAAGACCGCGTCGACCTCCGGACCGAACGCGTCAGGCAGGTTCCACCAGTTGCCGGGCAGCGGCTGCGGATAGCCCTCGTCAGGCTTGGTGTAGTCCGCGGTCGAGTAACGCACGAACCGGCCGCCGCCGAACAGGTACGTCTCGCCGTCCAGCACGAAAGCGGCGTCGACGCTGGTCAGGCCGCCCCAGTCGGCGGCGATCCCGCGTGGGTGGCCGAGGTCCACGCGCGAGTAGTCCGTGCCGGAGTAACGCAGGTACGTCCCGCCGCTGAACAGGTACGTCCGCCCGTCCAGGCCGACGAACGCCGCGTCGACCCGGCCACTGGGGAACGCGGCAGGCATGTTCCCCCACCGCTGCGTGGTCGGCACGATCCGCGCGTCGCCGGTCAGCGCGACGGTACGGCCGTCCTTGAACAGGTGGACGACGCGGCCCGCGTCGGCGAAGGCTGCCTCGATGTCGCTCTCGAACTCGGCGGGCACGCCGGGGAACTGCGTCTCGATCTTCACCGGGTAGCCGTCGTCGGCCTGCGCGCCCTCGTTCTCCAGTGACGCCGTGTGCAGGGCGACGCGGTCGCCGCGGAAGACGTACACGCCGGTGGGGTCGGCGTACGCGGCGTCCACCAGCCCGTCGAAGCCCTGCCCGTCGAACCCCGGCGCGCCGGGCTCCTCCCCGTCGTCGGCACGGGCCCCGCGCCAGAATCCCGCCTCGTCGCCGAAGGCGTGGAACGCGCCGTCCCGGCCGAAGAACCCGGGCTCGCCGAACTCCGCCGCGGGACGCGGGAACCCCTCGTCCACCACGCTGTAGTTCCCGGTGGAGTAACGCACGTACTGATCTCCGCAGAACAGGTAGGTCCGCCCGTCGTCGTCCACCAGCGCGGCGGTGATCTTCCCGCCGCCGGCGAACTCGTCGCGGAAGCGTCCCCAGACCTGCTCGTGGGCCACCCAGCGCGTGCTGCCGGGCTCGCGCACGTACGCCCGCGCGCCGCTCACCAGCCAGTCGGCCCCCGCCGGGTGCCTGAATGCGGCCTCCACCCGGGCCAGCCCCGGCACGAGCGTGGCCAGGGGCGCGGTGTTCGCGAGCTTTCCCTCGTGGAAGCGCCAGTATCGCTCGCCGCGGAAGACGTACACGTCTCCGTCCGCGCTCTCCAGCACCGCGTCGATGCCGTCGGCCTGGTCGGGCAGCGCCAGCGGCTCGGGGTAACGCCCGGCCAGCCGCAGGTCGCCGAAGGCGAGCGCGACCCGGCGCTCGTCCAGGCCGAGTTTGGCGGCCAGCCTGGCGAACGCCCTGATGCGCCGGTACGCCGTCGTCGGCGGCTCCAGCAGGTCGGTCAGCTCGGCGCCGACCCCGGCGCAGATCGCGGTGACGACCGTGGCGGGCACGCCCAGCGTGTCCTGCGCGACCGCCAGCAGCGCCGCCGCCTGCGCCTCCTCCTGCGTGACGAGCACCGCCTCGATCTCCGCGACGGCCTCCTGGGTCGCCACGGCGACCGCGTTCAGCAGGCCGAAGACCTGCGCGCTGTAGTCCGCGACGCCCGGCAGGTAGAACTCGACCACGCTGTTGGGCTCGGCGAAGAACGACAGGCGATCCTCGGGCACGGCCAGCTCTTCGTCCAGGTCCCCGCCCTGGATCAGCGCGTCCAGGACGACCTGCGCCCCGGCCTCCTCCAGCCCGAGCGCGTTCAGCGACGCACGGTCGAGCCGGTAGGGCCGCTGCTCCTCCGCGATGGCCCGCAGCCGCTCCTCGACGACCGGATCGTCCCACTCGCCCGCGTCGATGATCCGCCGCCCGACGGCCGACTCGGCGATCTCGACGAAGGCCTCCGGCGGGAAGAGGCAGACCCGCGCCCACAGCTCGGCGACCTGCTCCTGCATGATCGCCAGAACGTCCGCCTTGTACGGCTCGAACTCGGCGGACAGCGCGAAGTCCTCCGCCACCAGCTCGGTCACCGCCTCCTTGTCGCGGTAGTTCCCTTCGCCGTCGATGAACCCGTTGTACTTCAGGTTCGCCAGCAGCCCGTCAGGGGCCGCACCCAGATCGATCTTCAGCGGCTCCTTCAGATAGGCCTGGCCGCCGGCCCTGATCAGCTCGATGACGTCGGCCGCGACATCGCCGAGGTCGGCGTTCAGCTCGCCGATGGCGGCGTCCAGCACCACGCCCTCGGCGTCGATGTAGCCGTTGTAGACGAGGTTGTCGTACAGCTCGGCGCGCTGGGCGATCGACAGCCCGGTCAGCTCCTCCAGGTGCGACGGATAACACATGTCGCCCAGCTCGCCGAACAGCTCGGCCACCTTGTCATGGTGCGGGGAGAAGTCCGTGGCCAGCTCCGACGGGACCTCGACCAGCTCGCCGTCCGCCGTGAGGTTGCCACGGAGCACCAGGTTGGTGAAGATCTTGACGGCCAGCCGGTCACCCAGCCCCAGCCCGGCGAAGTCGGCCGGCGTGATCTGCGCCATCCCGATCAGGGCCGCGTACGCGTCGGCGGGCCCGTCCCAGATCGCCCGGGACGCGCGCTCGCTGAACCGGTCCGACACGAACATCCGCGGCCCCGGCGCCACCAGCGCCAGCGCCTCGCCGAGCGCGGCGGCGAACTCCTCCTCGCCCTCGACGGGCTCGCCCGGCACGGCCTCCTGCGCAGGACCCCCTGCGAACTCGGCCAGGTCCTGAGCCGACAGTCCGCCGTCACGCATCCACCGCACCACCAGCGGCAACGCCTGCGCCAGCCATAACCCCGCCCCCGCCTCGGGCATGGCCAAGATCCGCCTGCAGTCGCCCCGCGTGCGTGGCGTCGCGAACGGCATGGTGAACGGCACCGCGAACGGCACGGTGATCGATCCGTCCAGCAGCCGCAGCAGGTCGAACAGCTCGTCCGCGGTGAGTCCGAGCACCGTCATCAGCCGCGCCGCCCGGTGCAGCGCCGACGGCCCGGCCTCGCCGGTGACCACCTCGCCGAAGCGCGCACGCAGCCGCTCCAGCTCCGCGGCCCCGATCCCGAGTGCCTCCGCTACCGTGACCCCGGCGAACGTACGGACCTCCAGCTCGGCCGGCATCGGCGCGGCCAGGCTCACCGTGACGTCCATGGGCAGCCCGAGCGAGCGGCTGACGTGCACGGCCGCTGCCAGCACGCCCAGCGCCGCCGCGTCCAGCCGGTTCTTGCAGCAGCCGCTCAGCACGAGGTCCAGGTCCTCGAACGACAGCCCGGCCCGCCGCGCCAGACGGACGAACCGGTTGAACCGGTCCAGCCAGCCGAGCAGCTCGGCGCCGCCTGGCAGGCTCAGCCGCCCGTCGGCCACGGTGACGGCCGCGCCGCCCTGCCTGACGAACGCCGCGCCGAGTACCCCGGTCAGCTCGACCTCCGACAGCCCCGCCGTCCGGCGCAGCCGCGCCGGGTCCGCCAGCACGCCGAGCTGCTCGGCCTTCCCCGCCGCGTCCTTTCCCACCTGGAAGGACGCCCGCAGCTCGGCCTCCACCGGCCGCGAGGTCGTGACCACGCGGACCACCTCGGGCGACAGGCCGAGGAACCGCTCAGCCAGCTCCTTCGCCTGCGCGCCCAACAGCCGCGGAATCTCGTCCCGCCCGACGTTGCGCCTCTTCAGGAACGTTCCAAGCTCTTCGTAGGCGAGGTCGAACGGCTTGTCGAACGGGAAGGGCATCGTCTTCATGCGCTCGTACGGGTCCGGGCCCGCCAGCCGTTCGAGTATCTCGACCACGATGTCGAGGTACGGGAGCTCGGTGGTCGTGTGCTCGGCGTCCAGCGGGATCTCCCGGATGTCGGGCCGCCGCTCGTGCAGCCGCGCCCCGTCGGCGTCGACCTCCTCGTCCAGCAGCCGCAGCAGATCGGCCAGGTACGCCGCCGGCGAATTCACCGTCCGCGCCTCGTCCCCCGGCCGGAAGTCCAGTTCACCGAACAGCAGCTGGTAGTTGGGCAGGCTGTCGCCGACTCGCATGTGAATACCCTCCGAATCGCGGGCGCGCAGGGCAGGCCGGCGGCGCCGCGTACAGGTGAAGTCGTCCCGGAGATGGAGAATGGGTTTCGACAGCGGGAAAGACCGTTGTGCGGTGAATCCGTCGTCGTCCCGGTAGCCGCCCCCCCTTGGCGCGACCGTCAACAGCCAGGCCCCCGACAGCACTGGCTCAAAGCGCCGCCCGGCCTCGTCACGGCAACGCACCGGACTGGGACAGGCAGTAGCAACAATGCATCGACTTCAAAGTCAGGTCAATGCGTGACAGCGCCGCAGATTCCGCGAATTTCATCGCGCGCCTGTCAGCCGCTGCGGGCTCGTTCTCGGACGGGGCCCGCGACCCCGGCCCGACTGACGCGGGCCGCGCCTCAGCACATCGACGGGATGCGGGTGCACGGGTTCTCCACCGGGGACGGCGGCTGCGGCTGGGCGGGCGCCTGGTGGTCTGCTGCGGCGGATCGGGCGTGGGCTCCGGTGGTTTCCCCGTGCTTCCGGCGGGTGTCGAGTGGGGCACTGAGCCGTCGTGGGTTGGGCAGAAGGGTGTCCGAACCCGTCAACGATCACTTCAGGAACCGGAGTCGTCATATGCCCACGCAGTCCGCACCGCAGGAGCCGGCGGAGATCGCGCCCAAGCTCGTCGAGGTCACCGACCAGGTCCTGTTCGGCGACATCTGGGAACGTCCCGGGCCCTCGCCGCGCGACCGCAGCATGGTCACCGTCGGCGTGCTGGCCGCCCTGTACCGGAGCGAGCAGCTCGGCCACCACCTCGACGTGGCCCTGGACAACGGGCTCACCGTCGAGGAGCTGTCCGAGACGATCACCCACCTGGCCTTCTACACGGGCTGGCCCAACGCCATGACCGCCATCACCCTGCTGAAGAAGATCGCCGACGAGCGCGGCGGCGGCTGACCGGCCTTCCGGGACGCCCCCGCCACAGGCTCGCCGCCCACCGTGACCGGCCCGGCCGGGACGGCTGATCCCGGCCGGGCGTCCGTTCGTCAGAGGGCGCGGCGCGGGCCCGCCTGGGCGCGGATGGCGGTGGTCGCGGCGATCAGTTCCTGCTCGTCCTTGATGGTGCGGTTCTCCTCGTACGTGACCCCGGGTGGCGGGGCGTCGTGGCCGAGCGGGTCGGCGTCCCAGAAGTTGCCCCGGTAGACGACGTTCTCCAGCGGCGGGCCCACGTGCAGGACCGCCGTGTTGTCGGCGCGCGCGACGACGTTCTCCTCCACCCGCACCCAGGAGGCGCCGTAGTCGGTGTAGAGCCCGAAGTTGTACGGCGTGCGGGTGTCCTCGATGACGTTGCCCAGCACCAGCGCCCCGTCGTCATGGGAACCGCCCTGCGGCCCCGACACGTACACGCCGCCGCCGTCGGCCAGCACCCGCATGGTGTCGACGGTCCGGTTGCGTACGATCCGGGTGCCCTCGCCGGGCCCGGCGGTGATCCCGCAGTGCGGCACGTCCCTGACCTCGTTGTGCGCGATGACGCATCCGGACGTCCCCATCACCGCGATCCCCGGCGATCCCGGATATTCGAGCCCGACGCCGCGTACCAGGTTGTCCTCGATCACCGTGCCCCGGCTGCCCGTCACCACGACGGCCCCCGCCGAGAGCGTGTCGAAGTCGCAGCCGCGCACGACGTGCCCCTCGCCGCCGGACACCCCCAGCCCGGACGCCCCCAGCCTGGTGAACCGGCATCCCTCGATCACCACGTCCGAGCAGTCCTCGAACGTGACGCAGGCGGGAATCGTCACGGAAGCCGTGGGATACGTCACGGACGCACCCTCGCCCAGCTCCGCCACGCCGACGCCGCCGCCCTCGTAGAAGCCGCTGCCGTGATAGTGCACGAAGCCCTCGGGACGGCTCGGGCGCAACCAGGTCGCCTCGGCGAACGTCAGACCGCGGAAGGTCACCCGCCGCGCGCCGGACCCGCGTACCAGGGTCTCCAGCGCCGGGGCGACCACCCGCGTACGGGCGGGGTCCTCGCCGGGGCGGGGCAGGTAGCGCAGCACGTGGTGGCCCGGCCGTGAGCGGTCGAGCACGAACGTGCCCGGCTCGCGCAGGAAGCTCGGGTCGTTCTCGATCCTGGTGGGCAGGCCGGGCCCGGCGGAGGTGGTGCCCTCCCAGGTGGAGTTGTACAGCTCGGAGGCCCATCCGAAGGCGGGCGTCGCCATGGTGATCACGGTCCGGTCGCCGTCTCGGGCGACGTCCGCGACGGGCAGGCGGCCCTCGGTCCACGGGTACACGCCGCGGTGGACGAACTCCACGTCGCGCGGGCTGGTCCAGGCCAGCGGCGCGGCGCTGTCGGTGACGTAGCCCGTGGCGGTCGCGGCCGGGGACGAACCGGGCAGCCCCTCGATCCCGGCCCGGGCGGCGCGGCGGCCGTCCACGTAGAGCTGGCGGGTCTCCAGGTCGCCGACGTCGGCCAGCCAGAGGCCATCGCGCACCTGCCAGCCGGTGATCGTCCGGCCGCCGCTCAGCACGGCGTCCTCCTGGCCGGGGGTGCCGTGGCCGTACGCCTGGTAGACGGTGCCCGAGTCGGCCTCGGTGAGCTCCAGCGGCTCGCCCAGCACGTGGACGCCGCCCCTGAGGTGGACGACGGACTCCCCGCCGGACGCCCTGGCGGCCTCGCGGGCGCGTCCGGGGGTGGCGAAGGGGCGTTCGAGGGAGCCGGGCCAGGAGTCGTCCCCGCCGGGTGCGACATGGAAGTGGAACACAGGTATCCCCTTTGCTGTTTATGGCATACACGGAGTAATACACCATAAACGAGGGAGGTGCCAATGGCGCGAGGTGTGGCGGGGGATCCGGACCACGGGGTCGAGCTGCTGTGGCGGGACGCGGAACGGGAGCCGCGGCCCGGCCTCAGCCTGGGCCGGATCGTGCGGGCCGCGGTCGAGCTGGCCGACGCGGAGGGCCTGGAAGGGTTGTCGATGCGCAAGGTCGCCGACCGGCTGGGCTTCACGACCATGTCCCTCTACCGCCACGTACCCGGCCGGGACCAGCTCGTGGACCTGATGCGCGACGAGGTGCTGGGCGAAGCCCTCGTCGCCGCCTCGGACGCCGCCCCGGACGCAGCCCCGGACGCCGATGGTGGCTGGCGGGGGCGGCTGGAGGAGGCGGCCCGGCGGGCGTGGGAGCTCCGCATGCGCCACCCTTGGCTGGCCGAGGTGCGCGGCTCCCGCCACCTGCCGGGCCCGAACGCGGTCGCCCACTACGACCGCATGCTCGGCGCGCTGACCGGCACCGCGCTGCGGCCGTCCGAGGTGGTCGCGGTGGTCGGCCTGCTCGGCCGGTTCGTGGACGCCGAGGCGCTGGTCCTGGCCGAGACCCGGCGCGAGGAACGCCGCAGCGGCGTGTCCGAGCAGGAGTGGTGGGGCGCCCGCGACTCCCTGTACGAACGCCTCGACCGCTATCCCGCCCTCTCGCGCCTGTGGGAGACGGGCGGCTGGGACGACCCGGAGGACTCCTTCACGTTCGGCCTGCGCCGCCTCCTGGACGGCGTCGAGGTGCTGATCCGAGAGCGTGACGAAAGCCGTGACGAAAGATGTCCCGAGTGTGGCACCCCACTGGAAACCGCCCCCTCGGGCCGCCCTCGCGTCTACTGCTCGCGGGCCTGCCAGCAACGCGCCTACCGCAAGCGCAGATCGGCCGACTGACCCAACCCGGTGTTCAGGGCGATCATGAACACAGCCACCGACGCGGAAACCCCGTGGCTCTTCCCCGGACGCAGGGCCCTGGTGCCTCAAGCCCCGGTTTCCGCGTTCAGGTCGCCCGATCATCGACTCCTACCGGTCTCGCAGCTTCATCTCCTCGCTAGGCGGCGGGGATCGTCACAGCTGCGTGCCGGGCCACCGCGGCGGCGCCCGCGCCGGCCAGGACGAAGAGGGCGGCCAGGCCGGCCCAGCCCGCGGTGCCGTGTTCGACGGCGGTGGTGGCGAGGATCGGGGAGACCATGGCGGCGATCGCGTAGCCGGTCTGACTGAGGCCCTGGTAGGCGCCGGCGCTGCGCTGGTCGGCCAGTTCGAAGGCCATGCCCCAGCCGCCCGCCTCGCCCAGGATCTCACCCATGGTGTGGGCGAACGCGGCCAGGACGAACAGGACGCAGGCGACGATCACGTTTCCGTGGCCGGCCAGGGCGTACAGACCGCATGCCGTCGCGAGCAGCCATGACGCGCGCCTGACCGTGCGCCCGGCCTTGCGCACGTCGTCGGTGCCGCGCGAGGCGCGCACCTGGAGGGCGGCCACGACCACGGTGTTGAGGACGAGCAGCACGGAGACGATGGCGGTGGGCGCGTCGGTGGTGGCCACCCAGAGCGGCATGCCGACGGTCAGCAGGCCGAACTGCGTGGCCACCACGGTGTTGCACACCACGCTCGCGATGTACGTACGGTCCCTGAGCGGCGAAGGCCCGGCGGACGCGGTGCGCTCCCTGACGGCGGTCATCCTGGCGGCGAGCTCCGGCACCTGACGCCCGAGCCCGGCCAGCGGCACGGTGGCCGCAAGCAGCAGGACGCCGGCGGCGACCACCGCCACACGGTACGCCGACGCGGTGCTCATCAGGAGCGCCGCCGCGGCGGCCACAGTGCCCAGGCCGATGAAGACGTTCGTGACCACGCGCATCCGGGCCCGAACCTCGACCCGCTCCGGCCCGGTGTACCACCGCGCCAGCATCGCCTGTTTCGACGAGGACCCCACCGAACGCGTGATCACGGCCAGGCAGGCGATCAGGGTGAACACGACGGCGTCGGAGACGAACGTGTAGGCGAGCAGCGCAACCCCGTTGAGCCCCGTCGCCACCGCCTGGACGCGGTGCGCGCCCACCCGGTCAGCCAGCCACCCTCCCGCGTACGAGGCCAGCACCCCGGTGCTGCCCGCGATGCCCAGCCCGAGCCCCACTGTGGTCGCGCTGAGCCCGATGACGAGCGTGAAGTACAGCGTGCTGACGGTGTAGAAGACGCCGCTGGAGAGCGCGAACGCCATCGTGCTGAGGGTCAGCGAGCGGGCGACGCGGTCATGGGGGAAGAACGTCTGGATCACGGGGGCCTTTATCCCGTGATAGGGCCTTTGTCGCCAATTGATGTAGCGTATGGCTTCATGGCGGGGCTGATCGAGTACGAGCTCGCCGGGATGGACGTGGCCGACGTCCGCTTCGCCATCTCGCCGCTCAACGAGCTCACGCTGTCGTTGCGCACGTTCCGCGACCCTGGGCGCTATCCCGTGCACCTGCCCTGGCTGCGCCGCACGGAGCAGGCCCGATCCGCACTGGACGTGCCCCTGCTGCAAGCGCTCACCAACGACGACATGTGGACACCGGACTACCTGTCACCCCGCCCCCGTGCCCCGCTCACCCGCATCGACGACGAACTCGCCACAGTCGCCCGCGTCCCGGTGGACCGGGTGCTCGACGACCTGCGCGCCATCCACCCCCGGCTCCCCGAGCCGCTGCGCGGCGACCCGTCCGCCCGCATCCTGGACGCGCTGCGCGACTACTGGCGCACCTGCTTCGCCCCCTGGTGGCCCCGGATGCGCGCGGTCCTGCAGGCCGACGTGGTCCACCGCGGCCAGGTCATCTCGGCCCACGGCCTGGCCGCGATGTTCGCCGACCTCAGCGAGCGCGTTCAGTTGCAGGACGGCGTCCTACGCATGCGGCTGATCAGCGACGCCCGCTACCGGCGCTCCACCAGCGGCGAGGGCCTCACCCTGGTCCCGACCCTCTTCGGCCGGGCCGCCACCGTCCCCATCTCCCCGTCCGAGCCCCCTTTGATCACGTACGGCACTCGGGGCGTCGGCACGCTCTGGCAGCCGGAGGCCCGTCCCTCCCCGGCGGTGCTCACCGACCTTCTGGGCGCCTCCCGGGCCGGGCTGCTCACCATGCTCGAGACCCCCGCCTCGTCGACCGAGCTCGCCGGCCGCCTGGGCGTCACTCCTTCGGCCGTGAACCAGCACCTGCGCACCCTCCGCGCCGCCGGCCTCCTCGCCGGCGCACGCCACGGCCGCTCGGTCCTCTATCTGCGCTCGGAACTCGGCGACGCCCTCGTCACCGGATCAGGACCCCGGGCCGTCGGCGACGACCGCGGCTCGGAGGACGCCGCCCACCCCGGCCCTCATTGAGCCGCGTGGCCGTGCCGGACCTGACAGTGGTGTGACAGCCTCTGTTCGGCCCGTGTTAGGGCCGGGTCCGTACAACCGATCGCATGCAGGCAACCATCGAAGTCAGCGGGCTGCGCAAACGGTTCGGCCCGACCCTGGCGCTGGACGGCATGTCGTTCACCGTGCTGCCCGGCCAGGTCACCGGGTTCGTCGGCCCCAACGGGGCGGGCAAGCCTGCTAACGGTCTGGGGCGCTTGCGATTTGGTAACGATCCGCGCGGCTGATTAGCGCCCTCACCTGCGGAGTTGAGCCGGGAGCGCCTTGTCTCGCGAGGGGGTGGACGAATCGTTGCGGTGGCGCTGACCTCATGGGGCAAGATCACAAAAGGGGGGCATTACAATGGCTCCCCAATTGGGGAGGGGCAGCGCCCCTGCCCCCGGAATTCCCTCCCGGCCCCCCTTTTGCGATCTTGGAGGGGTCCCCGTGAGGTTGGCTCCGAAACGATTCGGTAGCCCCCGCCATGGCGGACCAAGATCAGCCGGCGAGTGGCCTACGGAGAGTCCAGCGGGCCGTAGGCACGCAGTGCGGCGTTGACCCGTGGGGGGTTCCCAAAGGGCATTTGCGCTTGTCGGGATATGCATTGATACAGATAGCAGCAAGCGCCCGATTGCACGGCATCGGGCGCTTGAAGCGGTAATGGGTCGGCGATGCCCCGTTAGAGACGTGACGGGACCTCATCGCCGGGGCGGTCAGCCTAGGTCAAACTCCCCAAGTCTCACGCCGCCCAGGAATGCCTTCCATTCCGCTGGCGTGAAGACAAGAGCGGAACCGGTGGGGTTCTTGCTGTCACGAACTGCGATGATCCCGGCAAGATTGGTGGCGACCTCAACGCAGTTCCCACCGCCGTTACCGCTGCGGGAACTCTTCCTCCACACGGCCCCGGTGAGCTGTGTAGCGGTCAGGTCCTTAGACTCCATTGGTCTGCTGCTTCCTTGATCTTTTCGAGCGATTCGCCTGGGCGGTACGCCTCTGCTCGTAGTCTGTCATACCGCCCCCAGATGAGGGAAACCAGTTCATGCTCAGCCGAAACTTCGCCTCTACCTGCGGACTCTACAGACACGGTGGTCGGAGCGTCGGCAAGTTCAGCGATGACGAAGCCCGACATCAAGCCGTCCGTACATGGGCTGTCAGCGGGAACGATCTGCACCGTCACATTGTGATAAGTGGCGACGGCTGCCAAGTGCGTGAGCTGGTCGGCCATCACCTGGGGATCGCCGATGGAGCGGCGCAGAACCCACTCGTCCAGGAGTACCCACAGGGTAGGGGGGCTGTTGCGGGTGAGGATGAGTTGCCTTTGCATTCGGGCGGCAACCTGCTCCTCCGCCTCCGTTTCGAGAATCGCGCGATGCCCACGGAAGATGGCACGCGCGTAGTCCTCCGTCTGAAGTAACCCGGGAATCAGGAGCGGGTCCCATGTGCGCAAGGTCGCTGCGCTGGGCTCTATCTCCTCCAACCACCGCAGGAACCATCCTGGTCCGGAAGGTGACTGGTGTATTCGGCGGCACAGCCGAACGAAGTAGTCCTTGTCGGGCAGGTCGAAAAGCTGATCACAGGCTTGCGCGAAGTCGAGTTGCGGGTTACGACTACCGGTCTCGATGTGCCCTACAAGCGACGGAGAGCACCCTACGTGATCGGCTAGTCGCCGTTGGGATAGTCCCCGCTCCTTCCGGCATCGTGCCAGCTCGCGGCCGAAACGCTCGGCAGGTGATATACGCGGGTCAAGATCGTTCGCCATGGCGGTCTCCCGGGCGTTGTTGGCATAACGCTCACTTGAATTCACAGGCCACTACATCTGTCTACACGGCGTGCGTACTTCTGTCACGAGACTGTCTCGCGATCTGGCGTGCAAAATCCCTGGTCGATTAGGCACTCTAGGAGAGCCCCACAAACCTGTATCCCTCTGGGGCACGATCGAAACCGACATTTCGACCACATCTAGTGGAGACGAAATGACAGCCAAGATCTTAGGTGTAGGTCTTAGCACTTAGGCAGATGATCAAGTGAGCGGAGAGGGTGGGAGCAAGATGTCCATGGAAAGACACGGAGGGTGCCCCCTTCCGCCTGTGGGGACTGCGTCAGCGGCTACAGCAGACCCCCCCTTCGCGGGGGTCAAGGTATGGCTCGTCCGTGAGATAGAGATCTCCTCGCTCCTGCCTGGGCTGGTTCGCAGGGAGCTAGCGGAGTGGATGGGATCGACTCACGAAGCGCTCGGGGATCTGCAAATGATCGCCACCGAACTGGTCACCAACGCGCTGATACACGCTAACGCGGAGTGGGTGCGCGTGCACCTCGTTCCGGAATCGGGGTTCTGGCGGCTGACGGTGGTGGACCCGGGCCGGAACGGTCTGGTCCCGCATCCTCGGGTCACCTCGGAGACGGACGAGTGGGGGCGCGGCCTACGCCTGGTGCACGGCCTGACGTACGGGGCATGGGGAACCAACGCGACCGTGGTGGGTGAGCGCGTGGTGTGGGCGCTGGTGCCCCGGCGGGGTGGTCAGTCTGGTCAGGGGCGGCGGTCATGAGCGACGACCAGGCGGACAAGGATGCGGCGTCTGCGCCGTGTGATGGAGAGCCACCCCTACCCGGGGGAAAGTCCTCGGAGGGACGGTGCGGGTAGGGGTTTGAGGGGCCTTCCCCGGAGGTCATTCCTGGCATCGCGTGAGGCGGCCCGCTGGCGTGGAAGCGGCGTTGGCGGACACATGTGGTGCAGCCTCCGGGGACGGTCCTCTCCCAAGCAGATGCAGCGGCTAGGACGGGAGCGGAGATGGCGGGTGGGGCGCACAAGTCGTGGCGGGATGAGGTGGCGGAGTGCCTAGCGCAGTTCCCGGGTGGTGCTAGTGCCGATGAGGTGGCTGCGCATTTCGATCACCTGCGTACGGCGGACTTCTTCCGCACGTGCCTGGCTGCTCTGGCTCGGGATGGTGTGGCGGTGAGGGTGTTGGAGCTGGCCGTGCCCAATGGTGTCCCGGGCGTGCCCGCGCGGGGGCCACGTGGTCGGGTGCGCTACCGGCTGGCTGATGAGCGATCGGTGGAGACGTCGCCGGATCCTGAGGGGGGCGACGCGGCATAGACAACCCCTGACCGGTGAGCCTGGTTGCCGTCTGGCCGGTCAGGGGTGCAAGTCCCGTTCAGTGAGGGGAAATCCTCCGTGGGCTGTGGTGGCTGCGTGTTGGGTCCGGTTGCAGTCGCCTGAGGGCCAGCCCGCGTCGAGTGAGTTGCGGGCCCCTCACTGAGCGGTCCTCCCGGGCGAAGCGAAGGCCGCTTGGGAGGGTCGGAGTCCTGGTGTCCCCGTGCCGGGCGGCCAAGGACTCCGGCATGTCCGGGGGCTGTGGCATGGCTGGTGTTGAGCACGTCCCGGGGTCCGACGCGGGGCGGTGCTGTGCTTCCGGAAGGGTCCCTCCTCGGGCGCATGGCTTGGCGTGCGCGGTCGGTTGCCGTGGTCGGGGCAGGCTACGGCCGGGCGGGGCCGGTTCGGTGACGCCGGGGCGAGGCCAGGCCGGCGAGGGTGGCGAGGGCGAGCACGGCGCGCTAGCGCCGCGCGCAGTCCCGATGTCCGCCCTCGCCTGCCTGTGCCGTTGCCCCGGTGGCACCCGGGCGCGGTACCGGTGAGGGTCGGGGGTTGACCTTGACCGCGAGCGAAGTGATGCGGTCGGCGCGCGAGCGAAGCGATGCGCGTGAGGGAGGGGGCGAGGGGAGGGCAGCGTCCTCCCCCGGGGGGAGGGGACCGGGGAAGGGGAAACCCTCCCCGGGGCGCGCGAGCGGGGGACGCGTGGCGGGGCGATCCTGGCCGCCCGGTGGGCGGGTCCGCATGAAGGGTCTGGTGTCGCGCTCAAGAATTGGGGGCGGTGACGCGGGCGGGTGAGGGGGGTGGGTGGCGGGCTACCCCCAACCTCCAGACGATCACCGTTCAAGATCATTCCCGCGGGAGTGGTGCCGTCCGGCCGTAGGCCGGGCGGGCTTGATCTAGTAGGGAAACTCATCACACAGTCCGATGCGTGCGGCGGGAGATCAGGAGTCTGCGGGGTGACTCCGGGCGGCGGTCAAGGCGTCGTCCACCGTGGCGTGAACCTTCAGGTAGGGCTCAAGGCCGGTGCGGGTGATCAAATAGCGCGGGGTGGGGCGAACGGCGGCGAGCCAGAGATCGCCCCCGCGTGCGCGCTGCGCCTGTGTCGCAATGATGATCGCGCCTAGGCCGGAACTGTCCATGAATGTCAGTTGCGATAGGTCAAGCACCATGACGTAAGGGAGCTGACTGCCGACCTCGGCTAGGTACGCCTCGAAGTACGTTCGATTGGTGCTGTCCAGCTCGCCGGTTGCTGTGATCAGGGCAACCCCGTGGAGGCGCTGATGGGTCAGTGTGAGCGGGGTCATCGCAACCTCATGTGAGCACTCCGAAATGGCCGTGCCGAGCGGCGGGTAACCCATCATGCCCGAACTCGCCTAGACCATGCCAATGATCCGCAGCGCGTGGCGCGGGGCTCACGCGGGCGCATTCTAGCACGGCTACGGCCGGGGTGTTCGCCGGTATGCCGAGAACGCATGTGTTCGAACTGTTCGAACGCGTGTTCGAGTACTGCTTGCCATGGTGGGTGTCACAGGGACATCCGCAACGATGGGAGGTAGTGGGATGCGATTCCCGATCGACACGACGCAACTGGCGTTCACGGTCACCTCGCCCCCGATGCCCGCGCGCGACTTCGCCACTAAGAAGGCGAAGGTGACCGACGACGGTCAGCCGGTCATGGTGGTGACGCTGCTGGCGATGGACGGAACCGACTCGACCAAAGTCAAGTTCAACCTGCCCGGGGAGCAGCATCACTTGACGCCGGGCATGCCGGTCCGGGTGGAAGGGCTCGCCTACGGCATGGCCAAGGACGGCGAGGTCAGGTGGTGGTCGGCCAACGCCGTGGTCCCGATGGTCACCGGTCCGGTCACGGCTCACCACGTGGCCGCGCCGTCGGTGGCTGCTTCGGGGGCTGCTTCGACGGCCGGGGGCACCGGCGAGGGGGCGGGAGCCACGCGTGGGCGTAACCCGGTGGCGTCCCGGCACGGTGGCGCGCACGGGGCCGCTCCGGCTGAATCCGGGGGCGTGGCGTGATGGTGATGGGTCCGCAGGTTCCGGGCCGGGCCTCGGGTCTGCCCCCGGCGATCGAGATGCCCGCCGTGCCCATCCGGGCGCAGAGCACCCCGGAGTCCCGGCTGACCGTCTACGTGCTGCGGCCGGCGTGGCTGGTCCGGCGTGAGATCGGGCTCAGCCTGGGCGCGGGGGGCATGGTCGGCGGTGGCTGGCTGGCGTGGGACTGGCCCGGCGCGCTGGGCGTGTGGGTGTGCCTGGCCTCGCTGGTCGGCGGGGTGCCCGGGGTTCGCGGCTGGCTCACCGGCCTGCTGTGGCGGTCGCGGGTGATCCGCCGCTGGGACCGGGCTGCCCGCTTCGCCGGGCTGGCCACGCATAACGACCGGGTCCCGCGCGTCATGCACGCGGTGCGGACGGCGGCCGGTGAACGGCTGCGGGTGCGGCTGCCCAAGGGGAGCGCGGTGTGCGACGTGGAGGAGCGTACGCCGTGGCTGGCCTCCTCGCTGGAAGCCTCGGCCGTGCTGGTGCTCGGCGATGAGGTCAACGCCCGTTACGCGACGGTGGAGGTGATCCGGCGTGATCCGCTGGACGGGTTCGGGGTGCTGGCCTGGCCGTGGGTGGACGCCCCCGATGCGGGGTGGGTCGCCTCGGCGTGGGACCCGATGCCGGTGGGCGTCTCGGAGACCGGGGATCTGGTGGTGGTGTCGCTGCTGAGTGAGGGCGCACCGGAGACGATCGGGGCCGGGGCCGGGGCTGAGATCGGCGGGCCGGTCCGGTGAGCGTGCATGTGCTGCTGGGCGGCGCACCCGAGTCGGGCAAGTCGGTGGCGCTGCATGCGCTGATCGCTGGCCTGATGATCGACCCGGAAACGGAAGGCGTATTCATCGACGGCAAGCAGGGCGTGGAGCTGGCCGCGTGGGAGAAGGTGGCTCACGGCGGCATCCGTTCCGACATCGACAGTGCCACCGAGGGCCTGGAGTGGGCGGTCAAGCGCATGGATGAGCGCTACACCTTCCTGGGCGCGTGCGGGGCACGGAAGATCGTCCGATCGATGGGCTACGGGCTGCTGGCCGTGGTGATCGATGAGCTGGCGACGTTCACGCTGTACCCGGACAAGAAGAAGCGAGAACGGTTCTTGCTGGCGCTGCACGACCTCGGCGCGCGGGGGCGCGCTGCGGCGGTGCGGGTGCTGGCCGCGACGCAAAAGCCCGGCAGTGACGTGGTTCCGACCTACGTCCGGGATCTGTTCGACACCCGGTGGGCGCTGCGCTGCACGACCAAGGACGCCTCCGACACGGTTCTGGGGTCGGGCTGGGCGGCTCGGGGCGTGGACGCCTCGACCATCGACCTGGGCGCGGCCGGGGTCGGCTACCTGCTGTCGGACGCGGCGGGGCCGGTCCGGCTGAAGGGCTTCTACATCAGTGACACGCAACTGTCAGACCTGGCGGCCTACGCGGCGGAGCTGCGGGCCACAACGCACGCATGGAGGTAAGTCCGATGACCACTCACACCACTGACACGTACACCCCCAACCCGAACACCACCGACTCGCGCGGCACTGCCACGCGCACCGCGCCGCGCCTTGCGGGGAGCCCGCCGCGCTCGGTCCAGCTCGCGGCCAACTGGATGGGGGTCCAGTGCTGCATCGGCATCCTGGCCCTGGCGTTCCTCCTGCCGATGGCGGGCGCGTACGGTCCGATCCCGGGCGCGGTGCTCGTCTGGGCCGGGGTCACCTTCGCCTTCTACATCCTGATCGGGGTGCTGGCGGCCAAGCTCAGCGCGGGTCGCCGCTGGGTCCGGCGCACGGCGCTAACGGTGGAAATCCTCATGCTCGGAAGCGGGGCGCTGTCCCTGTTCACAGGCCCGAACATCGGGACCGTGGTGGCGCTGGCCATCGCCACGGTCATCACCTGTTACCTGTCCACGCGGGAGACGGCGGAGTACTTCGCCTCCTGACCCCCGCCCCTGCTTCGACTCCCACGGCTTCATTCATCACAGACAGGAGAACGACCATGTTCCGACCCTCCACCCTGTTCGCCGGCTCAGTCCTCGCCGCTCTGACCATGGGTTTCGCGCTGACCACTCCGGCGAGTGCCCAGACGCAGAGCGCGACGCAGACCACCACGCAGGCCGTGAGCCGGACGGCCAACGGCGCGGGGGCGTGCCGTCAGGTCCAGGTGACCGGGGACAAGATCGCCATCCGCGACTTCCCGTTCGTCAACGGCCTGGTCGTCCGGACCGTTGCGCGTGGCACCGTCCTGACGACGTGCGGTGTCGTGGCGGGCAACGGCTCCAACTCCTACCCGTCCAAGTGCGGGTTACGGGGGCAGAGCTGGTATCAGGTGCGCTCGGGGCGGCTGACCGTAACCGGTAGCCCGTACGGCTACGTTCCGGCGACCTGCGTGCGGGTGATCTAGCCCGCGTCCGGTGCCAGGGAGGGCCGCCCGATGCGATCACCGGTCGGGCGGCTTTCCGGAAAGAGCTCCTACCTGCGGAAATGTAGTTCGAATATAGGCGTCCCGGATTGAACCGTCCGGCCGGATGCGTCGTACCACCACTGTCTGATCACTCAACAGACAAGTAGGGGAAGCGCACGACGGGGGCCGGAAAACCTGAGTGGGGACGCAGGGGCCGGGCGAGGGGCCGACGGGCGAGAGATCACAACGGGAGAGGACGTAGCACGGTGAAGATCTGGATCCTGGGGGAAGAACTCGCACCGGTAGAGATCAGCGATGAGTACGCGGCTCAGAGGTTCGTGGCGTGGATGTTCGGCGCGGGCCGGGCGGAGCTGGAACACACCCTCAAGACGTTCGCGCATACCCCGTGGAAGCGCGGGGGGCTGGGCGCGACGACGGTGGACGGTCCGGCCGACCTGGAAGCCCTGGCGCGGGTGGTGCAGACCCGATGGAACCCGCTGACGGTGCCTGAGCAGCGACGCGCGCAGTAGCCGGGAGCGGCCGGGGCGGCGGTGAGGCTCCGGGCACCGGTCGGGGGATCTGCGCACATGACCAAAGAGGCGGGCCGTGGGGACCCGCCTCTTTGCGTTCCCGGACACACATGTGGATGCGGAGTGATCAGATGTTGAGAACACAAACGGTCTTGGGGCAGATCCTTGCCCGGGTGGCCGATGACGACCAATACCGGCGCTGGATGGGGCAAGTGGACCGGGCCGGGTACTGCGTGCGGCCGGTGCAACTGGCCGGGTCGGCAACGACGGTGAACGCGGCAACGGGTGAGGTGGAAGCGTCCTACTCCAGCTCCGCAGAGCCGGGCGGGGTGCTGCTGGTGGCGTGCAAGGATCGCCGCGAGAGCGTGTGTCCGCCGTGCGCGGCCCGCTACCGCTCCGATGCCTGGCACGTGTTCGCCGGTGGCGTGTCGCGGGCGCTGCCCGCCCCTGACAGCGATGCGGCCGGGAGCCCGCTGGTGCTGGCCACCTTCACCGCTCCGAGCTTCGGCCGGGTGCACGCGGCCCGTGATGGCGGAGTCTGCCGGGCGGCTCGGACTGGCCGACGTGACGGGGGCCGGGGCACGCGGGTTTGCGAGCACGGCAGGCCGCTCGGGTGCCCGGCACGGCACACTCCTGGGGATGGCATGGTGGGCGCTCCACTGTGCACCGACTGCGCGGACCTGGCCGGGCTGGTGCTGTGGAACGCCCACGTTGGGGAGCTGTGGCGGCGCACGGTCATCTACGTCTACCGGGCGCTGGCCGCGCTGGCTCCGGCGCTCGGCGGTCGGCCGGTCGGCGTCCGCCAGATCCGGGATCTGCTACGGCTGAGCTACGTCAAGGTCACGGAGTTTCAGAAGCGGGGCGTGGTGCACCTTCACGTCCTGGCCCGTCTGGATGGCGTCAACCCTGATGACCCTGACGCGCTGGTGCCCGCTCCGGCGTGGGCCGGGGTGGAACTGCTGACGGCGGCGCTCAAGCAGGCCGGGGCGCGGGCGAGCGTGCCACTCCCGGTGGTGGACAGCCGGACGGCTGCCATGGCTCGGTGGGGCAATCAACTGGATGTGCGGCCGGTCCGGGCGAGTGCGGTGGACGGGGCACGGGTGGCGGGGTACCTGGCCAAGTACGCGACCAAGACCGTCTCCGACTCCGTGAGCGGTCTCCCGGCGTCCCGGCCACGGGGCGACGACCCCGACATGGCGGGGGCACGCGCCATCCCGGCGCACGTGGCGGCGCTGACCGACGCGGTTCGCAGGCTGGCACGGCTGGCCACCTGCCGGACCCTGCGCCTTGCCCGACACATCCACACACTCGGCTTTCGGGGGCACGTGACGTCCAAGAGCCGCCGCTACTCCACCACGTTCGCGGCGCTGCGCGAGGAGCGGCGGGCCTGGCGTCAGGCGCGGGCTCGTGAGCGCGACCCGTGGGCGCATGAGCGGGACGACGCACAGTGCGTGGTGGTGGGTGACTGGCGTATCGCCGGGATCGGCTACCGGACACTCGGGGATCGGGTGCTGGCCGAAGTACTCGGGCGGGAACATCGTCAGGCACGCGAGGCGCAACGCCTGGGGCTTACGGCGTGAAGGTCGCGGGCGCATCCGCCGGCACTTGCGGCGAGGCTGCGACCTGGGAAAACGCGCCGAAGGCACGATAAAGCTGTTGGGGTTGGCCCTTCTTCCCCGGCTGCCTGCCTGTGCTCGATCTATGGTGCTCAACCTGCACCGTGGGCGGGTGGGTGGGCTGCCCGGCCACTGCCAGACAGCACCTTGAAACGATCATGCGGGCGGTCGTCCGCTCCTTCGGCATGGGCTCGCCAGGCTCGGCCGTGGGGGCGCTGCGGCGCTGCCCGCTCGGGGTGAGGCGGCAGGGATGGACACGACAGACAGGCGAGATGATCAGGAGTTAGCCGCGATCAGTGAGGATGACGAGATCGCGGCCATGGTCCGGGACTGGCCACCGTTGACCGAAAGCCAGCGCGAACGCCTCGCGCTGCTGCTGCTGGTGTAGGCGGTGCCCGTGACAGCGATGCGCCCCCGGTCCGGCAAGCGTGCCCGGCGGGGGCGCAACCCGGGTGGATCAGGCGGCCAACGCGGTCGGCGCGGGCGGGGTCGGCTTCTTCGGCGTGGTGATCACACACTGGGCGATCGGCACGTTGCGGCGGCGATCGACAGGGACCAACCGGACCGTGACCAACAGTTGGATGATCTCGCGCTTGCGTCCCAACGACAGGCCATCCCATGTGCGTTGCGCGTCGTCGGTGGTGATGAACTCGGCCAACGGGCTGTTGGTGGTGGCCTGGCGCAAGGTCTCGCGAATCTCCTCGATCCGGCTCATGGCGGCGGCGATCGCCGCGTCCCCGGTCTCCTCGTCCCACTTGCCGAGCGCGACCTTACGGGCGGCGTCCTTTTTGGCCTGAGTCAGCGTGACGATCTCCTCGCGCAACGCGGGCACGTCAGCCTCCACGTGCGCCGGGAGAAGATCCCGGATGTCGTCGCGGGACAGACGCTTGACCACTACGCGCTCCACGCGGGCGTCTACCTCCGCCGCCACCGCCATGCAATGGCCCTTGGTGCGGCACCGGTAGACCGGTACGCCCTGGGAGTTGTTGCGCACCGTGCAGACGGTGCCGTCGTCGCAGCGGTCGCACTCGGCGATCACGGACGTAAGCCACTTGGGCGTGTTCCCCGGGCTCGTCTTGCGGGTCGGGTCGGCGTACAGGGCGATGATCGCTTGGCGCGTGTCCTCGGCAATGATCGGCTCGTAGGCGTCCCTGCGGATGATCTCGCCGTTGTAGACGGCGTGGCCTGCGGTGCGGGGGTGGGTCAAGATCTGCTTGATGGTGCGGGAGTTCCATCGGCTCTGCTCGATGACCTTGCCCTTGCGTTTGACTGTCCGGCCGTCGCTCTGGCTGACGGTCTTGACGCCGCGCTTGTTCAGGTCGGCGATGATCTGGTCTACCGGGACTCCTGCAAGGATGTCCTTGGCCCACCTGTGGATTTCTGCGGCTTCCTCCGGGTTGTGCTGGGTCATGTCCAGAACGGGGCGGTCCTCATAGACGCGCTCCAGCGTGGGGGCCTTGGGGTTGATGCACACCGACCGTACGCGGCCGGTGTCCACTCCCCAACCGAACGGGCGCACGCCCCCGCCGTAGTCGCCGTTGCGGGCCTGGCGCTTGCGGGCCAACGCCACACGCTCGCCACGCTCGCCGGACTCGTACTCGCCTTCGTTGGTGTCGTTGATCAGGTCCCGGCGGCCCTGGGGCTTGTTCAGGTTGTACTCACCACCGCGCGCCACGCTGAACAACCGGACCTTGTGGGCTCGCGCGATCTTGATGAACTCCACCACTTCCTCGACCTTGCGGTGCAGTCGCTTGGCGTGCCAGATGATGATCACGGCGATTCTGTCCGCCTGCATGTCGGCCAGCATGCGCCGGTAGTCGGGGCGCTCTACGTCCTGGTAGGCCGACACGTCGTTGTCGCTGTAGGTGTGCTGGATCTCGCCCAAGTCGAACTCGTCGGCAAGGTCCTGGTTCTCGTCGTGCTGGCTGCCCACTCCGGCACCGGTCTTGGCCTTGTCCAGGCTCTTACGGGTGTAGTCCACCAGCCAACGGGCCTGCCCCTCAGCCGCGCCGCTGGCCGTGCGTCCTGCTGCCGTACCGAGCTTGCCCATGGTTCCCGTCCCTTCGCTGTGCCCGTTTTCGGTGGTTCTACTTCGATTATGTGCCCCAAACCCGTAGTCGGGAAGTCCACCACGATGCGGGTGATCCTCGGCCTGGACGCGGCCGATGAGGGCCACGCGCTGATCGGCGGACGGCCGTACACCAGCCTGCGCAACCCGCTCACCCACGTCGGCGCGCTGCTGGACGCCGGGGCGCTGCAGCCGAGCCGCACCGCGCGCAACCACCTGCTGTGGCTGGCCCACTCCCAGGGCCTGGACGGCAGGCGGGTCGAGGAGGTGCTCCAGCAGGTGGGGATGCAGTCCGCCGCCCGGCGCAGGGCGGGCGGCTTCTCGCTGGGCATGCGCCAGCGGCTCGGCATCGCGGCCGCGCTGCTCGGGGACCCGCCGGTGCTCATGCTGGACGAGCCGGTCAACGGCCTGGATCCCGAGGGCATCGTGTGGATGCGCGGCTTCCTGCGGTCGCTGGCCGGTGAGGGGCGGGCCGTGCTGGTGTCCAGCCATCTGATGAGCGAACTGGAGGACACCGCCGACCATCTCGTGGTGGTGGGCAAGGGCCGCGTCATCGCCGACACCAGCGTGGCCGATCTCATCACGACCGCCTCCCGCGGCCGGGTCACCCTGCGTACGACGGCGCGCGCGGCGGCGATGTCGGTGCTGGGCCAGGCCGGCGCCACGATGGCCGTGACCGATCGCGACACGATCGCCGTCTCAGGGCTGCCGCCGGAGCACATCGTGGCGGTACTCAACGCGGGCGGGGTGCGGTTCTCCGAGGTGGCGGCGCACCGGGTGACGCTGGAGCAGGCATACATGGACCTCACCGCCGATGCGGTCGAATACCGGGGGACGGCTCGATGAGCACTCGCTCTCAACGCCCCGCCGGGCGCGGGGGCTTCGGGCGTCTGCTGCGCTCCGAGTGGATCAAATTCAGGACGGTACGCGGCTGGGTGGTCGCCATGACCGCGGCGGCGCTGGTCACCGTGCTGCTCGGGCTGCTGTCGGCCGCCAGCAGCCACGCCTCCTGCAACTCCGGTCCGGTCGAGGTCGCCTGCCCGCCGTCGCTGGTGGGTCCGGGCGGCGAAGCGGTGGACGACAAGTTCTACTTCGTGCACCGGCCGCTGGCCGGGGACGGCAGCATCACCGTCCGCCTCACCTCCATGACCGGCCAGATCCGTAAGCCCGACGTCAGCCCGGGGCAGCGCAACGTGGTTCCCGGCCTGGTGCCGTGGGCGAAGGCCGGCGTCATGATCAAGGAGAGCACCGAGCAGGGCTCCGCCTACGCGGCGGTGATGATGACCGGCGCGCACGGCGTGCGGATGCAGCACAACTTCACCCACGACACGGCCGGCCGGCCGGGCGGCGTCTCCCGGGAATCGCCGCGCCGGCTGCGGCTGACCCGCGCCGGCGACACCGTCACCGGGTACGAGTCCGCCGACGGCACGAACTGGACCCAGATCGGCACCGCAACCCTGGCCGGACTACCGCAGACCGTACAGGTCGGGCTGTTCGCAACCTCCCCAGGGGATCTGACGGTCACGCAGGGGGATCTCGGCGGGTCCGTCGCGGCGGCCCGCTTCACCGAAGCCACCGGCGAGTTCGACCAGGTCGAGCTGCAGGGCAACACGCCCGGCTCGTGGCACAACGACGACATCGGCGTCACCATCGCGCCCGACGGGGCCGAGCACCACCCGGGCCGCGCCGGCCGGTCCGGCGGTACCTTCTCCGTCACCGGCGTCGGCGACATCGCGCCGACCATCGAGGGCGCGCCCCCCGAACGTCCCCTCAGCAGCGCGCTGACCGGCCTGATTCTCGTGATCGTGGTGGCGGTCATGTTCATCACCGCCGAGTACCGGCACGGCCTGATCCGGACGACCCTGCTGGCCGGCCCGCGCCGGGGCCGGACGCTGGCGGCCAAGGCGCTGGCGCTCGGCCTGGTCACCTTCGCCGCCGCCCTGCCTGCCACCGCGATCACGTTCACGGTCGGCGGGCGGATCCTGCGCGACAACGGCAACGCCGTCCTCCCGGTGTCCCCGCTCACCCAGGTGCGCATCGTGGTCGGCATGGCGGCGCTGTTCGCGCTGGCCGCCGTGCTCGCCCTCGCCCTCGGCGCGCTGCTGCGGCGCAGCGTCGCGGCGGTCATCACCGCCATCGCGGTGATCGTGGTCCCGCACGTCCTCGCCACCACCTCGGTCCTGCCCGACAGCGCGGCGCAATGGCTGCTGCGCCTCACCCCGGCGGCCGGCTTCGCCATCCAGCAGAGCGTCCCGCAGTACGCGCACGTGCTCGGCCACTACGCGCCCATCGCCGGGTTCCACCCGCTGCCGCCGTGGGCCGGCCTGGCCGTGCTGGCCGGCTATACCGCGCTCGCCCTCGGCTCGGCCGTCCTTCGACTCCGCAGGAGGGACGCATGAGAGAGCACCTGCATGCGGAGTGGACGAAACTCCGTACCCTGGCCGGCACCGGCTGGCTGCTGCTCGCGATCGTGGTGCTGACCGTCGCCGTCAGCGTCGCGGCCTGCGCCGTCGTGTCCTGTGCCGCGGAAGGCTGCGGCTACGACCCCGCCAAGATCGGCCTGTTCGGGGTCCAGGTGAGCCAGGCGGTCGTCGCCATCCTGGCCGTGCCGGCGATCACCGGCGAATACGGCACCGGCATGATCAGCCTCACCCTGACCGCCATGCCGCGCCGGACCGGCGTCCTAGCCGCGAAGGCGATCGTTCTGACCGGCTTGACCCTGATCGCCGGGAGCGTCGCCGTGCTCGCCTCCGCGCTGGCCGCGCGGCCTGTTCTGCTCGACAACGGATTCCCCGCCGACATGCTCCTCCTCACCAGCGGTCCCATGCTGCGCGCCGCCGTCGGCTCGGTCCTCTACCTGGCGCTGATCGCCCTGTTCAGCCTGGGGGTCGCCACCGCCGTTCGGGACTCCGCCACCGCCATCGGGGTCGTGCTCGGCCTGCTCTATCTCTTCCCCGCCCTCATCCTCATGATCGCCGACGATGACTGGCAGCGGCTTCTCTGGCAGATCTCCCCGATGAACGCCGGGCTCGCCGTCCAGGCCACCACCAATCTCGCCGGCCTCCCCCTCAGCCCATGGGCCGGCCTGAGCGTACTCGCCGCATGGGCCACCGCGGCGCTCCTGGGCGGCGGGCTGCTCCTACGGATGCGCGACGCATAGCCGTCAGTCGGATCACCGCCGGTACGGCAGCACTCGCCGGTGCGTTGCCGGCGAAGGTCGGTGACCAGTAGGTTCACGCCACCAAGGTTCGAGGAAGAGGGATTGCTGAAGTGCTCACACTGGCGGCGGTCGCCGAAGACCCGCTCGTCCTGACGCGTCGCCTGAACCTGAAGGACGGTTCGGAGGTCGTCTTCCGACCGCTGATGCACACTGACGCGGAGCGTCTTGCAGCCTTCCTGGAGGGGCTGTCGGCCGAATCGCGGCGACTGAGCACCTTCGACGGGTACGACCTCGAGGCTGCCCGGCAGCTGTGTGACGCGATCGCGCGCTACGACAAACTCAGACTGGTGCTTGAGGACGTGCCGTCCGGCAGCCACTCTGGCCGACGACCACCAGGGGAGGGGGGTGGGAACGCAGATCT
Source organism: Nonomuraea sp. NPDC005692 (assembly GCF_040631115.1). Taxonomy (NCBI): domain Bacteria; kingdom Bacillati; phylum Actinomycetota; class Actinomycetes; order Streptosporangiales; family Streptosporangiaceae; genus Nonomuraea; species Nonomuraea sp. NPDC005692. Next base: position 220,794 of record NZ_JBEXYU010000007.1, on the reverse strand, counting down.
TCCCGCTCATCGCGGACATCGCACGGCATTTCGGCAGGACGAGAATCATTTTGTTCGGCGGCGTTCTCGTCGACAACCCACGCGCCGTTCGCTACTACGAGAAGCACGGCTTCCAGCTGGTCGGCTCCTTCACCGGAAGTGACGGCGCACAGTCGTTCGACATGATCCTGGATCTGCGCCCGCCGCGACATGACGAAGGGCCCACTGCTCAGTCGTACTCATCGTGACGCCTCGAAGGCGTGCAACAGGAAGGCCAGCACATCGGCGAGCAGGGCATGTTCCTGCTCTCGGGTCGAGCCGGCGCCGTGACCGCCGTGCTCCTCGACACGCAGCAGCACCGGCCGGCCGGAGGCGCTGGCCGCCTGCAGGCGGGCGGCCAGCTTCGCCGGCTGCCACGGCGGCACCCGCGCGTCGCGACGTCCGGTGGTCAGCAGCACCGCCGGGTACGGGACGCCGTCCTCGACCCGCAGGTAGGCATCGGCGATCAGCAGACCGCGCAGGCCCTCCTCGGTGGTGACGCTGCCGAACTCCGGCACGTGGATCGGCCCGTTCTCGCTGAACTCGGTCCGTGTGGCGTTGACCGTCGGCACCTGCATCACCATGGCGGCCCACAGTTCCGGCCGACGCACCAGCGCGCCGCCAGTGGGGATGCCGCCGGCGCTGACGCCCTCGCCCGCCAGCCGTCCCTGCCGGGTGTAGCCCAGGGCGATGAGGTGCTCGGCGCAGTCGATGAAGTCCGTGATGGTGGCCTCCTTGCGCAGGCCACGCCCGGCCTCGTGCCACTCCCGGCCATAGGCGCCGCCACCGCGCAGGTGCGCCACGGCGTAGACGCCGCCACGCTCGTACCAGGCGAGCATCTCCGGACGGAACTCCGGCAGCTCGGACATGCCATGGGAGCCGTAGCCGGTGAGCAGGACCGGGTTGTCGCCGTCCAGCACCACGTCCTTGTGGTGGATGACGGTGAGCGGGATCGGTGTGCCGTCCCTCGCGGGCACGTGCAGGGTGCGGGCGTGCACGTCGCCGAAGTCGACCGGTGAGCGGGGCGCCAGGCCGGTGTCCTGGAGGGTTTCGCCGTCGTAGCGGTAGAGCCGCGGCGCGTCTGTCCAACCGGTCGCCAGCAGCAGGGCCTCGGGCCGTTCCGGGTGGGTGGTCAACTCCCAGATGGCGCCTTCCACCGGCATTGGGAGGTCGGCGGGCTCGCCGCCGGACAGGGGCGCATGCCGTACCCGATGGACGCCACCGTCGAGATCGCGCACCAGCAGCCGGTCGCCGACGACGCGCACCGCCTCGACCACGCGCTCACCCGCGGGCACGACCACCCGGGCTCGGGACAGATCCGGTACGGCAAACGGAACGGCGAGCACGTGGGAGCGGGGCGCGTCCCGGTGGGAGACCAGATAGAGGGTGTCGTGGCTGGTGGCGAAGGCGGTCACACCGTCCGCCACGTCCGCTGCCTTCCGCCACGGGCAGGTGGCCGGATCGGCGAGCCCGGCTCGTGGCGCCACGTACAGCGAGCAGTCACTCAACTGCTCGCTGGTCCAGGGGCCGAGTGCGCCGCGGGAGACGATCGCCAGCATCCACTCACCGCGCGGCGGCACCACAAGGAAGGGCCGATCCTGCGGGGTCAGCTCGACGTGGGGGTTGAGCCCGCGCGCCAGCACGACCTCGTCCCGCGCCGGGTCGGTGCCCAGCCGATGCAGGAAGGATCGGCTGTCCAGACGGCGCTCCTCGGGCGGAGCGCCCGCCGGAGGAGCCGCGAAGCGGTGGTAGACGAACGACCGGCCGTCCTCCAGCCAGCTCAGGAAGGCGAAGCGCGTCGTGGGCGGGATCGTCTCCAGGACGGCGCCAGAGCCGACGTCAATGACCTGGATCGTGCTCTCCTCCGACCCGGACGGGAAGACGGCGCAGGCGACGTGGCGGCCGTCGGGAGAGGGCACGTACCAGGCGATGGCGTGGTGCGCCGTGCCGGGCACGGTGTCCGGGTCGAACAGGACCCTGCTCGCTCCCTCGGGCTCACGCACCATCAGCACGAGTACGCCGGCGCCTGGTTCGCGCGCCAGGTAGAAGATCCTGTCGCCCGCCGGCGTGAAGTGCGAGTACTGCGGGAGCGCGCCGCCCAGCTCGCGGATCCGGGTCAGCAGCTCCTCCCGGCGGGGCAGGGTGTCCAGTTGCTCGCGGGCATGTCCTGCCTGGCCGTCGAGCCAGCGGTGGAACTCCTCGCCGTCCGCCTCCATCCACCGGTAGGCATCGTCGAGCGTGATGCCGTGGTGAACGTCGCGCACCACGTCCACTCGGGCGACCGGGGGCCCGCTGATGTCGGTCATCCGCATGATCATAGGCGACGCTCGCGAAGCCGGATGAGCTGGTGAGGGCGACCGAGATCGCCGCCGTGCCGTCGCGCTCGGCCATGCGAGTCGACGACGCGGCCACATCCGCCCTGGCCTGGCCTGTGCCGCAGGCCGAGTGGCAGCAGGTGGGCCGTTACTGGCCGATCCCGTCGGGACGACTGCCTGAAGAGCTTGAGGCGACTCAAGCACGTCCGGGCCCCTGCTCGGCCGACAGTCGGGGGCGCGGTGGGCGGGCTACGGCTCCCCGAGGTTGCGCAGCAGGGCGCTCTCCAGGTGGGCGGGGATGTCGGCCAGCCGCCAGCCCTCCCGCTCGGCGCGGCGGGCCAGGTCCTCGTGCAGCTCGGCGCTCATCGGGACGACCTGGTGCCGCGAGTCGAGGATGGGCTGGTACTTGCGGCGGATCTCGTGGTCCTGGCGGCGGATGAAGTCGAGCAGCCCCTCATGGTCGTGCGTCAGATCGGTGACCGCGAGCACCGCGCGGTCGGCGAGCCAGGCGGGCATCGGGTAGTGCGCCGTGACCTCCTCGGCCACCTCGGCGGCGTCGGCACGGCCGTCGTCCTCCCCGGGCGGCGGGAAGGCGCCTGCGAGCACGACCAGCAGCCGGTCGGTGGGGAAGCCGCCGGGCAGGGGACGTCCTTCGACGAGGGGCCTGACCACGCCCGTCAGCGCCCGCCCTGAGTGCCCGCCGAGCAGGACGTCGACGCCGTCCACCAGCACGACGCCCCGGTGGATCGCCGCCGGCCGGCCCGAGGAGCGGGAGACCAGCTCCTCGACGATCTCCGTCACCCACCACGGCTGCCCGCCGCCTTCGTTGACCGCCTCCGCGTCGCCCGCGGTCAGCGCGGCCCCGTCCAGCACCGCCCATGGCACGTCCCAGACCTCGGCCAGCGCCCTGACCAGGGCGGTGCGCTGGCCGGTGCGCGGGTCGACCAGGACGACGCACTGGCGGGCGGCGTCGCCGCCGGGAGAGCCGTAGTGCCTGCTGCTGACCACCGCCAGGGTCTCCCTGGCGCGGACGGCCCCCGGCAGCAGGTCGCCGAGCTTCCTCGCCACCTGGTGCGGCGTCAGCGGGCGGCCGCCGGCGGACGGGGAGACCAGGGCGGCGGTGTTCAGCCCCCTGCCCACCAGCGCCGCGTCGACGATCAGCGGCGGCGCGCCGGGCTCGGGCCGCTCGAACATCGTGGCGGCCAGCGCGTTCTCCAGGACGCCGCGCAGCCCGCGCGCCCCGACGCCGCGCAGGAGCGCCTCCTCGGCGACGCGCTCGACGCCGTCCTGGGTGAAGACCGTGCCCTTCCTGCCCTGGAGGGCCAGCAGTTCGGCGTACTCGTGGGTGAGGCCGTTGTGCTCGTTCTGCAGGATCTTGACCAGCTCGGCGTGGCCGAGGGGGAGCGTGGCGGTGATCACCGGGAAGCGGCCGACCAGCTCGGGCAGGAATCCGTACTCGATGACGTCCTCGGGCAGGATGTGGTCCATGAGCGCGGCCCGGTCGCCCAGGGCGTTCTCGGGCAGGCTGAGCCTGCGGGCCACGTGCTCGGCGAGTCCGTTGAAGGCGCCGAGGCACACGAAGAGCACGTTCTTGGTGTCGAACTGGTAGAAGTCGAGATTGGCCGACAGCTCCGAGCCGCCCTTGGGCACGTCCACCACCGACCCCTCGACGAGCTTGAGCAGCTCCTGCTGCACGGCCCCGCTGGAGGCTCTGCTGCGCTCGCCGTGCCCGAGGGCGAGCTTGTCGAACTCGTCGACGCAGACGATGCCGTACTCCGCCCGGCGCAGGTTGAAGGAGCTGGCGATCAGCAGCCGGTAGAGCATCTTCTCCACCGTCGTCCCGCCGTAGCCGGTGCTGCTCAGCACGGTCGCGTTGGTGATGACGAACGGCACGTCGAGGAGGCGGGCGATGGTCTCGACCAGCATCGTCTTGCCGGTGCCCGTCGGGCCGAGCATCATCACGTTCGCCTTGCGGATGGCCACCGGCGGCGCCTCGAACCGGTTGGCCATCGTCAGCCGCAGGTAGTGGTTGCCGACCGCGACGGCCAGCCGCTCCTTGGCGGTGCGCTGGCCCTCGATCCTGCTGTCCAGGTGCCGCACGATGTCGGGCGGGTCGCGCAGGTCCACGCGCGGCAGGATGCGCGTCTTGGCGTCGATGAAGTCGTCCAGCGTCAGCCGCGTGGCCGCGCGGGCGCTCGCGGCGGCGGCCGCCCAGTGGACGAGCTGCCGCAGCTCGGCGCCGGTGAACCCGGCGACCCCCGCGGCGATGGCCTTGAGGTCCACCGCCGCGGTGAGGTCGTGCTCGGCCAGCAGCAACCGCAGGATGTCGGCGCGCTGTGCCTCGTCCGGCGGCTCCAGGTCGATGCGCAGGCCGAAGCGGGCCGCGGCGAACAGCGCCCGGTCGATCACCCGGGGCCTGCTGGTGGCCGCGATGACGTAGACCCTGCCGTTGGCGCCGAGGTCGTCCATGGCCGTCATCAGCTGCGCCATCGTGCGGTGGGCCTCGGACTCGCCGCCGACGCCGGAGCCGGGCTCGCTGCTGCGCTCGACGGCGATCAGGTCGATCTGGTCGATGAAGACGACGACCGGGCTGCCGCTCCCGGCGCTCCTGCTCGCCTCCTGGAAGGCCTGTCGCATCCGGCTGGAGCCCATGCCGATGAGGATCTCGTGGAACTCGGCGCCCGAGTAGGCGTACAGGCGGACGTTCGCCTCACCGGCGACGGCCCGGGCGAGGACGGTCTTGCCGCATCCGGACGGCCCGGTGACGAGGACCGCGCGGGGCACGTCCGCGCCCAGCTTGCCGTGCGGCTTGCGCAGCCAGGCCACGACCGGTTCGAGCTGTGCCTTCACTTCGTCGAGCCCGCCGAGCCGGTCGAAGCGCTCGTCCGGTTTCTCCGCCGGCCGGCCGAGGGTCTGCCCCTGTTTGGGCTGGTTGGCGGCGAGCTGTTGCAGGCCGCCCGCCAGCATCCTGATCGCCAGCCCGACGAAGATCAGCGGAAGGCTCACCGCCAGGACCAGCGCCCACGGCACGCCGAGCAGCCAGGTGACCGCCGTGCCGACCCAGGTCCCCACGTTGCGCCATTCGCCGCTGAACAGCAGGTAGAACGCGAACGCGAGAGCGGGCACCGCCAACGACCGCAGGAACTTCACAGGGGCCTCCCGCTCAGGGTCCGGTATGAGTGAACAACGCCCAGACGAGCGGCGCGTACGGCATCCGCTCGCGCAGCTCCAGCACGGCCTCGTGGAGCGCTCGAGCCGTGCCGGACGGGTCCAGGCCGCCCTGCCCGTCGCCCAGCCGCCGGTAGACGCGGGCCGCGACGTCGGGCGCCGTGCCGTCCTCCAGCTGCCACTGCGCGCCGATCACGTGGCGGTACCCGGCCAGGTGCACGGCCGACGACAGCGTGATCGCCTCGTCGGAGAGCCGCTCGTCGCCGCGCGAGGTGTCGCAGCCGGACAGGAACGCCAGCCGCGCGTGGTCGGACAGGTCGAGCGCGGCCAGGTCACGAACCGTCAGGGGCCCGTCCTGGAGCACCAGCCAGGCGTGGAACGGGCTGGCCGTGTCCTGCGCCCCGTGGCAGGCGAAGTGCGCCCAGGGGCTGGCCCGCAGCACGGTGAGCACGGCCTCGCGGGTGGCGCTCGCGCCGCGCAGCAGGCGGGCGCCGGGGAAGCAGCCGAGGAAGATCTCCTCCTCGCGGGCCGCGCCCGGCAGGTCGGCCGCGTCCGGCGTCACCGGCATGGACACGACCAGCGGCCGGCCGTCGGGCCGCGAGACGGGCGGCGGCAGCGCGCGGACGTGGGCCAGCGCGCGCACGGTCGGCGTGTAGGAGGACACCACGCGGTCCATCACCGTGCTCGGCCGGGCGTCGTGCCGGGTGCGGTGGTCGCCGGAGGCGTGCAGCGGCAGGAAGACCGCCGGCCCGGTCGGGCACCACCACACCCGCCGCGCGCCGGGCAGCCGGTCGAGCACCGGCTCGGTGATGGCGTCCCAGGTCCAGCGCAGGGTGTCCTGGACGGTCTGCCGGGCGGTCAGCCGTTCCTCGAACTCCTCCGCCGCACCGCCGAGCGCGTCGATCGCCTCGGTGAGTCCGGTCACCTGGGCCTCGGCCGCCTCCGCCGTCAGGCGGGGCAGCGGCACGACGGTCACCTCCCCGGCCTCGACGACGAGCGCGTCGCAGCGGTAGGGGCTGACGTTGACCACGACCACGGGGCCGTCCGAGGCGGCCGCCGCCAGCCGCCCGAAGTCCATCGACCGCTGGAAGTCCTCGAACCCCGGCTGCCGGCGGATCTCCGCCACCAGCGCGGCGCGCCGCCGGGCCGCGAGGTGCCGGCGGTCCATGTCGGCGGAGCGGGCGTCGAGCTCGGCATGGACCTCCGCGAGGCGCCCGGCCAGTTCGGGCAGCTCCCGTGCCAGCCGGTCCCGGTCGGCCCGGGCGTCGAGCGCCTGCGCCAGCAGCACGCCCCGGCCCTGCTCCAGCAGCTCGACGGCCAGGCGGGCGTCGCCGGTCTCCAGCGCGCAGGCGGCCGCGTCGCTCGCCGCCCCCTGGAACTCCGCCAGCAGCCGCTCCTGGTCGCCGCGGTTCAGGCCGCGCCAGGCCATCGCCTCCAGCAGCCGGACCATGATCGCGAACCCCTGCACGGCCAGCGCGAAATCCTGCCGGCCCGCGGCGAGCCGCCCCCAGAACCGGGCCGCGCCCGCGCGGGTGGTCGCCGGGGCCGCCTCGACGGACGTGCTCTCGCGCAACGCCTCGATCGCCTCCGCGCGCAGGCGCCGCGCGTCGGCCGGCTCGTCGTCGGCCCACCGGTCGAGCAGCAGGGCCAGCTGGTTGAGCACGCTGGCCCTGAGCGGCTGCCCGGGGGAGATCAGGTCCAGCGTCTCGCGCAGCAGGCGCACCGTCTCGGCGTACGGGGCCGGCTCGCCGGTGGCCTTGGCCCTCAGCGACAGGCTGAGGCCGAGCATCGAGAGCCACAGGGGATACTCGGCGTGCGTGACGGGCCCGGCGGCGACCGCGTCGCGCAACATGTCGACGGCCTCGTCGAGATCGTCGGCCACGTGGGCCGGCTGGGGGCCGCCCCGCATCTCGTGGACCATCCGCGCCAGCGCGTCGGCGTCGGCCGGCGCCGGGCTCTCGTCGCCCGCCAGCCGCAGGAGCAGGCGGGCGACCTTCCGCTCCTCGTCCGTCACCAGTGACGCCTCGGCCCGCGCGACCAGCGCCATCCCCAGGCTGGCCATCATGCCCGCCCGGCTCACGTGCGTCCGGCCGAGCCTGGCCAGGGCGGCGCGGAGCAGCTCGACCGCGTCCCCGGACGCCGCCGCCTGGTCGTGGACCATGAGCGCGTTGGCCAGGTTCCGGCTGGCCAGGCCGCTGTCCGGCGTCTCCTTCGGCACGGAGGCGACGGACTCGCGCAGGATCAGCCGCGCCTCCTCCAGCGCCGCCGTGTCGTCGTACTGGACGTAGCGGCGGAACAGGGCGCTGCCGAGGTTGGACAGGTAGGAGCCGCGCAGCGAGTGCTCGCGCGGGGTCAGCCGCACGCACTCGCGCAGCGCCTCGATCGCGTCGTCCAGGTCCTTCTCCACCCCGAGGTCCTCGAACCGGGCGAGCAGGGAGCCGCCCAGGTTGGCCCGGTAGAGCGCGGCGTCGTAGTGATGGTCGGGGGTGGCCCGCACCGCCTCGGAGTGCGCCCTGATCGCGGCGTCGATGTCCTGCTCGCGATGCCGGCGCTCGAAGGCGGCGTGCAGGGCGCTGCCGAGGCCGGTCAGGGCCATGCCGCGGTTGGCGTGGTCGGGCGGCGTCGCCGCCACCCCCTCCCGGCACAGCCGCAGGCACTCCTCCAGGTGCTCCTCGCGCCCGGTGATCCGGTACGCGATCAAGTAGGTGTTGGCGAGGTTGGCCAGGTGCAGGCCGCGCTCCGGGTCGCCCTCGGGCAGGCGCTCGACGCCCGCCAGGAGCAGGTCCTGGGTCGCCTGGAGGTCGGCGGCAGAGCCCGTCGCCTGCATCCTGCGTCCCATCGCGGTGCCCAGCGCGGACAGCAGCTCGCCGTGCGCGGGGTGCCCGGCGGGCAGGCCGGCCAGGCTCGCCCGCATGGCCGCGATGACCTCGTCGAGCAGCGTGAGCCGGCCCGACATCATCGCGATGATCGAGGCGTGGTAGGCGATCTCGACCAGGTGGGCGGTCCGGAGGGCGTGCTCGGGCGGCAGCAGCGTCAGCTGCTCGCGGATGTGGGGGATGAGCCGGTCCGCCGTGAAGACCTGCTCCGAGACCTCGATGCCGTGGTCGAGCAGCCAGCCGAGCCCCGCCCTGATGCTGCGCCGCTCCAGCTCCGCAGCCGTGGGGAAGCGCCGCCGCACGATCTCCAGCAGGTCGCGCAGGCGCCGGTTGCGTCCGGGCAGGTCCGGTCGCCGCGCGAGCAGCATGGCCAGCTTGACCACCCGCGACAGGTAGTAGGTGTGGCCGGGGTCGGTCTCGGCCACCAGCCGGCTCAGGATCGCGTGGGTCTCGTCCTGGTACTCCCTGAGCCGCTCCGGGTCGAGCTCGGCCTGCCTCTCCAGCGCCAGGACCAGGTTGGCCATCGCCGAGTCGCGCAGCTCGGGATCCAGCTCCGGGCCGTCGCGCAGCTCACGCAGCAGGGCGACCGCCTCCGCCAGCACTTCGCGGTTCTCCGCCGCCATGCCGTGGTCCGGGTGGTGCAGGTCGTAGGTGTTCAGCAGCGCCGCGGCGCGGCTCAGCCGGGCCACCGCCCCGGCGTCGGCGCCCCCGGCCAGCCGCACGACGTCGCGGTGGGCGGTGAGCGAGTCCTCGATGTCCTCGATCCGTCCTATGTGGTCGAACCGCATCGACAGCCCGTCGCCGAGCGCCGACAGCCACTCCGCCCGTTCGGGATGGTCGTCGGGCAGCCGGTCGAGGGCGTCCCTGAGCGCCGCGAGCGCCTCGTCGAGCTGCTGGAGGTCCTGACTCGACGGGTGCTCGCGGATGACCCACACCGCGTGCCGGGCGGCTCGGACGGCTCGGCTGCGTCGAAGCATCGGTGTCCTCCCGCCGGGGCCGGGCCGAGGCGATCCTCGTCGCATCGGGGCGCTCTCCTGCGCTTCGCTTTCCGCGACGCGGGTGTTACCGTCCGTCCGTCTTGCCGACGTCGCCGGGCGGGTGGTAGACACCGAGCCATGGCAGATCCGCCGGACGACGGCCGCGCGCTCGCGGCCCTGTGCGAGAGCCTCCCCCGACTGGTCCGCATGGCCGGGTCGGAGGGATGGTCGGCCGAGCTCGACGAGGCCAGGCGCGCGCTGCGCGGCGGCGAGCGCCGCCCCCAGGAGATCGTCGACGACCTGAGCCGCATGCTCGGCCTCGACGTCCTGGCCCGCGGCAAGCCGGTCGTCCCCGCTCTGCCGACGGCCGGCGACCTGCCGCCGCCGCCCGGCGGGTACCGCTGCCCGCTGGGCCGCTGCCGGCGCGAGGCCCGGCCCGAGCCCGGCGGCGCGATACCGGCGTGCGACGTCTACGAGCTGCCGCTGGAATACGCGCCGGGATGACGGGGTTCCTGTCGAGCCTCGGGCAGAAGCTCGCCGAGCGCTGGCTGACCGTGCTCGTCCTGCCCGGTGCGCTGTTCGAGGGCGTGCTCTGGCTCGCCGCCGTCCTCGGCCACCGGCGCCCGTGGGACGTCCCGTTCCTGGCCGCCCGGGCCACCGCCCAGACCAGGGCCCTGGACGGCGAGCCCGTCGCGCAGGCGCTGCTGCTGGTCGCCCTCCTGCTCGGCGCGTTCGGGGCGGGGCTGGCCGCGAACGCGCTGGCGGGGCCGGTCGTACGCTGCTGGTTCGCGCGGGGCCCGCGCCGACTGGCCCGCCCCCTGGTCGAACGCCGCAGGCGGCGCTGGGACGACGCCCACCGCGCCTACGAGTCGGCGACGGCGGCCGAGGGCGAGAGCACTGCGGACTTCGAGCGCCGCCGGGGCGAGCTGGCCGCGCGCCGCAACGCCATCGCGCTGGCCCGCCCGTTCCGGCCCACCTGGATGGGCGACCAGCTCGACGCCGTCGCCGTCCGCGTGCGCAACCGGTACGGCATCGACCTCGACGCCGCCTGGCCGCGCCTGTGGCTGGTCGTCCCCGACCACGCGCGGACCACGATCGGCGACGCCCGCGCCGCCCTGACCGGCGCCGCGACCACCGCCGCCTGGGGCGTGCTGTACCTGGCGGTCGCGGCGGTCACCCTGTGGTGGCCGGCGGCGCTGGTCGGCGTGGTGACGATCGCGGTCGGCCACCGCAGGGGGAGGTCGGCGACGGGCACGCTGGCCCAGGTGTGCGAGGCCACCGCCGACCTGTACGGGGCGGAGCTGGCCAGGGCGCTCAACGTGCCGCTCGCCGACGGCAAGGTGACCCAGCGCGTCGGCTTCACCATCACCGAGCTCCTCCGCAAGGGCGCCTGAGCCCGGCCGCCCGCCGTCCGCCGGCGCGCCGGATCGCGACGTCGCACTCCCCGGCGCACGAGAGATCATCCGGAGGCCACTGCTCGTGCCATCGCCCACGAGACGGCCTGGGGATCAGCATTGGGCGGCTCCCGGACGGCGATATCTGCCCGTACACCGGCTACGACCGCGCCCGCGGACGCCGCAAGGTCGAGGCGCGGGCGCGGCTGCGCAACGCGCTGCTTCCGTCGGTCCACTGAGTGGACCGAAGATTGCCCGTCGCCGTCCGTCACCAACACTATGGACCTGTCAAGGGGCGATTACTGTCTGTGACCGGCCGAAGGTCGAGCGGTCGGACGGCAGGCGCTCCAGCCTGAAGGCCCGGCGTCCGACCGCCGTCGACGCGACACCCATATCCGGCGGCGGCGATCAGGCCGTCTACGAAGGGAAGACCACGATGAGCATCCGATCGGCGAGGGGCCTGTCACGAGCCCTGATCGCAGCGGCGGTGGCGGGCGCTGTGACGATGGCGCCGGGCCTGACCGGCACGAACGGCGCCCTGGCCGCGGCCGACCCTACATGCGGGAGCTGGATCTCCAGTCTCGTCTTCCCCGGTCTGTCGGCCCGAGCCTGTATCTGGGGGGCCGGTGCCGCCTGGAAGCAGGCCCAGACGGAGGTCTTCAACGGCACGGGTTTCTCGGTGGAGGTCGAGAACCTCACCGCCCGCCTGGAGTCTCTTCCCGCGGACGCCCGCTGCGTCAACATCAGCCTCCAGAACGGGCAGACGGCGTTCTGCGGCACCCGCAGCGTGCCCGACAACAACCCCTTCCAGTTCGACCGCGCTCTGGGCTCCGCCCAGGTCACAGATCTGGTCAGGCGGGAGCAGTTCTCCTTCGAGTCCCCCCTCGTGGGCTGAGCGCGGCTTCTCGGCGTTGGCGACGAGCTCGCCGTTTGCCCAGCCGGCACCGGCTCCGCTCATGCCCGCCTCGCAGCCGCCGTCATGGTGGGCAGGGGTGTGGCGCCTGTGGTCGCGGTCTACGTTCTCAACGGAGAGATCGCCACCACAACGCGGAACGCCGCGCAATCGTGGCATGCCGGGACCGATCTGACGCTGCGGCTCTTCGGGTTCGTGCTGCTCGTGGACCATCGTCAGGACCAGGGGGAGTCGGTCATGGAGCACACTCCCGTCCCGCCGCTCTGGTTGCGGGCACATCCCGACCTGGCCGTTCCGCACCTTCGCGAAGCGGCCGCCGCCGCTCCCGTGATGACGGTGGACGAGGCGTTCGAGCACGTCATGCACGGGGTGATCGTCATCGTGCGCGACCTGCTGGCTCCTGCCGGGGAGCTTCACATGGAGGTCGCAGACCAGGTCGAGGTCTTCCGCAGCGCGGGCCCAGGGACGGGCGGGGGAAGTGCCGGCATCACGTCCAGGCCGCCCGTCCGGTAGGGGACGTCGAGAACCGCCACACCGTGGCGATCCGGATGGGCCTCGTCGTCGTGGAGACCCCGGAGCCCGTCCAGAGGGAGCCGACCGAACCGGCCACCCAGCTCACAGCGCCGTACCAGGACGGGTGACCCCCGTCAGGAGGGTGCGGTGCGCCGCAGGAAGGCCGAGATCTCGTACGCGACGACGTCCGGCCGCTCCAGGCCGCACAGGTGGCCGAGCTCCTGCAGCAGGACCGCGCGGCTTCCGGGGATGCGCCGCACGTCGTCAAGCTGCTTCGCCTGGTCCACCACGACGTCCTTCCCGCCGAGGAGGTAGCAGGTCGGTACGCGCATCCCGGGCAGCTCGTCGGCCTGGCTGGTCAGCGCGCCGCCGGCCAGCCAGCCGTGCCACATCCGTTCGGTGACGGTCAGCATGCTGCTCGTCAGGCCCGATGTCCTGGACGGGTCCACGGAGATCGCCGCCACCGCGTGCGTGAGAGCCTCGACGTCGCCGTACGCGGCGTCGAAGCCGGCGATCACCGCGTCCTCGGCCGTCGTCCCCCCGGCGTTCCACGGGACGACGCCGATCAGGGCGCGCACCTCGTCCGGGTGGTCGAGCGCGATCCGCACCGCGATCGCGCCGCCGAGGGAGTAGCCGACGAGGCAGTAGTCGTCGGCGCCCGCCTCTTTGATCGCCTCGTGCAGGATCGCGGCGAGCGAGGGCAGCCGTCCGTCCGCGGGCGCGCGTACGGACCGGGCGTGTCCGGGCAGGTCGAAGATCAGGACGCGGAACCCGTCAAGGTGCCGCGCGATCCCGGCCATGAGATCGGCCGAGGCGCCGAATCCCGGCAGCATGACAACTGTCGACGGGCCCTGTCCGTGTTCTTCCCAGTGGATGCCGGAGCTGGTGTGCGGCATGGCGATCTCCCTTGGTCGGACGAAGGTCAACGGTGTGCGTGGCGGGCGGCGAAGGCCAGGAGGAGCGCGGCGGTCCGCGGCGGATCCTCCATGATGGGCGAGTGCCCGACACCGGGCAGCACCTCGACCGTCGCGCCTGGGACGGCGCGGTATTCGGCGGCGGAGGAGGAGCGCCACCTGCGGTCGTCGGCGCCGAAGATCACCAGCAGCGGCTTGCCGAGGGGGATCAGCCGGTCAGGGAGCGCGCGTCGGTTCACGTAGTCGTCGCCGTCCTGCGAGGTCGCGACGAAGGCGTGGTAGGTCATCTCGCGCGCGTCGTCCACGACCGCCTGTGGGACCTCGTAGCCCGGGCGGCTGAACGCGCTGCTCGCGGCGTCGCGGATCAGGCTGTCGGTTCGAAGCCGCCACAGCAGCTGCCCGATGACGGGCTTGTCCAGGAGCCCGCCGACGAAGCCGGTCGAGACGGCGGCGTTCAGGCGCGGTGCCGTGTCGATGATCGCGAGCGCGGACACCAGGTCGGGGCGCTGCTCGGCGAGGGCGGTGGCGACCGCGCCGCCGGTGGAGTGCCCGACCACCACGGCGTGCTTGACGCCGAGCCGGTCCATGGCCTGACCGACCCGGCGTCCCTGCTCCGGCACGCCGTAGCCGCCGTCGGCCGGTTTGGCCGACCGGCCGTGTCCCAGCAGGTCGAGCCGGATGACGCGGTAGGACCCGGCCAGCAGCGGGACGAGGGCGTCCCACGAGCGGGTCGAGGCGGCGAGCCCGTGGATCAGCACGAGCGCCGGGGCGTCGGAGGGGCCGTCCTGGCGCACGTAGACGTTCCCGCCGTCGAGCGGCAGGGTCGGGCTTCCGCCGGCGCTCTGGCGGGTCACCACCGCCGCGTTCACCAGCAGCGATCCGGCGATGACGAGAAGGACGGCCGCGGCGATCAGGAGGCGCCGCCGGCGCCGTGTCAGCCTCCGGGGCGGAAGGCTGCGGCGAGTGGCGCGATGGAGAGTGGTCATGGACCCACGGTCGCCGCCGGCGCGCGCGGGTGTCTTGAACGAATGTCCTCAGGCGCGGGAGGGCGTGCTGCCGGGACAGGCGGTGCGAACGCGCTCAGGCGGGCGAGGGCGCGCTGCCGGGCCAGGCGATGTCGTCGACCGCGAGGAACGGCTCGGCGGAGACGGTGGCGGGGGTCGCGCCGGTGAACGCCATGACGTCCCGATGCAGATGGGACTGGTCGGCGTAGCCGGTGTCGGCCGCCACCCGGGCCGCGGCCACGCCCGCGACCAGCCGGTGGGCGGCGTGGTCGAAGCGGACCAGCTTCTCGGCCTGCTTGGGCGCCAGGCCGAGCTGCGACCGGAACCGCGACCACAGCCGCTTACGGCTCCACCCGACCTCGGCCGCGAGCCCGTCGACCCTGGCCCGACCCCGGCTTCCGACGATGCGCCGCCAGGCCCAGGCGACCTCCGGGTCCACCGGCCGCTCCGCCTCGTGCCGGCGGGCGAGCAGCGCGTCGACCAGGGCGAAGCGATCCTGCCACGACGGGACGCCGCCCAGCCGCTCACGGATCCGTGACGCCTCTCGCCCCCACAGGTCCTCCAGAGACACGACGGCGTCTCCGAGGTCGGCGGGCGAGACGCCCAGTACCGCGCGGGCGATCAGCGGCGACAGGCGTACCTGCACGCACTCGACGTTCTCACCCCACACCCGGACCGAGCCGCCGAATCCGAGCCCGGGTCCGGCGACCATGCTGCCGCGCTGCCGCCGCCCGCCGTCACGGTCAAGGACGGGCGAAGCGGCGCCGAACTCCACCAGCAGCGTCATGGCCGGATGGGGGACCATCCGGAGCGCGTCCAGGTCACGGACGCGGAACCCGGCCATGGTGACACCGGCCACCCGGCTTGGCCGCGAAGGGCACGCGACGTCCCACACGGCCGTATCGCGCACGAATGTCCGCATCGTCCCATGCTAGCCAGCCGGCGGCGGGAACATTCGTCCAATCCAGCGGCGTGCACCGGCGGCGACAGTGAGTGCATGACGACAAGGATTCTCATCTCCGGAGCCGGCGTCGCCGGCCCGGTCCTGGCCTACTGGCTCACCAGGCACGGCTTCGAGGTCACCGTCGTGGAACGGGCCCCGAGCCTGCGTAAGACGGGCGCGCACGCGGTCGACCTGTTCCGGCCCGCGATGGACATCTCGGAGAAGATGGGCGTGCTCCCGCGCGTCGAGGAGCGGGCCACCGGCACCAGCCGGATGAGCGTCCACCAGGAGGGCGCGCGGCGTCCCGTCCGGGTGGACCTCTCCAAGATCTTCGGCGCCGCCTCCGGCCGGCACGTCGAGATCATGCGCGACGACCTGAGCGAGATCTACCACGATGCCACCCGCGACGACGTCGAGTACGTCTTCGGCGAGTCGATCACCGCCATCTCGCCCGACGGCGAGGTGCGGTTCGAGAACGCCGCGCCGCGCCGCTTCGACCTCGTCGTCGGCGCGGACGGGCTGCACTCGAACGTGCGCCGCCTCGTGTTCGGGGACACGTCCGGCGCCTTCATCGGGGCCTACTTCGGGGTGCTGACCCTGCCGAACGTCTCCGGCCTCGACGGCGAGCTCGTCATGCACGTCGGCGTCGGCCGTACCGTCGGCGTCTACGGCGCGCGTCACCTCGACGGGGCGCGGGCGTTGTTCCTGTTCCGGAGCGCGTACGAGCTGGACTGCCATCACCACGACGTGCCCCGTCAGAAGAAGCTGCTGCGCGAGGCGTTCGACGGCATGCACCCGGCCGTGGACGGCTGGCTGGACGAGCTGGACCGCAGCCCGGCGTTCTACTTCGACTCGATCAGCCAGCTCCGCATGGACTCCTGGTCGCGGGGGAGGGTGACGCTCGTGGGCGACGCGGGCTACAGCCCCGGCCCGGCCGTCGGCGGCAGTACCAGCTTGGCCGTGGTCGGCGCGTACGTCCTCGCCGGGGAGCTGGCGCGGGCGGGCGGCGACCACGAGCGCGCCTTCCCCGCCTACGAGCGGGCGATGGCCGAGCACGTGCGCGGCAGCCGCGAGGCCGCGCTCAGCGCGGCGAAGACCCTGATCCCCACCTCACGACTGGGGGTGGCGGGACTGGCGCAGGGAGCTCGCCTGATCTCCGGCCTGCCGTCCGGGATCGGCCGCGCCCTCCTCCGCCTCACCACGAAGAGCGCGCGCCTCCACAACTCCATGACCGTCGAGGACTACTCGTTCCCTCCATCACGGGCCCCGCTCGCGTAAGCGCATATGACGGCAGGGACACAGTCCAATCCATTCACAAAGAGGGGGAGCTTCGGGATCGTGGTGGGGACCCTTTCGGGGGCGAGAAGGGAGTCCGCAGGAATCAGCGGTAGCGCACCGAGCTCATGCGGTGGTGGCTCGCTTCCGGCGGCGTAGGGGATCGCGGTTGGCGACACGCTTCAACGCTGGGTCGCGCGTAGCACTCCAGGGAGCGTACGGAGGTGTGTCGGGAGCGGGCCAAGAGGGTTGGGGCGTTGGTGCCGTCCTCGCACCGCCGAGACGGGCTTGGACTTCCAATCGCCCTGACCTCAGCCTCAAGGCTCTCTAAGGGCACAGTGCAGAGGTCAGCAGGGTCATGGCCGCCTGATGAGGGTCGCCGGAGAACGGGGTGATCGACAATGTGACCTGTCGCGAACCGTCGGCTGAGTTGAACGCCACCGTGAGGTAGCCCGGGGCACCGCCGCCGTGGCCGAACGCAGTGCCGCAGGGAAGAGGCGCCAGCTCCAGCCCCAGCCCGTACCCCCCGGTCGTGCCGGGATCCTGCATCTCCTTCAGCAGGCCGGGGCGGAGCAGCTTGCCCTGGAACAGGGCGCGGTAGAACCGGTTGATGTCCCCGGTGGTGGAGATGATCTCGCCCGCCGCGCCGGCCATCGTGGGATTGAACCGTGTGACGTCAACGGGGACGACCTTGCCGGCCCTGGTGACCGGCACATATGCGTGGGCGTGCGGGCCGTACACCTCCGGTGAGGCTCCCGGCACGCGGGTGTGCCGCAGGCCGAGCGGCCGCAGGATCCGCTCCCTGATCTCTGTCGCGTACGGCCTGCCGGTGACCCTCTCGATCAGCATGCCGAGCACGATGTAGTTGGTGTTGGAGTACCTGAACTGGGACCCGGGTGGGAAGTCGCGCGGGAGCTTTTCCGCTCTTTCCACCAGTTCGCGTGCCGACCAGGTGCGGTAGCGCTCCTTGGGGATGCCCGCCTCGTCCATCATGTCCGTCGAGTACTCGGGAAGGCCGCTGGTGTTCTGGAGGAGGTGCCTGATCGTGATGTCGGCGCCCCCGTCCACGAGCTCCGGCAGCCACTGCTCCACACTGTCGGACAGGTGCAGCCTTCCCTCTCCCACCAGTTGAAGCACCGCGGTCGCCGTGAACGACTTGGTCACGCTCCCGGCCCGGAAGCGCCCGTCCACCGGGGCCGGCCGGGCGTTGTCGATCTTCGCCTTGCCGCTGGCGGCTCGCCAGGTCCTGTCCCCGTCGCGAACCTCGGCGATCGCGGCGACCGCACCGCCTGCGACGACCTTGTCCAGCATCGCCTGCAAACTCGGCCGACCGCTCGGGCTCGCGTCTGCCGCCGCGGTGGCGGTCACGGCAGGCGTTGCCGCCAACGACACGGTCAAGCACGCCACGACGGCCGCGCTGATGCGTCTTCCCTTCACGTTGCTCCTCCGATTCACGGAGTCCGGCTCTCGGTCTCCGCCGTATCAAGATCCGACACGAGAGGGCGGTACGGCGTCGGAGTTGTCCCCTACGGAAACCCTGGTTCCACACCGACGATCTCCGACTTGGGAAGGACGCCTGTGCCGGCCTTCAGGCCAACCTCACAGCCCTTCGCCTGGAGCCGGGCGATCAAAAGAGAGTCGGCGGCCGTCCGTGAAAGCATCGAGGCACTTCGGGCAAGAAAGGGCGACCATCGTTCACTTGACCCAGCGGAGACGCCTGCATGGCCGTTCCACCTGACCTGGCCGACCCACCCGATCTACGGGTGGACTTCGAGCAGATCTTCAATGCGCACTTCTCCGAGATCCACCGCTACATCGTCAGGCGGTTGTCCGACGACGTCGCTGACGACCTGGCCGCCGAGGTGTTCCTGGCGGCCTATCGGGGTGGCTATGACGCCTCGCGCGGCGGGGTGCGTCCGTGGCTGTACGGCATCGCCACCCACCTCATCGCACGGCACCGCCGTACCGAGATCCGTAGATGGAAGGCGCTCAGCCGGACGGCTGAGCGCGCCGGGCACAGTCCCGAGCACAGTCCCGAGGACGCAGCCCTGGCCCGCGTGGCCGCAGGCCGGCTGACCGGCAAGCTGGCGGGGGCGCTGGCCGGGCTCAATCGTGGGGACCGCGACGTCGTGCTGCTGAGCGTGCTGGGCGACCTCAGCCACGCCGAGGTCGCCGCCGCCCTGGGGGTCCCGGCGGGGACGGTGGCCTCCCGGCTCAACCGCGCTCGCAAGCAACTCCGCAAGGCACTCGGCGACGTCAACCCGTTGGAGGAGACCCATGGATGAGCTGAGACTCCTGGCGAGAGCCCTGCCTGACGCTCCGCCGCCCTCGGCGGAGGTGGTCGAGAAGGCCCGCCTCCGACTTGCCGCCGCCCAGCGCAAGCCGGTACGGCCAGGTAGGGCGAATCGGCGGGGCCTCGCCTGGGGATGGACCCTGGGAGCGGCCGCGACAACGATCGCCGTCGTCATGGCCGTCGTCACGCTGGTGTCGAACATGACCGCTGTTCCCGCAACGATGCTCGCGCCCCCGGCCGGCAACGATGCCCTGCTCCGGCTGGCGGACCAGATCGCGAAACTGCCGGACGAACGCGGCGACTACTGGCGCAGGCCGCTACTCAACAATGGGCTGATGAGGGTCCGGGCGGGCGGCGAAACGTTCAACGTCCTGTCCTCGTCACGAATCGACCTCTGGCAACCGCGCGACCCCGGCGACCCCGTTCAAGCGGAGCAGCGGCAGCAGTTCGTCCGTCCTGCCACAGCGGCCGACGAGCGTGCGTGGCGAGCGGCGGGTTCTCCGGTCACGGTCCAGCGCGTGTGCACGCCGGGCGGTATGCCGGACACCTGCGCGAGAGTCCAGCTGCGGTCCAAGCCCTCACGGTGTGTTTACACGCGCGCGGCCGAGCCGGGCGGCGTGCTCGGTGACAGACGGCTGGGTGAACTCACGCTGGCCGACCTCGCGGCGCTGCCCGGCGACGCCGAGCGACTCCGGGAGAAACTGCGAACCTACTGGAAGGCCCGAAAGGACGGCCAGCCCAAGGACAGCTTCGAAGAATTCCTCTCCACCTCCTCCCACCTGCTGGAGCTCCCGGTCAAGCCCTCGGTCAGGGCAGCCACCCTGCGTCTCCTCGCCGGCCTGCCGACGACCAAGGTGCGCGGCCCGATCACCGACCCTCTGGGACGGAAGGGAATCGAGGTCACCTTCACAAAGAGCGAGGGCTTCACCGCCGGATTCGGTTCCGATGGCGAGGTGGCGCAGCGGTACACCACCATCCTCGACCCGCGGACCGGCACCGTCTTGGCGGTAGACGTCGCGATCGCCGTCGAGAGCACGGAGGGGCTCACCAAGGGGACGTTCATCGACTATCAGGCATGGGCACCTGAGGCGGGCTGGACCAGCGAACGCCCCGAGCGGCCGCGCGGCTGCCGGCTCAGCGACCGTCCGCTCCCGTGACGGGACGCCCCGGGCACGCACGCTCACCACCCTCCTTTCCATCAGAGCCTGCGGGCGGCGGAATCGCGTCCGGCTTGTCAGCGCGCAAGCGGCTTTGCCGGAGACTCCCGAGGACAAGCGGCGAGGCAGCAGGCGAGCCTCCAGGGCGCAGTCGCTCATGCCGGGGTGGGAACAGGCTGTCCTCCCGCTGCGCCGGGCCCGCCTGCCTGCGTGCGACCAGGCCGGACAGGTCGGCGCGCAGAGCGTCGATGGCCTCGACCACCAGCTGGTGGTTGTCCACACGTCGCGGGATCGGGAGCGGCAGTCTCCTTGCCCGGGGGCGGGCAGGAGTCCGCCGGCGGCACTGGCCCCGATGACGTCTGGTCAGGCCGCCAACGCGGCGATGATCTTGTCTGCCAGGCGCTGCGTGCGCTCCGGGCTGGGCGGGGCCTGACTGATGTTGACGCCCCAGTAGAGAGGCCCGGCCAGCAGGTCCAGGCCGAGTTCGATGTCGGTGTCGGCAGGAAGTTCGCCGCGCTCGATGGCGCGGTACAGGATCGCCGCGACCTTGTTGCGGCGCGCGCCGCCCACCTGTTCCCGCAGGACCACTGCCACCTCGGGAGAGCGGGTTGCCTCGGCGAACATGTCGGGCACGATTCGGGCGACCAGAGGGTGGCGCAGCGCCTGGTCGGTGATCGTCAGGAAGGCCAGCACGTCGCCGCGGAGCGTCCCGGTGTCGGGTGTGTCGGCTGCCCGGACGGCGACTTGGGTGATCAAGTCCATGACCATGGCCTGCTTGGAGCTCCAGCGGCGGTAGACGGCCGTCTTGCCGACCCCGGCCCGGCGCGCTACGGACTCGATGGACAGTCGGCCGTACCCGGTCTCGGCCAGTTCGGCGAATGCGGCGGTGGCGATGGCGTCCGTGACGTCCTGCTGCAGGACGGCCGCTCCGGCTGGTTTGCGCGTCATGAGCCCATCTTAGCGATGCGACGCAACAGTTGCGTTCTATCGATGGGCTCCACTAGCGTCGATACGGCAACGTTTCGACGTGAGGAGTGACGTCATGAAGTTCCTCTTTGAGGATGAGTCGTTCTCCTTTGAGGCGCTACGCACCGCGTGCTTCGCCACCTATGGCGGCGCCGATCTGGGGGAGGTTCTGGTGACCGCGCGCGCCATAGGTGACGGGGACGAGGCCGCCTGGCATCGCGAGTGGAAGAACACAGCCGGACGCGTGCACGAGCTCGGCAACCGCTCACTCGCAGCCGGGCACCGGGTCAGCGCCCGGGAGGCGCTGCTGAGGGCGTCGAACTACTACCGCACCGCGGAGTTCTATCTGCGCGACAACCCGTTCGACGACCCCGACGCCAAGGAGCTGTCGGCGCTGGCCCGCGACACCTTCGCCACCGCGGCCGGCCTGATGGACACCCCGGTCGAGGCGGTGGCGATTCCCTACGCGGACACGACGCTGCCCGGCTGTCTGTTCCTCGTCGACGACTCCGGGAGACCGCGTCCGACGGTGGTGTTCACCAGCGGCTTCGACTCGATCCTGGAAGAGGCCTACTTCGCCGTGGCCGCCGCGGCGCTGCGGCGAGGCTACAACTGCCTGGCCTACGACGGCCCTGGGCAGGGTGCGGCGCTGCGCGAGCAGCGCCTGTTCTTCCGCCCCGACTGGGAAAGCGTGCTCACCCCCGTACTCGATCACGCCCTGACTCGCCAGGAGATCGACCCCACCCGCATCGCCCTGCACGGCTACAGCTTCGGCGGTCTACTGGTCGCCCGCGCCGCCGCCCATGAGCACCGGGCCGCCGCACTGATCCTGGACGACGGCATCTACAGCTACTTCGAGGCCACCACCCGGCTCATCCCGCCGTTCCTGCTCCAGTGGATGCTGGAGGGCCGGGACGAAGAAGCCGAGCGGGTGCTGTCGCTGATGCTGCCCCGCAACACCGCGTTGCGCTGGGCCCTGCGCAACGGAGTCTGGACCTTCGGCGCCGACTCTCCCTCCGACTATGTACGCCGCTCCCGCCCCTACACCCTCGACGGGCTCGCCCACCAGATCACCACCCCGGCCCTGATCTTCGACCCGGACAACGACGCCACCTTCAAGGGCGAACCTCAGCGGCTGCACCAGGCGCTGACCAGCCCGAGCACCCTCATCACCTTCCCCGAGGCGGAAGGGGCCGGCGAGCACTGCAGCTACGGCGGGCGCGCCACGCTCCACCAGCACCTGTTCGACTGGCTCGACGACACCCTCGCCATCGCCTGAACCCCGAGCGGAGACCACCACCATGACCACCGTGATCGATCAGATCGACCGTGCCCTCGACATGACCGCCGCCGTCGTCAAGGGCATCACCGACGCGCGGCTCACCGACCCCACCCCCTGCCCGGAATGGGATGTCCGCACCGAACTCAACCACTTGGTCGGCGGGATGCGCATCTTCGCGGCCGAACTGTCCGGCGCCGACCCCGGCGGCGCCCACGAAGACGACTGGCTGGGCAGCGACCCGTACGCAGCCTTCGTCACCGCCGCCGAACTGGATCGCACCGCCTGGCATCGCCCGGAGGCCCTGAACACGACCGTCCGCTTGGGGTTCGGCGCCGTCCCCGGGCCGATGGCCGCGCTCGTCCACCTCACCGAGGTTCTGGTGCACGGCGCAGACCTGGCCGTGGCCACCGAGCAGGAACATCTCCTCGACCAGCCTGCCTGCGCTCACCTGCACGCGATCATGCGCGAGATGGACTTCGCAGCCTTCCGCCGTCCCGCCATGTTCGGCCCCGAGCGCGAGATCCACGCCGACGCCCCTGCCCACCAGCGGCTACTGGCCTTCCTCGGCCGCGATCTGCGCAGCGCGGCAACCGGATCTGCGGCCTGGCCTGGCCGGGCCGGCAGGTAGGGCGGCGCGGCACGTTCGGCCGCCGCCCGACGACTTGGGGGATGCTCCTACTCGTCGGCGTTCCCGGGACCGGGCGAGCGGCTGCCCCGGGCGGCGGTCCCAAGCGGTCCGAGGTCAGTTCGCCAAGGGGCGCACCACGTTGCTCGGGCCGAGGTCGATGGTCACGGACTTGGCGGCGGGGTCGGTGGTGACGTAGTCCTTGTCGTTCGCGACGATCACGATCCCGATGCGATGGCCGGCCGGGAAGACGTAGTCCGTGGCGTGCAGGCGCCAGCTGACGGTGTACGCCTGGCCGGGACGGACGGCCCTCGGACGGGTCACGGAGTCGCGGTTCTTGACGTCGATGGAACCACGCGTGACGACCGGGAGCTTGGTCGGCTTGCCTCGCGGGGAGGGGGCGAACAAGTCGGCGCTCTCCGGCTGGGCCGCCGTCGCTTGCGGAGCCGCCGGGCCGTAGTCGACCAGGAGGGCCGTCAGCGGAGTGCTGGTCGACGTGCTCGTCATGCGTACGCTCACCTCTGCCGTACCGGAGAGGTGTGTGGGCCGGGTCAGGGGAGCCGTGAGGTAGGCGAGCCGGTAGGGTGCGCCGACCGACGGGTCGGCGATCATTTGCGCTTCGTACCGCGTGGTGTCGTCGGTGAAGGTTTGGGTCGCGCTCGTGGCGGGCGTGTCCGCGAGGGTGCCCACAGCCGACGAATCGGCCGGACCGAACCACATGCGAACCGGCCGGGAATCGGGATGAGGCCAGCTGGCGGAGGTCTGCCAGGAGTTGTCCGATTGCTGGACGGTCACCCGCGGCTCTCGCGTGATTCCGTTGTCGAGGTCGTAAAGCCAGTGGTCCATCCAGCGGTGCAGGGTCTCCTGCCAGTAGCCGGCGCCGGTGACGAGCGGGTCCTCGTGTCCGCCGTTGTGCAGCCAGAGCTTGCGCGGCACGTCGTTGTCCTCGAGCCGCTGCCACCATTCGGCGAACTGGCGACCACGAACCTTCGTGTCGTTCAGCCCCTGCGCCGGCAGGACGGAGGCCCGTACGCGAGAAGCATGCCGCCGGTAGTTCCGTTCGGCCCAGAAGGGGGTGTAGTCGGCCGCGTCAACCCCCAGCTTCGTCAGAACGTCCCCGCACTTGGTCTTGGCGCTTTCGCTGATGACCCGGTTCGCCTGGTACTCCGGGTAGCGGTCGCCCAGCGAACCGGCATAGGCGATCCCCTGGTCGGTGGCACGTGCCCGGCCGTTGAGCCAGTCGACAGCCGCGGTCGCGCTGAGGACGTCCTCACGGCCACCGGTCGTCGGGCATCCTTCCGATGCGCCCGTGCCCTGCACCTCGACCTCCACCGCGGCGTAACCCCGTGGCACGAAGTACTCGTCGTACCAGTCGTTGAACACTCCCGGGTCGGGCACCGCCGATTGTGCCTCCCGGCCCGAGTAGGGCGTCGCCTTCAGGATCGTGGCGACCCTCATCCCGTTCAGGGTCTCCGCAGGGCGCATCACGGCCACGGCGACCCGGTCGCGGCGGCCGTCGCGATCGCTGTCCATCGGCGTCTCGACGTACACCGTCTCGCGCACCGCCTCCGTGTACGAAAAGGCGGGCTGGGTCTGCCCGTTCCGCACAAGGAGGGTCGGCGCGGCCGACGCCGGCGCCGCGGGCAGGACGGAGACTAAGGCGAACACCGTCATGCCGAGTCCCGCGACCTGGCGCGTAGTACTGGCAGGGCAAGCCAAGCCCTTGGTGGTCGGACGGGTGTGCGGTCGTGCAGCAGCCGGCTGGGCTGTTCGGCCAGTGCCTCCTCCGGGTCGAGCGGCAGGCGGTCCGCCACCGTCGGATCAGAGCAGCTGGAACACAACGACCGCAACCAGCTGCACCACACCGCCTACCGTCGCCTACGACTGGGACGGCGCCGCGCCCTGTCACAGGTCGTCGTCATAAACGGCCACCGTCAGCGTTCCGGGGCGCCGCAGGTACTCGGGGATGGACGTCTCCAGCCGGACTCTGATCGTTGTCGTCTTCTCACCGCGCGGCCGTTTGCCGATGTGGACGTACCCGGCCAAGCGGGTGGTCGGCGGGGCGGAGCAGGGGAGGGGGCTTTGGTGCAAGCGCCCGTTCACCCACATCTTGTTGCTGAGCCGCTCGGTGAGGCCGTCCCCGCAGTAGGTGACGATGGCCAGTCCGCGGCCCCGGTTCCGCACGGTGAGCGTCACCTCGCGGGTGCCGGGCCAGGTGGCGCTGCCCTTGGTGACCAGGTTGAGGGTCTCCCCGATCTTGGCGGGCGGTTCGACCGGGCGCGAGGCGGTCCTCATCGTGGCCGGCGGGGTCCACTCGTACACGCCGAACCGCCATTTCCCCGGAGGTGTGCGCCCGAGGTCGCGCTTGACGGTGAATCTCACCGTCCGCGTCCCGGCGGGGAGGGGCTGCATGTCGACCGCTTTGCCCCGCTCGCACGAGTTCATCAGAAAGGGCGCCGGTGACAGCGTGTAACTCTTGTCCAGGCCCGGTACCCACGCGCTGACAGGCGGTGGCGCTGCCTTGGGGTGTGGGCAGTCGGGCAGGATGGCCACCGGCTTGCCGCTCACCTTCACCTGGAACGTCGTCGATTCCTCGCGTGATGGGTCGAAGGTCGCCGTGGCTAGCCTGCGGTAGACGGTGCCGTCGGACTCCTCGTACTGGATCGGGAGCTTGTCGGTCACTTTCGCGGTGGTCGGCTGATCGACTTGCGCCGGCCCGCGCAGGCTGACGATCGTTCCCGCGGTGACGACCGCGACGGCGCAAGTGACAGCGACAGCGACGGCCGACAACCGGCGCCGCCGTGCGCCGCGCGTCCTGGCCCGCAGCGAGTGCCACGGGATCGGGCGGTCGAGCGCCGGGCTGCTGCGCTCGTCCAGCAGGCCGCGGAGTTCTCCCTGGTCGATATGCATCGCGCTACCCCCTCCTGTCGTACGCGAACGACTCGTCCACCCGAAGCTTGGCCAGCGCCCTGCTCGCCTGGCTTTTGACCGTCCCGACGCTGCAGCCGAGCGTCGCAGCGGTCTGGACCTCGGTCAGGTCCTCGAAGAACCGCAGCACGACGACGGCCCGTTGCCGGGCAGGCAAGCGGCCGAGCGCCTGCCAGACCAGTTCGCGGTCGTCGGCCTGTCCCATGTGGTCGGCCGCCTGCGCTCGGTCGGGCGGCGACTCGCTGGTCAGCTCGGCCTTTCTCCAGCGCCGCCGCCACCAGGAGACGTGCAGGTTCACGATGATCTTCCGGACGTACGCCTCACGCTCGTCGCCCAGGCGTGGCCAGGCCTGCCACGTCTTCAGCAGCGCCGTCTGCACCAGGTCCTCGGCCGCTCCCCAGTCGCGGGCGAGCAGGTAGGCGGTGCGGAGCAGCCGGTGCCACGACGCCTCGACGAACGCGTCGTACTCCGATCTATCCGCCATGTACGGTCCTTCCTCAGGCGACAGTCACTCGTCCTTACGCCGCCGGAAGTACAGAAGGTTGCTCAGCTTCTTGCACTCTTGTGCAGTGGGTGTTCGTTGCCCGTGAACCCTGGAAGCTCGATTGGGACACGGTCACACGCGGCTTGGGACAGAGGGCCGGTTACCGGGCTGGGCGGGTGATCAGCGCCTCTATGCCGTCCAGCAGGAGGTCGAGGCCGAACCGGAAGTCGGCGTCCTCCGTCCAGCCGGTGGAGTCCCTGAGCAGGCCGGAGCGCATCATGGCCGACAGTGCCGGGTACGTCGCGGGGTCCAGGACCTCGGTGAGCATCTCGCCGTACTCGGCGGCTCCCTTGGCCCTGGCCGCGAGCTCATCGCCGCCGGCGCCGAGCGAGTGCGTGAGTGTGGCGTTGGTGAGGGCGTAGCCGGTCAGGGCCGTGGCGGCGTTGAACTTCTGGCCGTCGTCCAGCCCGGTACCGGACAGCGCGTCCAGGGCCCGGTCGAGCCAGAGCAGTCGCCGCGGGCCCATGGGCGGGGTGCTCTGGCGCAGGTCCAGCAGCCAGGGCCGGGACAGCAGGAGGTCGCGGGTGAGCCGGGTCCACGTGGCGAGGTAGTCGCGCCAGGGCAGGTTCCCGCGTTCGGGTGGTGGGGGCACGGCGCTGTCCGCCATGACGGTCAGGAGTTCGTCCTTGTTGCCGACGTATCGGTAGAGCGCCATCGGAGCGACGCCCACCTGGGCGGCGACGTTGCTCATGGAGACGGCGGCCAGCCCTTCGGTGTCGGCGATCTCGATGGCGGCCGTCGTGATCGTGGCCAGGTCCAGGCGCGGCCTCGGGCCTCTGCGCGTGGTGGGTTCGCGGTCCCACATCCGCGCCACGACGGGTGGCAGCTCTGCCATCGAACATCCTCTCGTGCGGTCGGAATCTGTGTACGTCATATAGCCTAATAGTCGTGTATGTCGTACAGAGTAGACCGTACATAATGAAGGAGGCGGCATGGAGATCCGTACGTTCGCGCCGAGCGACCGCGCCGAGCTGCGCGAGCTGTTCGAGCGCGCGGGCGAGGGCGCTCCCACGGCGTCGCTGTGGGGGCACGTGGACTCGGAGGCGGCCGTCTATCTGGACCCCTACATGGAGCTGGAGCCGGACTCGCTCTTCGTCGCCGTCGCCGGGGGCGCCCTGGTGGGCTACCTGACGGGATGCCTCGACAGTGCGAGGTTCCCCGGCGAGGGCGAGCGCATGGAGCAGGCGATGCGGACCTACCGGCTGGTCTTCCGGCCCGGGCCCGCGGCCTTCTTCGCGCGCAGCCTGGCCGATCTGGCGTGGGCCGCGGTCCGCAGGCAGCCCGGCGTCGGCGAGTTCGCCGACGCCAGGTGGCCCGCGCACCTGCACATCAACGTGGCACCCGAAGCGCGAGGGACCGGCGCCGCCGACGGGCTGATGAGCCGCTGGCTCGACCGGCTCAGGCAGGCCGGATCCCCTGGCTGCCACCTGCAGACCCTGGTCGAGAACACCCGGGCGGTGCGGTTCTTTCAGCGCATGGGCTTCGCCGAGCACGGCCCGGCACCACTGGTGCCCGGCCTCCGGCACGACGGCCGGCGGGTCCACCAGCGGACGATGATCTGGAACGCCGACCGCGCTGCCGAGGGGGCCGGAGCGCCGACGTCCGCCGAACGTCAATAGGTCTTGAGGCTCGCCTTGCTGAACCTCAAGATCGTTCGTCGCTCAGAGCGGATCATCTGATCGTTCAACCTCGCTCATGTCCAGCTCGAACCTGCCGTACAGGTTCAGATGGGACGGCCGCGCGTCATCGGCCACGCTGCGCCGCCTGGCCGACGGTGGTGTCCCGGTCGCCGAGGAGGCGTAGGTGACTCCGGTCAGGCGTTCGGACAGTTGCCACAGGTGAGCGGCCGTGTCGGTGTCGCGGATGGCGCGTTCGCGGGTGCGGCGTACGGGCTCGCCGCGCAGTTGCAGCGGCCCGTCGGGAACGATGTAGCTGCCGCCGGACAGGTCCGGTACGGTCGCCGCGTACAGCGAGGTCTTCGCTCCTTCCGGCGTCGGGCGGAAGGCTGCGCGCACCAGCAGGCGCGTGAGAGTCGCGTACAGGCGTCCTCTGCCGCTGTTGGCGCCGCCGGTGAGCACGTTGGTGCGGGTGAGCCCGGGGGCGACGGCCATGCTGCGCAGCCGCAGCCCGGCAGCGTCGGCCCGGCGCTGCAGCTCCATGGCGAAGTAGAGGTTGGCGCGCTTGGACTGCACGTAGGCGAACGCCGTGCGATATCCGCGCTCGGCGTTGAGGTTGTGCAGGTCGAAGCGGGCGAAGCGCTGGCCTTCGCTGCTGATGGTGATCACCCGCGGGTCGGGCGCGGCGAGCAGGTGCGGCAGCAGCAGGCCGGTCAGGGCGAAGGTGCCCAGGTGGTTGATGCCGAACTGCGACTCGAACCCGTCGGCGGTCCGGGCGTACGGCACCATCGCCACCCCGGCGTTGTTCACCAGCAGATCGAGCCGGCCACGGTCCCACCCGGCGGCGAACTCGCGGACGGAGGCCAGGCTGCCCAGGTCCACCCGGCGCAGTTCCAGGCGGGCGCCAGGCGCCTCGCCTTGCATGCGGGTCAGCGCGCGCCGGCCCCGTTCGGGGTCGCGGCAGGCCAGGACGACCTGGGCGCCACGGCGGGCCAGTTCGCGGGCGGTGATGTAGCCGATGCCGCTGTTGGCTCCGGTCACCACCACGACCCTACCGGTCTGGTCGGGGATGTCGTGGAAGGTCCAGGGGGGAGGGCTGTGCATGATGTGCCACCTCGGAGGAGTGGGGACCAACACATCGCAACTTTGAGTTGCGATAGATTGATCCTGTCACTCGCCCTCGAATATCGCAACTTGGAGTTGCAATGCGGTCTGGTCAATCCCCTGCCCGGCCGGTCGGCCGCGGCGCCAAAGTACGCGCCGCCGTCCACGCCGCCACCCTCGCCGAGCTCCTCGACAGGGGCTACGCCGCGCTGACCGTCGAGAACGTCGCCCAGCGCGCCGGGGTCCACAAGACGACGGTGTATCGCCGGTGGAAAGATCGCGAGAGTCTGCTCATCGACGCCCTGGCCGAACACATGGCGACGGACATCCCCGTGCCCGACACCGGCGCGATCGAGACCGACCTGCGGGCGCTGGCGCGCTCGATCGTCCAGGTGTTCACCAGCCCGGCCGGGCAGGCCATCCTGGCCGCCATGTTCACGGGGGCGGCCCACCTTCCGGAGATCGCCGCGGCCCGCCGGCAGGTGTTCGACGACCGGCTCGCCAGAGCTGAGCCGATGCTGAGGCGTGCCGTCGAGCGCGGCGAGCTTCCCGGGGACACCGATCCCGCCGAGGTGCTGAAGACCCTGGCCGCGCCGATCTACCTCCGCCTGCTCATCACCGCCGAACCCGTCGACGAGAGGATCGCCGACCAGGCGGTGCGCGTCACGCTCGCCGCCGTGCGCGCGGGCGCCCTACGGCCGGGGCACGACGATGCGCCGGTCGGCGAGTGAGGACGCTGGTCCGGCGGGCCAAGCTTGGCCTGATCGCACATTCCGGTGGCCCCCCGGGGAGGATCCGATCTCCGCCATCGAGCTGAAGCGGGATGCGCTCCACATCGCGAGAGCATGTATTGATCGCCAGTTGTGCAGCGAACAAACGGTCACTTGGCCGCCCCGGACGTCGGAGGCAGGACGCCCCGGGGACAATGCCCGGGAGGGCGCCGACCTTTCACCGGCATGGCCGCTGTCATCAGCGGAAAGTGGCCGCTCGCCGTAGCAACGGCAGTGCCAGGTCTACCGCGAGCGGTAGTCAGGCCGGTCGAAGGTGTGCACGTTGTCGCTGCCCAGCACCTTGCCGGCCGCTTCCAGGACGACCTTCGGAGTGTCCTTGGTGAAGTACGCCTCCGCGTTGACACCACGGGACTCCGCCGCCCGCTGCAGATGCGTGAGGTCGCTGATGGTCTTCGACAGATTCTCGGCCTTGCCCGGGCCGCCGACCTGGATCAGCTCCCCTTTGGGCCCCAGCACGTCGACCTTGGCGACGCCACCCTGGCCGTTGGGCAGGGCGTAGCGGATCTCGGTGTCCTTCAGCGCACCGCCTTCACTGATCGAGGCGGCCCGGTTGTCCCTGGCCAGGCTTCCGCCGGTGAGCTGGGCGACCGCCTTCTCGTTCTGGAAGCCCTTCGCGGAGCTCATCTCGCCTGCGCTGGGGCCTGCCATCGAGCGTACGGTCGAGGGCGCCTCCGGCTTGTAGGCTCCCTGCCTCGGTTCGTACGTCTGGGCCGGTCGCGGCTCGTAGCCGCGTGAGACCTCGGGCGCGGGCTTGACCAGCCCTTCGGACGCCGAGCCCGGCTTTCCCCCGGCCAGGCCTCCGGCGACTCCGGACACGAAGTCCTTGCGAACGGCTTCCTGCCCGGCCTTGGCGGCGGCCTCGACCTTGGACTCGGGCCCCACCCGGCCTTCGGTGACGTACCGGCCGGCCTGGTAGTCATGCGGGACGAGGACATTGCGGATGACGGTCGGTTCCTTGGTGTCTCTCGTGGGCAGCGCCTTCTTGCTCTCCAGTTCCTGCTCCACCTGCCGGGGCGAGATCTTGGCCGGGTCGAGAGGGCCGCGGCCGAGTTCCATGACGAGTTGGGGGTAGCTCTTGCCGGACCGCTGTTCGAGGTCGGCGCGGATCTGGGATTCGGTCCGTCCGTCCGGGCCGGGGGTCTCCGGTTTGCCGGCCTTCTCGCCGGTCTTGCCGGGGCCGCCGGTCTCCGGGCTCTTGCTCGGCGCGCCGGCATCCGCGGACTGACCCACGCGGGGGTCGGCGGTCTGCGTCGCGTCCGCTGGAGAGGTGCCCTTGGAGGAGGTGGCTTCCGGGCCGCTCATGCCGCCGGCACCGGTGTACTGCTGATCGCTGCACAGTTGTATGGCGTTCTCCGAGGCCGAGCCCCGGGAGACCCCGTCGCCCCACCGGGCCGGCTCGTTCGGGTTCCACGGCAGCTTGATCGCCTCCGGGCCAGCGAGACCCCCGGCACCTCCGGATTCGTGACTCGACCTGTCCGGCAGGGCGGGGCGATCTCCGGGCCGGGACGGTTCGTGCCCCTCCGGCTTGAGCTGCTCGGTGGTTGACTCGGGTGAGTTCAGGCCAGGCCGTTCTGAGCTGGCGGAGCCCTCCGAGCGTCCGGAGACGGACGGTTCGCGGCCCTCCGGCTTGAGCTGCTCGGTGTTCGATTCGCGGGAGTTCAGGCTGGGCCGTTCGGAGCTGGCCGAACTCTCCGTCCCTCCCGGTTTGTCGGTGGAGTGTTGGGTGTGCTCGAGATCTCGTTCCGACATGGCCGCTCCTCCTATCCCGTGCCGAGTTCCTTCTTGCGGAAGGAGTCGATCTGTTCGGGGTTCGCCGACGGCTCGGCGGGGCGGGCCGCCAGCCCAGGCTCGGGCACCTTGGTGGAGGTGTCCGACTTATCGGAAAGGGAGAGGGCCCCTTCCTTTGACTCGTGCTGCTCGTGGTCGGAGCCTGGGGCGCTGCGCTCGCTCAGGTACTCGAATCCCAGCGTCTGCTGGTTCAACCCCTGTGGTGCGTCGAGGCGGGCCCCCAGGTCGATGCCCTCACCGAACTGCGTCTTCGACGACCCCGCCGCGAGCATGGAGCTTCCCGATGCTTTCTCGGCTGACACGTCGGCTTCGCCGCCAGTTCCGATGCCGAGGCCCCCGGTTTTGCCTCCGCTGGAGCAGAACTTCTGCCCCTCTTGGAGCTGTGCGCCGGCCGCGTCGTAGGCGCGCCGCATCACCGCCGCGGCCTCGCCCGCCCCCTGCATGCCCGACGCCTCTATCGCCTTGGCGGCCAGTTCCATGCCCTCCCGGTTGAACTTTTCGAACTCCGCCTGGCGCTCCTGCAGCGCATCGCTGCCCTCGTGCGGACGTTTCCCGGCCATCACAGACCCGCCTCCTCGATCACCCTGGCCACGATGCGCCGGCCGCTGCGTGGGGCCTTGCGGCGGTCGTCGGCGAGCATCTGCTGCTCGAAGCAGAGGCACACCCGGCGGGCCGCGGTGTCCAGTGCCGCCCGGGCTGGCTCGGGCAGCTCGTCGGAGGGGAATTCGATCAGCTCGTACGCGGCGTCCTGACAGACCTCCCAGGTGCGGCGCCGCCGCTTGTCCTCCGAGACGGCGTCGATGCTGTCGGCCTCCAGCCATCCGGCCTGGTAGCGGCCGCTGTCGACCAGGTCGGCGACCGCCGAGCGGTACAGGCACAGGGCCGGGTCCTGGGTGCACACCAGATGACAGGCCGGGTACGGCTCGCCCTGTCGGGCATGCAGGCGGTGGGCCGTCTGCTGCAGCGCGCCGATGAGTGCGGCCTCGTTGCGGCCCTGGTTGTCGAGCCGGTCCAGCAGGACGGCGCGCAGCCGGTCACGGAGCTCGGCCGTGTCACTGTAGGACCAGGCGCGCTGGGCTCCGCGCCGGGTGGCCAGCCAGTCGGTCCCGTGACCGGCGAACGCCCGCAGCAGCGCGTCGGCGGGAACGGTGGGCGGGCGCCGGGAGTGAAGGGTGGAGACGAGGTCGTCCCACAGGCGGTCCAGGGCGCCCGCCTCGTCGATGACGGAGGTGACGAGGCGGGAGATGACGCGCTGGACGTACTCGTCGCCGGCCAGCAGCCGGGCGGTGTCGCACGTCACCGGATCGGCGCACGTCTCGGCGCAGAACGGCTGCGGCAGGAAGAACGCGGCCAGCGAGCCCTCCTGCCGCCAGCGCGCCATGTGCTGCTGCACCCGGTCGTCCGGCGGCGGCTGCGGCGACAGCGGATCCTTCACCAGCGGCACCCGTACCAGCAAGGGTGCGTCGTCGCCCCCGCCGAAGACGGCGGCCTCGCCGGTCTGAAGGGTGATCAGGGCCTTGGCCTGCTGTTCGTCCATCGCCATGGCTCCGGCCAGCGCAGTGCGGTCGTCGGCTGCGATGATGCGATGCGCGATCTTCAGGTTGGTGTTCTTGATCACGTCGGGCGCCAGCCGGACCGGCACCTGGTCGGCGATGACGACCCCCTGGCCGTAGGCGCGGATCTCCGACAGCAGGTTGGAGAAGGTCTCCACGGCCTGACCGCGCGGGTTGCCCGACTCCTCCGAGCCTTCCGTGCGCACGTTGGCCAGCAGCCGGTGTGCTTCCTCCACGACCAGGAGGTGCACCAGATCACGGCTCTGGCCTCGGGCGCGTCGATGCTCGGCCAGGCGGATCAGCAGCAGTCCGGTGAAGAACGCCTTGTCCCCCTCGTCGCCGAGGGCGTCGAGTTCGACCACGGTCGGCCGGTCGAACAGCACCTCGGGCGGCAAGGACCGGGCCACGTCGAGCATCGCGCCCTTGGCGCCGTGGCGCAGTGACTCCAGGCGGGTGAGCAGGGCGGCGCGCATGTCGCCGGCGATGCGGTCCTCGTAGCCCAGTGCGGGGATGACCTCGCCGACCTTGGCGATCAGATCGGTGAGAGAGGGGAAGGCGTCCTGCGCCCCGGTCAGCTCGCCGAGCCGGATGTTGGCGTTGGTACGCAGATCCCAGCCCCGATCGACGTACACCTCGTGCAGGCACCGCTCAAGGATCTGGGGGAGCGGGGTCCACATCCCGAAGGCCGCGTTGAACACGGCCCTCAGCAGGTCGAGATGCTCGCTGACGGTGGTGCCCGCCGGCACCTCGAACGGGTTGAGGACGAACG
Organism: Nonomuraea sp. NPDC005692; assembly: GCF_040631115.1. NCBI lineage: Bacteria > Bacillati > Actinomycetota > Actinomycetes > Streptosporangiales > Streptosporangiaceae > Nonomuraea > Nonomuraea sp. NPDC005692. The sequence continues at coordinate 187,068 of NZ_JBEXYU010000007.1, read as the reverse complement.
GCGCGACGGTGGCCTTGCCGGCGGTGAAGATCTGCACGTCCCGGCCGAGAACGGGATGGTCGATCAGAGCGCGGTACTCCGTCTTGGCGGGCTCGATCACCATGAACGGAATGCCCTGCGCGGCCGCTTCCACCAGCAGGCCCATGATGGTGTTGGTCTTGCCCGAACCGGTGGTGCCCGGGACGAAGACGTGGCGGGTGAGCGAGCGCAGCGGCATCGTGTAGGCGCCGCCCATCGGCTGCCGATGCTGGAGCACCTGTCCCAGGGGCACCTGAGGCTCCCCGCTGTCGACCCGCGGGGCCACCGTGTCGAAGCGCGGCGCCCGGGTGATCGCGAAGCCGGGCGTCTCCAGGTTCGGCAGGTGCACGTATGCCGACAGTTGCGCCGAGCTCAGCAAAGTCTGGGCTCCGTAGGGGTGCTGGTACAGGTTGGGTCCAGGCTGCTCGGGAGCGTCGGGCAGCGCCCAGCGGGCTCCCAGCTCGGCGGCCAGGGGGTGCGGGATCGTCCGCACCGGCTCGGGGATGGACCGGATGCCCGAGTGCACCGCCCGCCATGCGGCGGTCAGGGCGGTCAGGTCGCCGGGCCCGGCGCCGAACAGGTACACGGCCGTACGCCAGCCGCCACGGGCCTGGGCGTCGGAGAGTGCGTCCAGGCGCGCTTGCAGCATGCTCAGGTAGTGCTCGGCCAGCGGGCTCCTGATGCCCGCCGCATCCACGGCCACGGCGACCGCGCGCATCTCGTTGAGCACCCGGTTCCGGTCGGCGCCGAGGGTGTCGGCGTCGACCGGTGTGGCGAGCACGAGAGCGGCCCACCGCAGGCCGTTCATCGACCGCACCAGCCGGTCGATCGGCAGCCCTCCGTCCCGGGGGTCCACCGTGGCCGGGCTGGGCACGCCGAGCACGAGCGCGCCATGGTCCAGCCGTGGTGTGGCGACCCCGGCGGCGTTGATGCTCAAGGCCGGGTAGCAGCCGTCCAGTACGGCCAGCAGCATGGCCTGCCGTGCCTCGGCCGCCGCCTCGACCGCCGTGTCGTCCGCGGCTCCCGGCCCGTCGCCGACCCAGGTGCCCATCCGCACGGACACGTTGTCGCCGTGACCGTCCAGCAGGAACGCCACCGGCGTGCCCGCGCCGGCCAGGCCGACCAGGAGAGGCAGCGTGGGAAGGGTGAAGCTTGGCTCGGGGGCTCGCTTGCCGTCCGGCGGCGAGAGGTCCGGCTCCGGTACGGATTCACGCACCGGCTGCCCGGCTCCGGCGATGTGGACGAGACGGCGCGCGGCCAGGGGCGCCATGCTCCCCGTGGCGCCCGGCAGTGGTGGCATGAGCCGCACCCGCTGGAGATAGTCGACGGCGGCCGTGCTCACAGGATCGACGGTCATGGCAACTCCGGTGGCCATGGAGATGAACACATGGAGATGACGTTGCTGAGGATGATCACGACAATGACCACGAAGAAGAAGATGACCACGACACCCAGCACCATGCGCAGCCGGCGATAGGACTTGGCGCGGACGCGGGCGTTGGTGGTGAGGTTGGCGACCTCCTCGACGCGGAGCGTGCCTTCGCGCCACTTGCCCTCGACGGTGACATGGTCGCCGTTGCTCAGAGCGCCCACGAAGGACAGGCCCGTCATCTCCACGGGGATCGGGGGCAGGCGGTTGCCGTTCGCGTCGTACCGTTCGATACGGAAGTGCCAGATCTCTTCTTCGAGATCGGTGTTTCCCAGGGACCGGTCCTGGCGTTGCTGGAAGTCGCGGACAATGCCGGTGAACCGGGCGGTCTGACCGGCTTGAGGTTCTTCCACCGAGGCGGGCATGTCGCGGGCCCGCCTGGAAGATGCCCCCGGTTTCGGCGGCGTGGGTCGTGTCTTGGGCGGCGTGGATGGTGTCTGGGGCGGCGTGGGTCGTGACGGCGGGGGTGGGCGCTGCCGCGAGGTCGCGGGCGCGGCACAAGCGGGACAGCGCTCCGCGTCCGACGGGACCGGTTCGCCGCAGGAATGGCACGGGCGGGTCAGCGCCGCTCGGCAGCGTTCGCAGTATGCCGAGTCGGCGAGGCTTTCGTACCCACAAGATCGGCAGTGCATTGTTCCCCCAGGTCAAGGATAACTCGCGCCTCTTGGGAGGGTCACGTCCACCTCGATGGGCGGGAGCGCGGGCGTCTCCTGCTGCCGATCAGAGTGGGGAGCCGTCGTCGGTGGCCCACGGGAACGCCGGCGGCGGGTTCGCCGGGATCGCCGTGGACCCGCCCCGCGCGGACGTCGAGGTCGGCAAGCCGGTCTACTTCAAGGTGACGTTCTTCGGCCTGCCCACCGCGCCGGTCACCTGGAAGGTCACCGCCGGGCCTGGCACCATCGACGCGGCCGGCAAGTACGTCGCCGACCGGCCCGGCGTCGCCGAGATCACCGCCACGACCTCCGGCCGTACGGTGTCGGCGCTGGTGTTCGCGCAGTGCCGGCTGGAGGCGTCCCCGCCGGCCCTCGGCATGCTGGGGCCGCCGCCCAACGCGGCGGCCACGGCCGGGACGGCCTCCGCGCGCGGCCATCCCGGAACCGGCCGCGCGCCTCCGGGAGCTCGTCAACGCAGGTCGAAAGCCCGGACGGTGGTCTGCTTGACGGAGTTGCCCGCCTCGGCCTTGAGGGTCACGGCGCCCGTGGTGGCGCCGGGTTCCGGATGGCGGGACCGTGAAGGAGTGCGTACGCCCGGCGCGCACGCTATTGGCGGCGTCCAGCGTGTCGCCCAGGTCGTAGCTGACGAATACGACCGGAGCCGGGCGGCAGGGCCGAGCCGTCCCGTACAGCGCTTCCGGCGAGCAGAACGAGCCGGGCAGGCGCTCGGTCCCGACCGGGACGGTCCCTCGACCGTGTCGCCGTTGGCCATCATCGACTCCGCTCACCTGCCCCTTGCTGCGACCGCGACCTCGCCTACGTCGTGGCGGCCCGGACACCGAGGACGACGAGCACCACCGCCGTCACCTTGCCAACCGCACGCTTGAAGCGGGCCTTGTGCAAAATGTGCGCCCCTTGGCGGACAAGGGCCGTCCAGGTCAGCAGCCACACCGCCATCAGCAGGGCATGGGCGGTGGCCAGGGTGAGGATCTGCCCGCTGAGGGGAGGGCCGGGCACGATGAACTGCGGGACCAGGGTCAGGTAGATGGAGGCCGCCTTGGGGTTGAGTACGTTCGCAAGCAGGGCCTGGGTGTAGACGGAGCCGGTACGTTCCGGCCGGTCCGTCAGCTTGGGAGGCGGGGGCAGGGTGGTGGCGCGCCAGGTCCACAGGCCGAGGCCGATGAGGTAGGCCGCCCCGAGGAGTTTGACGACGGTGAAGGCCTGGCTGGAGTGCATGACCAGGGCCGACAGTCCGGCGATGGCCAGGGTCGCGTGGGCGTACAGGCCGCTGACCGTACCGAGGATGATCGGGAGGGCCTGCCGGTGACCGCCGGCCGTGACGTGCTGGATGAGCAGGGTCAGGCTGGCGCCCGGAGTGGCGATGACGGGCAGGATCGCCAGGAGGAACCCAAGGACCGCGTACGTGTGGGTCATGCCTGGAGCACGACGCGGAAGTGAGTGGTGAGGCGGTGGTCGTCGTCCAGGATGTGGAAGGCGAGGCCGGGCGGTTGGTCGCGGTCGGCGGGCTGGTCGCCTTCCCACGGCAGGCGCAGGGTCCAGGTGACGGCCGGTGCGACGATCAAGGGACGACCGGCGAAGGCGGAGGCGGCCGCGGTGTGAGCGTGGCCGGTGAGCACGGCGACGACCTGCGGATGGGCGTCGAGCAGCGCGGCCAGGTCGCCGGGCGCCTCCAGCCGCCCGGAGTCGGGCAACGGGTGGTGGAGCACGACGGGCGGCTGATGGAAGGCGACCAGCGCGGGCGTGTCCGGGGCGAGCCCGTCGAGGGTGGCGTGCATCCAGGCGAGGGTTTCGGCGTCGAGCCGGCCCTCGTCGCGCCCGGGGATGGTCGAGTCGCACATCAGGATGGCGGTGCCGGCGACGTGGTGCACCCGGTTGACGGGGCCGGGCGCGGGTGACCGTCGCAGCAGCGCCTTGCGGTAGGCCGGGCGGACGTCGTGGTTGCCGGGGCAGGTGAGCACCGGGAAGGGGGCGGCCAGGATCTGGGCGGCCTGCTCGTACTCGGCCTCCTCGCCGTGATCGGCGATGTCACCGGTGACCAGCAGGGCGTCGACCGGTCGGGGCAGTGCCCTCAGATAGTCCATGACCCGGGTGGCGCGTCGGGTCGCCCTGTCGGTGCCGTCAAGGTGCAGGTCGCTGATCTGGGCCAAGAGCAACGTCATCGTGCGGTCCTCCCGAGCTGTCTAATGGTTAAATGAGATTTAGCGTTAGGGACCATAGAGGACGGAAGAGGACGTGAGCAACCGGGAGGTTCGAGTGGAGCGCTGGCCGGCGCTGGAACTGGCGAGCACGATCCGCCACGACGGCGACGGCGGTGTCGCCGACGACCTGGCAACGGCGCAGAGCACGACCCGCTGGATCCGGCAGCAGGCCGAGCTGCTGGCCGGCCGCGCCGACGTCGCGGAGCTCACGGTGGGGGAGGAGCTCAGGAGCGAGATCGTCGGGCTCCGCCGGGCCGTGCGGGCGCTGTTCGCGCACGCGGTCAGCCCAGCGCCCCCGAGCCCGGCCGACGCCCACCGGCTGATGCCGGTCGAGCAGGCGCTGGCGCACCTCAACGCGGTTGCCGCCCGTGAGGCGATCGTCCCGCAACTCGACTGGCCCACGAGCGGAACGCCCCGTACGGCGGTGTTGTCGACCGAGCGCGACGCAGGCGTCCAGCTGATCGCGGCCCTGGCGCGGGCCGCCATCGATTTCCTGAGCGGTCCGCAGCGTGAGCAGTTGCGGGCCTGCAACGCGCCGCGCTGCGTACGCTACTTCGTCAAGAGCCACGGGCGGCAGGAGTGGTGCAAGCCGTCATGCGGTAACCGCGCCCGGGCCGCACGCCACTACCAACGCCACAACGCCACGACCGCCCGAGAGCTGCCCGGATCCTGACCCCGCATGCTCGGCGCCCAGCTGGTCACCGGCCGCCTCATCAGTGCCAACAGCCGCTACCGGATCTGGGCGGGGGGCTCATGACCGTGGGTGCGCCGGCCCTGCTGCTCCTCGACGGCGACACCCCTGCCGCCCTCGCCTCAGCCCTCACCCTCCCCATCGGAGCGGGAATCGGGCTGGTGATGCAGAGCACCACCCTGATCGCCATGAACAGCGCCGGTCCCCGCGACATGGGCGCCGCCAACGGCACGCTCACCCGGGCGCGCACCGTCGGCGGATCGCTCGGCATCGCCCTGCCGGGCACCCTGTACGCCGCCCGGATGAGGGACGGTCTTGCCGCCCGCCTGGGCCCGGCCGAAGCCGACCGCCTCACCAAGGGAGGCGAACTCACCCCTGCTCAGCTCCCGGGCCAGTGGACACCTGTACCGACGCCGCCGGGGTGGCGCTGACCTGGTGGTCACTGCGCTGCCGACCGGGTTTCGGCGGTCAGCCGGGGTGGCGGTCGAGCAGGTCGGCGAAGGCCGCCGCCGCGTTGTCGGCGCGCGCCGGGTCGGCGGCGACCATGCGATCGAGCGCCAGGCCGTCGAGTGTGGCGAGGATGAGGTCGGCGAGCGGCTCCGCGTCGCCCGCCGCGATACCCAGGGCGACGAGGCCGCCCCGCAACGGCTCGCGCCACGGCCCGCGCAGTTGTTCGACGGCGGCACTCCAGCGTTCGGGTTCCTTGGCGGCGAGGACGGAGAGGTCGAGATAGAGCCGGGTGGTCTGCGTGCCGCTCGGGTGCGCGAGGCTGGACCACAGATGCCTGACGAGGTCGGCGACGCTGCGTACCGCCTCACCAGGAGGTTCGGCCGCCGCGGCCAGCCGCTGCTGCGCGAGCGCGAGGGCGGCGCCGACGAGCCGTTCCTTGCTGCCGAAGTGGTAGATCAGCATGCGGTCGCTGGTGTTCAGGGCGGTGGCCAGCGGACGCAGCGACAGCCCGATGAGACCGTGTTCGAGCACGTAGTCCAGCACCTGTTCGGCCAGCTCGGCACGACGATCCATGCCTCGACCGTAGCAGTCTCACCCACGTATGTAGCGCATGCTACATTCATGTGCATGTAGCGACTGCTACAGGCAAAGGGGTGGCGATGATTGTGAACAGACTGGCGCCCGTACTCGCACCGCTGGTGTGGGGAGTGGTCGCGGGGGTGAGTACGCCGCGCGGGCCGCTGACCCCGGCAGCGGCGCTGACCAGCATCGGGCTCAGCCTGGTCGTGGGCGGGGTCGCCGGATACCTCGCGAGGTCGCGATGGGCGATGATCGTGGCGCCGGCGGTGTTCGCCATGGTCTTCGAGATCGTCCGGATCGGTGCGGAAGGGCCGAGCGTCGACGCGCCGCAGGGTGGGCTGTTCGGCGTGCTCGCGTTCCTAGCCGGGCGGGGCGTGCACGGGCTGCTCGCGTTGCTTCCGATGCTCGTCGGCGCTGCCTGCGGAGCCGGCCTTGCCCGATCAGGGCGGGGAACCGGCCTTACCCGATCAAGATCGGGAGCAGGGCGCGTCCGGCGCCGGCTCGGCCGGACGCTGATCGGCGTGCTCGCGTTGATCGTCGCCGCGCCGGCGGTCGGCGTCACGCTGCCCGCGAGCACCGCTCCGATCACCGGTGAGCGTGCCGTCGCCGAGCTGACGGTCATCCCGAGCGGCTCCCACCGGCTCGGGCTGATGATCCGCGGCCGGGACACGGCCAAGCCGGTCCTGTTGTTCGTCCCCGGCGCGCCCGGCGCGGCCGAACGCGGAGCGGTGCGCAGGCACCTGTCCGCGTTGGAGGACCACGTCGTCGTCGCCACCCTCGACCGACGCGGCGGCGGCAGCTCGTACCCGACGCTCGAACCCACCGCCACGCTGACCCCGACGAGCGAGACCGGCGACATCCTCGCCGCCGCGAACTACCTCAGAACCCGGTTCGGGAAGGACCGGATCTACCTCCTGGCACACTCCGGGGGCACCCTGCCGGCGGTGCTCGCCGTGCAACGGCAGCCGGAGCTGTTCCACGCCTACGTCGGCGTCGGTCAGGCAGTGAACACCGGCGCCGCCGACCGCGTCCAGTACGCCGACACCCTCGCCTGGGCGCGCGGCCACCGTGACCGCGACCTCGCCGCCGCGCTGGAAGCCGTCGGGCCCCCGCCCTATGCCGGCATGTACGGCTACGAGCCGATGCTGCTCGCCGAGAGCAAGGTCTACGCGACCGGGAACGGACAGGGCGGCCTCGACGAGAGCCTGGCGGCGCCCGAATACTCCTTGCTGGACAAAGTGCACCTCATCACCGGCTTCCTCGACGCCTACGATCGCTACTACCCGCGGGCCCGCGACCTCGACCTGCGGACGCGCGTCCCGCGGCTCGCCGTCCCCGCCTACTTCATCGACGGCGCCGACGAGGTCCCGGCACGCAGCCGGCTGCTGGACGACTGGTACGCCGCGCTCGTGGCGCCCCACAAGGAACGCCTCGTCCTGCCCGGCGCCGGGCACCGGTCGCTGTTCGAGCAGCCGGAACGGTTCACCGACATCCTCGTCGGGCGCGTCCTGGCCACAGGCGTCAGAACCTGAGCACCGCGGCCACGTCCGAGACGGCTAGCTGGTGGGGTCGTCGCGCTGCTCCAAGTGGTCGTCGAGAACCACGCCGACGTCCGGCCCGCGGTCGCGGACCGGACGCCCCCGGCGGAGGCGGTTGCGTGGGTGTGGGGAGCGGCATGGAGGCCGCGGTGCGAACTCGGCCGCCCGCAGGACGGAAATCGTGATCACTGAGCACCCTTGTCCATGGTGACAACAGCGCGTCCTCGGATGCGAGCATGCGCGCGGTTGACCGGGCGCAGGTGCCCGCGACCGCGGCGGCCGTAGCCGGTGGCCTTCAGCCCGACGGATCGCGGGGGCGCGCCGTTCCTCGCCGGCAGGTCGGGTGGCTGCCTGCGGTGGTCGCGACGTGGCATCTTCCACAACGTTGCGCTGATCGGCGGCCGCGCGAAGACCAGGGCATCAGCATGCCCGATCCCTCGCGCCGGGCGCGCGGCCGAGCAGTCGCAGGATCTCGTCGGACAGAAGCTCGTCCGGGCCCTTGAGAGCGTCGGCGAGTTTCGTGTCGGTGCAGAAGATCATCTCTGCGGCGATGTTGTCCTGCACGATCCGGGCGACGTTGTCCAGGGCGACGGGGATCGGCTTGGAGGGGATCTCGGCCGTGCACAGGTCGATCAGGTGGCTGTCGGCCTGTGCCGGGTCCATGAACTTCTTGATGATGACGGAGTTCTGGTTCAGGGAGGATGTGGTCCAGATCGTGAAGACGACGACGTACAGGCCTTTCCAGGCGTTATCGCCGAGTTGTCCGCGCCAGCGGGTCATGACGTCCGCGACGCCTTCGATCTGCACTTTGGACGCCCAGTACATGTTGGTGCGGATGTTCGGGTACACGCTGCCCGAGTAGTCCTCGAAGGACTCCATGTCGAAGGAGCGGCTTCGTGTGGTGTCCGCGATGAATTCGCGTGATCTGTCGAGAATGGTTGCGCACGACTGCTGAAGGCCAGACGGAAGTTTCGCCTCGTCGAGTTGCCGCCGGGCCGTGGATATCGTGGCGGAGACGTCCTTGAGCGGCTGGATCCAGCCGTCCTCCGGCCCCTTGAACGCGACCATGTCCAGGTCGTGCGGATCGATCCTGGAGCTTTGGAACGCCGGGACCCGTTTGGGCAGGTATGGGGCGATGACTGTGAAGATGCCCAGCGGGAGGTGGGCGATCGACTTCGCCAGCTCGAAGATCTCGTCGACCGGGTGCAGCGACTCCAGTGCCTGCCCGTTCGAGACAAGGCTGTACAGACCACCCCGATGGTCGTTCTGGACGACGATGACCGGGCTCAGGTGGTTGATGAGATCGGCTTTCAGGGTGGCGTAGTTCCGCCGCGTGTCGGCGTTGACCGCACGGATCGCGTCGCGTGCCGGCCGTTGTCCGGCCGCATCCGACGGGGATGTGCCGGTACGCGCGGCGGGGAGGACGTTGCCGCCGAGCAGCGTTGTGGCACCGGCTGCGGTGGCGGTGCCGAGGAATGTTCTGCGTGTGACCACTGTCTGACCTGCCTCTCGAAAGCCGCCGTACCTCACGCGGCAGGACCGGCCAGGGCGACCCTCGTACGTGCGACCCCGCTCGGCCAAGCCGCCACGCGCCGCAGCGACGGCGAGACCGTCCGCCGACGCGAGGCCCTCCGTCACGTCGTCACTCCCACTCCGGCCCGAGCTGTCCTGGACCGGAGAATTGACTTAATGTTTGTATATGGTAACGCTAAGTAGTGGGTCTGTGGGTTTTCCGGCCCGGGACCAGCGAGGTCCGACAACCGTGGCCATTGCGTCGTAGGCAGGAGAGGGAATGTCAATCCTCAAGGGCGTGTCCACCTCACGCGGGCCTCGGTTCGCCGGGATGGCGATCGGCGGCCTTGCGTTGATCGTCGCCATGCTCGTCCCGGCCGCGACCGGCGCACGTGCCGCGATCGGGTTCACCAAGTGCACTGGTTCCCAGACGGTGACCTACACCCCCGGCCTCACCGACCAGCCCCGGGAGGTGACGGTCAGCGGGACGGCTCCCTTGATCGAGTGCGCCTCCAGCAGTGATCCCACCATTTTCCAGGCCACGTCGACCTTCTCCGCCACAGGGTCGTTCTCCTGCACCTCTGGCACGAGGGCGGGGAGCCGGAGGATCACCTGGAACAACGGCAACACCAGCACGCTGTCCTCCACCTCCAGCGTCTCGCTCGACGGCGCCGAAAGCCTCGTTCTGATCAAGGGCGTGGTGGTCGACGGCGAGTTCAAGGGAGCGCGCTGGACCGGCACGTTCATCATGTTCAGCACGAAGCCCCATGCCTGTCTCACCGCGCAAGGGCTTGCGGGGGTCTCCGGCTCGCTCGCCCTGAGCATCGGCTCACTGTGAACCGGGCCGACTTCGGCGGACACCTTGGTGTGTCCCGGGTCGAGTGTCGTGGAGTGGGTCGTGTCCGTCGCGGGAGGCGCCCCACAGGTCCCCGAGGCGGACCACCCGGTCCACGACCTCGCTCACCGGGACGCCGAGCAACGGCCTGGTGGCGCCGGGACGCAGCCGCAACCGCAGGCAGAACGGGAGGTCCTTGCCGACGTGGTACGAGGCACGGGTGCGCGGGCCGATCACGAGCAGGTCGCTGTGCCCGGCGCGGGTCGTACGGAAGATCAAGGACGTGCCGGGGACGGGGAGGTGCACCAGCGGCGGCCGCTCACCCGCCGCCCGCATGATTGTTGTCACAGGTGCCACGGGCACGGTCGGCGGTGAGGTGGTCCGGCTGCTGGCGGGCCGGGGTGAGCGGGTCCGGGCGATGACGCGGGAACCGTGGAAGGTCACGGTGTCGCCGGAGGTGGAGGTCGTACGGGGGGATTTCGACGATCCCGGGTCGTTGGCCGGAGCGGCGCGCGGCGCCGACGCCGTGTTCCTGCTCAGTGCCCCCGGTCCGTGGCTCGCCCGGCATGACGAGGCGATGGTCCTGGCGGCGCGGGCCGCGGGGGTGCGGAAGGTGGTGAAGCTCTCGGCGATCGGCACGGGAGAGGAACACGGCGGCGCCAAGGTCGGGGACTGGCATCGGGCCGGGGAGCAGGCGTTGCGCGCGGGTGAGCTGGACTGGACGGTGTTGCGGCCGTCCAGCTTCGCCTCCAACGCCTTGAGGTGGGTTCCGCAGGTCCGGCTGGGGCGGCCGGTGCCGAACACGACGGGCCAGGGCAGGCAGGGGGTCGTCGATCCCCGGGACGTCGCGGAGGTGGTGGTGCGGGCGCTGACGTCCGACGAGCACGTGCGATCCATCCTTACGCTGACCGGGCCCGAGCTGCTCAGCGTCCCGGACATGGCCGGGATGCTGGGGGAGACGCTCGGGCGGCCCGTCGAGACGGTGGACATGCCGCTGGAGGGCCACCGCGCGCAGCTGATCGCCGCCGGGATGGATGCCGAGTTCGCCGACGTCGCGGTCGACGGCTCCAGGCTGGTGGCGCGGGACGGCAACGCCCGACTCACCCCTGACGTCGAGCGGGTGCTGGGACGTCCTCCTCGCACGTTCCGTACCTGGGCGGCCGATCATCTCCGGTGACGCCGGCCGCCGGGTCAGGGCGAGTGTGCCGTCACTTGTTCCAGGCCACCAGGAACTCCGCCAGCGAGATGCGCCCGTCCACGTCCCCGTCGTGCTCGTCCGAGGAGTGAAAGATCGAGTCGAGTTCGGCCGCGGTGACCTCCTCGCCGCGGGCGTTCATGGCGAGCGCGAACTCCTCGCGGGTGATGTATCCGTCCCGGTCACGGTCGAACTCCTTGAACGTGGCGGCCGGGTCGTCAAGGTCTGGCATCGATGACCTCTCCTTCGAAGTGCTGACAAAGCAACATCGAAGCACAAGCTCGAACCCGGGCGAGGGACGACGGGCCGAAAACCCGTGCCGGTGCGCGGGCGGCGCCGTCGTCAGGCGAAGATGTCGTTCCCGGCCCTGCTCACCTCCGCGAGGGGTGAGGTGGCCGGAGGCCCGTAAGTCAGGTCGCCTCGGTGGTCCCTTCGGAAATGGGGGAGCCGAGCCGCGGGTCCGGGCTCAAACCGAAGGGGATGGGATGCCATAGGCGCGGCCCACAGCATGGAACCAGTCCTCGTCGAGGAAGCGGCCCGTCATCCGTCCCACGACGGTGAGAAAGGCGTGCGCCAGCTTCTCCTCGCCCGCGTTCAGGTCTTCGCCTCGGGGGAGACCGTGGGCATAGGGCTCGAATTCCGGTCCGGGCATGAACTCGCCGGAGGGGAAAGCGGGGATCTCGGCGACCACGTTTCCGTCCCGGTAATAGGCGAGGTCGGAGAGGCCGTCGATGTCCCGGTCCCAGTCGACCATGAACATCGCACGGTTTCCCGAACTGAGCCACCATCCACCTGTTGCCGGACCGCTGACGCCGATCACCACGGACCAGCCGGGACTGTGGGGCCCGATCCAGAGGCTGTCTTTCTCGTCGATCGGGACGGACGGGTTCGTCATCGTGGCCGCTTCTTGAATCAACCGCACATCGCGCCGGGATCGCGGGTCGAGGCGCATCAGCTCGGCGAGCTCGTCGAGGTCGTCCCGTTCTGTCCAGAGCCCGAAAAAGGTGGTGTCGAACCCGTGCGCCGCCAGCAGTTCATATTGGTCGTGCTCCGGCAGCGCGGTTCGAATGTCGGTCATCTCGTCTTCTCCATGTGGTCGGGCGCTCCGGACACGGCGTCCACAGATCAGGGCGATTCTGGAATCAGGTGACGATCCAGCCCCAGAATTTGTCGTCGGGCAGAACTCGGTTGCGGTCGTAGAAGCTCTACAGGACCTTCCCGTGGCTACCGCGAGCGGTGCTGTTGCGACTGTTCCCGATCGCACGGAGAGAGTAATGGTGCTCCATGCCCCTGTCCGCCGCATGGCCAGCTCCGTCCTTGGTCGAGGCGAAGGGTACTCGTCTTCTTCGGCCTTGCCGGCCTTGATGCTCACCCGCCGATCTCCACGTCTTCGGTGGCCAGCCGGGAGGCGAGCCCGTCGGCGATGATCCTCCACGGCCATGGGCGTGTGCGGTGCCAGAATGCGGATACTGCTGTTGAGCTTGGCGTTCGTAGATCGATCAGGCTGCTCTGCGGTACTTGTTGATCAGTTTTGTGACGATCCTTCGTCAGCGGATCCGGGAAGTCATGTCGATCACCTGGCTGGGGCGTGCATAGGGCGGGCGGAGGTAACGGCCCTGACGCGGGCGATGGTGGCCGAACAGCTGTTCGTACTCAGTCAGGACCTCGCTCAGGTGCCGCTCGCCATGGATGAGCAGGTGGTCGAGGCATTCGCGGCGTAGCGTTCCCACGAACCGTTCGGCGAACGCGTGGGCCCGTGGGACCGGACGGGCGTCTTGACGACCCGCACGCCGGCGGCGGTGAGCACCTCGTCGAACGAGCAGGGAACTGGCCGTCACGGCCCCGGATGAGAGATCTGAAGGCGCTGGCGCGTTCTCTGAGGTTCATGAGAAGGTTTCGGGCTCTCTGGATGGTCCAGGCACCGGTCTGGTTGAAGGTGATGCCCAGTATGTGCACTCAGCGTGTTCGACCTCCATGACGAATAAGACGTACAGGCGTTGAGGGACACGGCGTTGGTGTGCATGAAGTCGCAGGCCAAGATGCCGGAGGCTGGCGAGGTGGGGGGCTGTCGCCAGGTCGGGTGAGGCCTGACGTGACGCTGATCACTGGCCGACTGCGGCGAGGATCCGACGCAGCACCAAATCTCCGTCCTTAGAGGTGTCGCCGCGCGCGAGAAGCGCCAACCAGCCGAACAACTGGACGATTAGCAGATACAGCAGGCGTAGGAACACGAGTGCTGAGGAGAAGGGCAGGTCAGATGCCATGGACGAGTGTTGGCACCGCGCAGGGCGCGCGGTTGGGGCAGTGGTCGGGTCAATATCGCCGGGTGCTGTCCTTCCGCCCCGGGCAGTGGCCGCATCTGCTGTACCGGCTGCACGCCTACCGCGGACGGCGGGGCGAGCCCGAGACGTTCGGCTGGCAGGACTACCGCGACCTGATCGTCGCGGCAATCAGCAGCTCGGCGCGCCGCTCGTGTGGTTCTGGGACATCTGTACGTGCATCTGGCCGCCGAGCCGGACGACTTCGCCGCCGCCAACACCGACTGGCTGCGCAGCTACCGGATGCCCGCCTACGCCCCGCCGCCTCGTCAAACGCAAACTGTAGAAGATTCGGCACCGTCCGCATCCGCTCACCGGAACCTGACCGGGACCGGCTTGACTGTCGAATCGAGATGATCCCCGTTACATGCCTCTACAGGTTCACCCGGTGTAGGTGAGGTGGCGAGTCGATTTGTAACGGGTTGAGTGGGTTTACTCCTATGACAGACCGACACGCACCCTGAAAAGCAATCCGTAAGAAGACGCATCTTGGAGGCTCGATGTCAAGCTGTACGCATAATGGAGGCTCAAGAGCGTCTGGAGCATGTTGTGGGGAACGCGTTCGGTTATGTGCAGCTGCATACGCCCGATATGCAGGGTGCGCAGAGGTTCTACGGTGAGCTGTTCGATTGGGAACTGGAACCGACCGGTCCTGCGGATAAGCCTTACGTGGAAATCCGTGTAGGTGAAGGAGTCGCGGGCGGAATGATGCCGGTGACAGATCAGGATCCCGTTCCCCGATGGGTTCCATATGTGCAAGTCCATGATGTGGCCGACATGTCCATGCGTGCGGCAGCGCTCGGAGCGACTGTCGTCGTTCCTCCCACCGGCCTGCCCGATGGCAGCTTCTACAGCCTGCTCTTCGACCCGGAAGGTGCACCCTTCGCGTTGCATGGGCCGTCCTCGGGCTGATCCTTGCCGCTCTCCTGGAAGGTGGAAGCACGGTGCATGTATCGAATGGCGCGCGGTTGCCGGTTGCCGCCGGGGTTGTTTCAGCGGTTGTCGGACTGTCCATGGTGGCGTGTTCAGAAACAACATCTGACAATGGTGTCAATGAGACGCGCGTTCCGAAGTCCGAGAATAACGGGAATAGCCAGGCCGCCAACATCATGATCACTCGTGGCCGCTATCTTGCCACGATCGGTGCATGCGAAGCCTGCCACACTCCACCTGAAGTGCCGCAGAATCCACCTGACCCCTCGGACAAGAAGCAGATCGCTCGTGAGAGAAATTTCCGCACCGATCCCGACTGGGTGAAGTACCTAGACCACGACCGGCCCAACGCGGGCGGTGTTCCCTTCGTCATCCGTTTGTCGAAAGATTCGAATGCTGTGGTTTATAGCCGGAACATCACTCCGGACAATGAGACCGGGATCGGCAGCTGGAGCGAGGACGACATCGTTAAGGCATTGCGAACGGGAGTGACGAAAAATGGGCGCGTGCTGTTCATGTTCCCGCCCCACTCGTTCTATCCGAATCTGGCCGATGATGATGCATATGCACTCGCCCGCTATTTGAAGAGTTTGAAACCAGTGCGGCACGAGATCCCTGATCGCGTGTTGCCGTTCGACCCGCAACCAGCGAAAAGCGACCCGCCCGAGAAAGCTCCAAGCAGCCGAGACCCTAAACGGGCGGACTACCTTCTCTCAGCCTTGGTCGGATGCACGGAGTGTCACTCTCATCATGAGGGTGGGAATTTGAAGAAATTCGTCGGCGGCGACCCGAAGGACGCGACCACCGGGGTCTTCCGATTTGGCCCGGATCTTCCGTTGCGAGTGCACGAAAGAGGGCTGGCCACGTTTCCATACCCGGGATATGCGGTCTTCTATGCCGACAATCTTACAAAATTCGGTGTCGGCGGGCCGCAGAGTAAGACTTCTGTCAAGAAGATCATGCGCGCCTTCCGTGAAGGTGTATCGCCCGAACCTGACGAGTACGGTCGGCCGAGCCCTCTCAACCACATCATGCTCTGGCAATTCTACTCGCGAATGAGTGATGACGATTCGTATGCTATTGCGCGCCTGATAAAGAAGCTGCGGTATGAACCTCACGAGGTTCCGCGCAGCCCGATCTATTTCGGTGAAGACTGGCGTGCTGCATTCGAGCAGGTATTCGGCGAGCCGCCGTCCGGTAACGACGCAAAAATATTCGGCAAAAACCCGTGAAAGGAAATGGACGATGACTACGGGCGACGAATCCGCGAGACTCGCGCAACTCAACGAAGACTACGACGAACTCCTCGCGCAGATGGGAGACCAGATCGGGCCATATCCTGATGCGGGCATCGACGGTTTTCTTAGCCACTTCATCATCTCACTGGAGATCCTGCAAGGGCCGGCGGCCGGGCAATCGGTGATGTTCACGATGCCCCCCGCGGTTCAGACGGTCTCAAGGTCAGCTCCGTTTCGCTACCGAAGCGGTGGCGACCATTCAGTGCAGATTCCACTCCCCGCGAGTTGTACCTTGCCCAGCACGATTCGTGAGAGCGACTTCATCAACAGGCCGGATGGTTTCTTTCAAGAGGGGCGGGAAACGGTCTGGATGCAAATCCTGAACCTCGACGCGCGTGCAGAAGTTGATGCCCTGGGCCCAGTGCGGATCATACTCGGCGAAACTCTCAAGCGGGAGTATCCTGACGTATTCCAGCCGTCGCTGGGCGTCGCGCAGTCTCTGGGCCCCCGGCGCGGCGGGTTTCCGGCGAAGCTGTTCTTCAATCCTTACGCTCTGATCGAGACGCCTGCCGGCGCGTTTCGCGCCATCCACGGCACGCTTGCCTATGGTCGTATCACCAGCTTCCCACCCATCGGCACTCCGGTGAGCATCTGCGACTGCATCCCTCTCGAAAGCGTCGAGGAAGTGCGCAGAACGGGTTCGCTGCATTCTGTAGACGAATCCATCGAGCCTTTTGCTCGACTGGTTGCACTCTCCCATCCGATCGACGTAGCCATGCAGATTCCCGGTGAAGAAGCATTTCTTCACGTTGAGCGGCGGATCGAGCTGGCGGGTCCGTCCCCACGGCAAGGGTGATGGATGCAAACGGACCGGCCATCGAGTTGTTCCAGCTCACCCGGATGTATGGCAAGGTCCCTGCACTGATCCGCGCCTCCGTGCGGATCGAACGGGGCGAAGCTGTTGTGGTGAGCGGACCAAACGGGGCGGGCAAGAGCACCTTGCTGAATGTCATCACGACGCTGGCCTCGCCTACCTTCGGCTCAGGACAGGTGGTCGGTTTCGACCTTGTGCGCGACCGGATGGCGGTTCGTGAGCGGGTAGAGCTGCTCGGACACCAGACCCGTCTATACGATGATCTGAGCGCGCTGGAAAACCTTCACTTCGTCTGCCGGCTTCATGGCGTGGAGCCCGCGCGTGCGATGTGGGCTGTTGAGCAGGTCGGCCTGATGGACGTGGTCACTGAACCGGTTCGCGCATTCTCAAAGGGAATGCGGCAACGTGTCGCGCTCGCTCGTGCGCTCATGAGGGAGCCGGAGGTGCTGTTGCTCGACGAGCCTTACGTCGGTCTTGACGATGACGCGAAGGGCTTGGTCGACGCGATGGTCCGCACCACGTTGCATGCGGGCCGCACGGTTGTGGCGGCCACGCACGACGACGGCCGCTGCCGATGGACCAGCCGGACGGTGCACATGGAGAAAGGACGCATCGCAGCCGGGCCTGGCAACGGCCGGGCCGACGAGGTGAAGCATGACGGCGTATCTGCGTAAGGTGGCGGCGTTGGCCGCCAAGGACCTACGAACGGACCTGCGGGCCCGCCACACTATGGCGATCGTCATGCCGTTCGCCGTCATGCTGCTTGTGACATCCGGCCTCGTATTCGGGCCAGGGCGAACGATGCTCATTCAGGTTCTGCCTGGAATCATCTGGCTCGGCGCGCTGTTCGCAGCTGTGCTCGCATCCGAGCGGTCCTTTGAGAACGAGTGCGCTGACGGTGCGCTGCTGGGGTTGATACTCGCTCCGGTACCGAGGGGGGCAATTTTCACCGGTAAGGCGATCGCTCTCACGGCGCAGCTCATCGTGCTCGAAGCAGGGATGATGCTGCTTGGGGTGATGCTATTTGACCTTCCGGCGATGGCTCGCCCCCTAGAATTGACCGTTGTCATGTTCACGGGTGCGGCTGGACTCGCTGCACTGGGCGTGTTGTTCGGCGCTTTCGCAAGCGCAACGCGGACTCGTTCGGGCGTTTTCCCGCTGCTGGCACTTGTGTTGGCCGCCCCCATGCTGCTCGGTGCGACACGCGGAACCGCCGCAGCCCTCGGTGGCGAGGATCCTGGCGACTGGTTGAGCCTTCTGGTTGCCTTCGACCTCATTGCCTGGTCTCTTGGAGCACTGCTCTTCGAGTCTGTTCTGGAGGACTGAGGAGTGCAGATCCTGTGGCGAACGGCGATTTGGATGTCGGGTGCGGCGGGGCGCCGCGCACTGGCCGTCGTCGCCAATGCCGGTGTGATCGCCGCCATGCTGGTCGCGTTGTTCCTTGTGCCCGCCGACGGGGAGCAGGGCATAGTGCAGCGACTCATGTATCTGCACGTACCCACAGCGTGGGCTGGGTACATGAACTTCACTGTGGTGTTCGTAGCCAGCATCGCGTATCTGCGGACGCAGCGGGTTCATTGGGATCGACTCGCCGCTGCCGCGGCGGAGGCAGGCGTGGTGTTCACCGGTCTCACGATCACGCTCGGGGCGCTCTGGGGACGGCCAGTGTGGGGCACTTGGTGGAGTTGGGATCCGAGGCTTACGACGACTTTGATTCTTTTCCTCGTATATTCGGCCTATTTGACAGTCAGGCGACTTCCGGATAATCCCGCTCGCTCCTACAGGTGGGCAGCCGTGGTGGGGATCGTAGGGTTTGCCGATGTTCCCCTGGTGCATCTGTCCGTCTTGTGGTGGCGCTCCCTACACCAGGAACCGTCGCTACTACGCCCGGAAGCGCCGGCATTGGCGCCATCGATGTTGGCAACCCTGGTAGCCGCCACCATGGCCTTCACCGTGATGTCGGTGTGGCTGATCATCATGCGCCTGCGTCTTCGCAGAATGGAAGACCGCACTTTCATCGATGCTTCTGGGCGACTCATCGAGCGGGTCAGGCCGGTGGTCATCCCTGCCATGCCAGAACGGAAAGACTGATGGGCTACCTTGTAGCGGGTTACCTCATAACCACGGGTGTCATGGCCGCGTATGCGATCTCGATTATTCGCCGAACATCTGAGCGCTCCGGCGAGACCAGAGCCAGGCGACGATGAAAGTCCGTCTGGTGCTGCCGCTACT
The DNA here is from genome assembly GCF_040631115.1 of Nonomuraea sp. NPDC005692. Classification (NCBI taxonomy): domain Bacteria; kingdom Bacillati; phylum Actinomycetota; class Actinomycetes; order Streptosporangiales; family Streptosporangiaceae; genus Nonomuraea; species Nonomuraea sp. NPDC005692. The sequence continues at coordinate 168,354 of NZ_JBEXYU010000007.1, read as the reverse complement.
GCTCACCGCCGGCGCGTTGGGTTGGATACTGATTCGCGGCCTGGGTGGCAGCCTCACGTATTACCTGACTCCTGGCCAGATATCCGGTCGCACCGAGGTAGGTACCCAAATACGGATCGGCGGGCAGGTGCAGCCAGGTTCCGTGCGGCATCGGGACGAGCAGTTGCTGTTCGTGCTACAGGACGATGTCGGAACGGTTCCTGTGATCTTCAAAGGTAGCGTGCCAGCGATCTTTCGTTCGGGCCAGGGAGCGATCGTTGAGGGGGTCTATGGCCGCGACCATGTGATGTATGCCGACACCCTTGTCGTACAGCACGGCAACCGCTATGCCCCCGACAGTAAGGGGTGAGGTTGTGAGTACAGCACTATTTGGGAGGGTGGCGCTGACCCTAGCTCTTGTTGCGGCGTGCTGGGTCGTAGCTGCCGCGGTTGCGGGCGCACGTGGCCGGGGCACCATGCTTGACAGCGCGAGGAGTGCCACCTACGGGGTTTTCATCGCCGTCGTCGTGACTGTTGCGACCATGGTGGCAGCCCTGCTCGCCAACCAGTTCCGCATTCACTATGTCGCCGAGAATTCGAGTTCCGCCACGAGCGCCTTCTACCGCGTGATTGCGCTGTGGGCGGGCGACGCCGGCTCGCTGCTCCTATGGAATTTGTGCCTGGCAGGCTACCTGGCGCTCTTCGCGCGTCGCCATCGGCTGCACAGAGAGATCGCGCACGCCTGGGCGTTGGCCGTGATCGGAGTGGTGCAAGTGTTCTATTTGACGCTGACACTCGTCATTGATCCGTTCGCGACCACGGAATCGATGACCGACGGTCGCGGCCCTCAGCCACTGCTCGAGAGCAGTTTCCTTATGGCGTATCACCCTCCGCTGCTCTATTTGGGCTTCGTAGGATTCACTGTTCCATTTGCCCTGGCGATGGGAACCTTGATAGCGCGCGACCACAACCTTCTGGTTCGCTGGACTCCTATGTTGAGACGGTGGTCGCTCATCGCTTGGTGTTTTCTCACCATCGGCCTGGTGCTGGGGGCATTGTGGGCCTATGAGGTACTGGGCTGGGGCGGGTATTGGGCCTGGGATCCAGTGGAGAACGCGGCGTTCATGCCATGGCTCACTGCCACAGCATATCTTCACAGCACGAGGCTACGAGAACGTGGTGGTCCGCTCGGCAGGTGGAATCTTTATCTCTTGGTCGTCACCTTGTCCCTGATCACCTTGGGTACGTTTCTGACCCGAGGCAGCCTTCTGACGTCGGTGCACGCCTTTGCGGAGTCACCTGTGAGCGGGATGTATCTGGCATTTTTGCTGGTGATCCTGGGAGGTGGTATCTGGCTCGTCCGGACTCGTGCTGGAATGGCCATCAATAATTTTCGCATGCGATCGCTGCTGTGTCGAGAAACCGCCATCATGGCAAACAACTTGGTATTGATCGTCTTGTGTGTCACCGTGCTCAGCGGAACGCTGTATCCGTTGGTGGTCGAGGCGCTGTCTGGGCCGCGGGTGAGCGTCGGCAGGGCCTACTACGAGGAGATGGCGGGCCCATTGCTGATCCTGCTCGTTCTGCTAGCCGGAGCCGGGCAGTTGCTCGCCTGGCAGGTGTGGTCACCACAGAGGGTCATGGCCCGGGCTGTTCCTGCTGGGCTTGGCTCCGCTGGCGTCGCGGCAGCCGTCATGGCCGCAGGCGTCCGGTCCACGGCCGTTGTCGCGGTGCTTGCGGTAGCCACGTTCACGCTTCTGGTCAACACCATCGAGACGTGGTCGATATGGCGGGCGGGCGGCAAACGCTATAGCGCCTGCGGAGCATTCCTCGGTCACGCCGGATTGGCGATTGCAGCGGCGGGAATCGCCACTTCGATGGGTTTGGCAGGACAAGCAGAGATCACCTTGTCGCCGGGAGAACAGTCGAATTTCAGGGGCGAGATCGTTCATTACCAAGGCGTACGGACTCAGACACGGCCAGAACATACGGATCTGATTACCAAGCTCACCGTAGGAAAGGTTGATCTGTCGCCGTCCCTCCGGCTGGTCCAGCGGTCAGCCGATCCGGTGGGCATGCCGGCCATCAGGCATGATCTCACTGGCGATCTATACGTCTCTGTGCTCGCCATCGAACAACCAGGCGGACGTGCCAACTTTCACTTCTACAGCAATCCCGGAATTGGCCTGCTGTGGGTAGGTGGAGCATGCGCCGCTGCAGGTGGGCTGGTGAGCGTATGCCGCCGACGCCGGGTAAGGGGCAAGCATATCGCAGAAGCCAGCGGCCGTTTCTGCAGCGCCACGATGAAACGGGAACCGGTATGAAGCCTTCGTCACGTATCGTGAACCGACTAACAACAGCGGCGGTGGTCACGGCGCTGACATCTCTTGCGGGCGTACTGATCAGTGTGCTGGTGTGGGATCCAGCGGAGGAGCATGTACCGCTCATCGGACGTCAAGCTCCAGGCTTCAGTCTCGACCGAATCGGGGGGCCTGGGAACGTCACTACGGCGCAGTTCGCCGGTCACCCGATAATTATCAACTTCTGGGCTTCGTGGTGTGATGTGTGTCGCTCGGAGTTTGTTCTGTTGGACGGGGCGCTTGAACGATATCGTGAGAAAGGGCTCGTCGTGCTGGGTGTGCTTGCCCATGACACAAAGGAAAGAGGATACGACTTCCTGCGCCAAACCGGTGTGGACTGGCTGAATGGCGTGGATGTCGACGCGAGGACGACTATTGCGTATGGAGTACGAGGGCTTCCTCAGACGGTTTTCGTGGCACCGGATGGTCACGTCAGCGCTGTTCATTTCGGTGAGCTGGATGATACGGCGCTCGAGAGGTACATCGAGGAGATGACGGGAACGGGTGAATGAGACGGGGACTGATCCTTGTGGTTGTCGCCGTCGCACTCGTGCTCCTTGTCGCCCACCAGCTCAGCGGGCCTCCTTCGCGCGGGGAGCAGGCATATCGCCTGGAGAAGCGACTACGCTGCCCAACGTGTCAGGGCATCTCGGTCGCGGACTCTCCTTCGCCGATCGCCCGCACCATCCGGAGGGTGATCGACTCGGAGTTGAATGCAGGACGCGATCCGCGGGCCATCGAGGCTGACCTCGTCGCTACCTATGGTGATTGGATCCTGCTGGAGCCCCCGAACCGTGGGCTCGGGCTGATCGTCTGGTGGCTTCCCCCCGTTGCGATGCTGATCGGACTCGTGCTGGTTGGACGTCGGGTCTGGTGCTGGGCCGACGGTGGTCAGCGGGAGGAAGCTTGAACGAATGGCTCATGCCGGTGGGGGCGGCCGCCCTGACATGGGTGGTGCTCGTGGTGGGACTCTGGCCGCTCATGAGGCTGCCTCGGGTCGAGTATGGAATCGGCTCACGCGCTCATCAGCGATGCTTCAGGTGGATGCTGAGCGGTGCTCTTTTGATCGGGATGGCCACGCTGCTCACAGGATCGGTCCCGCTTCGAACGTCGATGACTACCATGAACGCCGCACTCGAACGTTCGACTCCTGCCCAATCCAGAAATGGTGAACCGCAGTCGATCGAAGAACTGCTGGCCGGGGCGCGCCAGTACATGAGCCAGGGGGCGGTCAGAGATGCGATCGTGCAGTACATCAGAGTTTTGAGTATCGACCATCGTAATGCTGAAGCCTATACATACCTGGGATATATGCAGTATATGGCCGGTCATCTGAAGGATGCACGCTGGGCCGTGGGGCAGGCATTGAGTTTCGATCCGGAAAATACGCAAGCACGATACCTGCGCGGCAGGATTGCACTTGGCGCGGGGCGGACCAGAAAGGCCACGGAGGATTTCTGTGAATACTTGAGGCAGGCGCCCCTTGGGGCTTATCGAGCCGATGTGGGGCGCTTGCTAAGGGCTGTCGGCAAAAGTTGCGGAGGTTGAGCGGTCAGAAGTCTGTTCAGGCGAAATGTCCTCCTGTGTGAGAAGGGGAAACGCTGTCAAAAGTGGCGGATCAGTCAACTGTCGCTTTCGTGGCTGGATGTAGACGACTTCCAAGGGGGTTTGGTCGCCGAGTGTCACATCACTTCCTCTTCCTATATATATGGATGCCTCGGGTGTTTCCATGAGAACTTGTTCGACTGTCGCCTCCACGGCCATACTAATCGCCGATGCGACGACTCTTGCCGGAGATCTCGAAACCGGTATCAGGACCGGGCCCGGAGAAGTAATGACCGTGCACGAGATGGGTCGAGTCTGGGCGATGTGCGAAGGGAACAATCCAATCACGGTGAGGCCAGGAGTGAGGTCAGGTCGCTCGCGAACCCAGCACTCAAGATGAAATGCGGTACCGTCAGGCTGTGGTGCACTGTTGATATTCATCAGTTCGATGACTGGTACGTCTGCGAACTTGCGCGCCAGAGATCGAAATCGTCCTGGAGATAGCCCCACGAGCCTGGTGAATTGTGACGTAAAAGTGCCCAAGCTGGAGTACCCAACGGAGATGCTGACATCCACGATACTCGTGGATGTCCGTACGAGCATTCGCTTGGCCTCGGAGATTCTTAGGGCGGTGAAGAATCGGCCAGGGGTGGTTGTGGTAATTGTGCGGAAGGTTCGATGAAAGTGAAACAAACTCATGTGTGCGGTCTGTGCGTGATCGCGTAGTTCTAGCGGCTCGGCCAGTCTTTCGTTCATGTTGGCGATTGCCAACCTGATGGACCTGACGTGGTCGTCATGGTGGCATGTGCTGTTTCCTGACCGCATGGCTTCGACCCGGTCCATAGTGCTGCTCCGTTAAGTCATCCGGCCATTTCTGTGCCGATAAGCCTCTACGTCATAATCGTATTGGCTCGACTCGGTGGCGAAGAGAGTTGTCTGGGGCGTTGGGAGATGCGAATCGAGTCCATGGTGAAATATGAAGCTCGTCTGATATTTCACCACAGAATTTTACCTCTGATAGGGTGAATCGTTTCGGTGCTGAACGTTCTTGATGCGCTTCGTGTCGCTTGCGTGCATTGACCGCAGCCGTTCAACAGGTCACAGGAAAGGCCTGCAGTGTACGACGGTGGTGATGACGGGAGCGGCTCGCTTCTGAGGGTGTGGATCGGATGACGATCTCTTGCGCATGGCCGATCGGGCGATCGCCGGCTGCTCCGATTTGATGACCGCTGTCTCCGAGGAGTGGGAACTTGCGATAACCGACCCGTGGAACGCCAAATGGCAAGAGGTGGTAGGCGGACCGACGGCGTGGGAGCGAGAACGAGTCGTTGTTCTGCGTGATCGCAGACGGATGATCACCCGGTGACAAGTGCTTCGGGGGAGACGCTCACCAGGACGGCGCCCTTCTGGTCTTTCGCCCCCAGAAGGCACCCCTGTAGCCGTTCCCCGCGCGGGCCGTCTGGGACGCGGCCCGGCGGATTCGCCAGTGCGCCCATGGTTGAGGCGCGGCGGAAGACAGGCGATGGGACATCGACCTCTATGGAAGGTTCCGAACGCACGTTCTCGCGCATGTGGGCGATATCCGACTCGATCGGCCGGGCATGGGCCGCGATCGTGGAGTCCCTGTGTGCCGCGCGGGCATCGGGGCATTTCTCGTCCATTTACTCCATGGCTGTGGACGGCATCGGCGAATGTGTTCCGGCGCGCTTCATGTAAGGGCCGAGTGCCGCGATGAGTTGCGCGGGCAGCGGAGCTGGTTCCAGGCCGGTGGATCGGCGCCGCATGAAGGCGACGGTCTGCCGGCCACGCGCGGCGAGTTCCGGGCCTGCGTCCGCGACGCGCTGGTAGTCGAAGATCATCGTTAGCCGGTTCGTGGTGGTGTCGCACAGTGACATGTGCATCTCGATGAGGTCCAGGGGCCAGCATTCGCGCAGGTAGTCGACACCGCAAGAGACGGTGACGAGGGCGTACCCGTCGTGCAGCATGTCCAGGACGCGGGGGCAGTGTTCGGAGAGGAAGGCTTCGCGGCAGTGTCCCTGCCAGCGGACGTAGTGGGCGAAGTAGGCGTTGCCGGTGAAGTTCGTCTCCTCGAAGGTGACACGGTGGCGGTGGACGTAGGTGCGTGTCATGAGGCGCCGTCCCAGGTGAGGGAGGTGCTCCCTTGTCGGTCCCCTTGGAGACAGACGGCGATCGCGACGGGGCTGGGTAGCTCGCGGACCGCGGTGACCAGACCGGCGATCCGCCGTTGTCCCGAATGCATGAGCAGCCAGCCGTCGTCCCGGGTCTCGGGGACGAGGATGAGGGGATCGGAGGGACCGGCACCGAGCTTGGCCAGGGCTTCCCTGGCGGTCCAAATCCGAGCGGCCGCCCAGGTGTTCGGCTCTCCCGCCGTGACGGTGATCTGCCGAGCGACCTGTGCGTCTGATGTGCTCAGGAGCGAGTCCCAGCGTTGCGTGGGCGCGCCTTCGACGGCTTCCCAATCGACCGCGATGGGCCGCGTTCCGATGGCCACCATCAGGTACCCGGCGTGATGGCTCGCGGAGGCGTACGCGCCAGAGACGATCAGCCGACCCTCCGGACTGTGGCTCACGGCGTGCTCGCCGTCCAAGAGCGTCCGCACCATGCGTTCCGTGGTCGCGGGGGACGAGCGTGTACCGCTCGCGACGCAGACCAGATCGGTCGTGATCGAGGGGAAGAGCCGGTCGAGGGTGCGGGCCAGGTGTGGGCCGAGCATCTCCAGGGACAACGCTTGGGTGTCTGGCATTGGTCCCGTATCGGTGAGCCGCAGTCCACGCCAGGTCTCTATCACGGTGCCGTTCGCGTCGGTGACGTCGAGGTCGTAGACGAACGTGGCGCCGTCGTGGTGGCGTTCCCGGGCACGTACCCGCACAGTTCCTGTGGGAAATGCGATGCTCTGCACCGATTCCACCGCTACGGGCAGCACCCGCTGGCCCGGTACGCAGCCCTGAAGCACGTGGATGTAGGCGTCGCGGGTACCGGGATCGCCCAGGAGCAGGTACGGATCGTGGAATCCGGCGAACCAGGTCGCGGTGAGGTCGGCGTTGACGAGCGCCTCGCATCGGCGTGCGGTGAGCAACTCGTAGCGCCGGAGCCGGTGGAAGCGGGAGCCATGGAAGAACAGGGTGCCGTAGTAATCATGGACGGCGTCGCCTGGGCCCTTGCCGGTGACGAGGGTGCGGACGGGTGACCGGTCGGCGAACCGGCACACTGCGGAAAAGTGGTCCACCGCATAGCCGGTCTCCGCGGCGCGCAGGACGACCTCGATCTGGCCGTCGTCGTGGCTGAGGGCCGCGAGCCGAACGGTGCAAACGCCGTCCGTCGGCACCGTCACCGGCCAGCTGAATCTGATGTGCTCGAAGGCAGGCGCGTCCGTGCGGCCGGCCACCGCCGCGGCGGCCTGAGCCATCGCCTCCATTCCCACGACTGCGGGCAGCAGCGCCACGCCGTCCAGCACGTGGTCGTCCAGATAGAGGTCTTCGGGCATGGACAGGTCGGCTTCGGTGATTAGTTCGACGCCGGGATGATGTATCAGGGGGCGTTGCAGAAACCGCCAGGTCGGCACCGCTTCCCGTTCGTACACCAGCGTCTGCCCCCGCGGATGCCGTCCGCAGACCATGACGTCGAACGGCAGGTCGTTCTCGGCGAGGAGGTCCATGAAGGCCGCGACGCCCTCGGGCACCGGGATGGGTGCGACACCCTGACGAGTCAGCATGTCAACAGCGCCGAGTCGTGCCCCCATGCCGGTGCCGGACCAGACTGACCATTCGATGTTCAGGCACCGGCATCGGGGCAGCCGCGCGGCCGCGTCCGCGACGCGGAGGCGCAGCCGCTCATTGGCCAGCGCGTAGTCGCTCTCACCTGGCAGGCCGATCCGGGCGATGACCGACCCGAAGGTGATCAGCATGCGCAGGTCCGCCTCGTCGAGCTCGGACAGGAGGAGTTCCAGCCCCTGCACCTTCGGAGCGAACGTCGCGCGCATCCGCTCCGGGGTCATGGCCTCGATGCGGCCGGGCCGGTTGTGCCCGGCGGAGTGCACGAGGCCGCGGACCGGTCCCAGCTTGGAAGCGTGCCGTACCGCGTGGCGTACCGCCTCGGGGTCGGTGATATCAGTGCGCAGGTAGATGGCCTTCGCCCCGGCGGCGGCGAAACGCTCTAGATTCGCGGCGACCTCCGGATCGTCGATTTCGCTGCGGCCCAGCAGGACGATACGGGCGCGGGTGGCCTGGGCGAGTGCGAGGGCGCACTCTGCGCCGATTCCCTTGGCTCCGCCGGTGACGACACACACATCTTCGGGTCCGAGCGGGAGAGTGCGGACCGGGTCGCCGCGCCGACGCAGCCGTCGATGACGTGTCACCGGCGTGGTCCGCCCGCCTCGGCCGTCGACGGTGATCTCGGTGTACCCGTGGAAGACCCGCGATGCCTCCTCTGCCGCCTGCTCCAGCCCTGCCTTCGTCGCAGGTGCGTCGATCACCAGACAGTCGGTGTCGGGACGTTCGGCTACGAGGCTCCGGCCGAGTGCGGCGCCCAGGCCCTGGTGGTGCAGGACGACAATCGGCACGTTCTCGGCCGCGGCCTCCTGGAGCGCGGCGGTGAGGACGTCGGCGGCGTCCCCGTCACCGGGCGGTAGCGCGACGAGCCGGCTCGGCGCGCCTTCTCCAGGCGGGAAGCAGACGGAAAGCTCGTCGGCGAGAGGATGGTGTGTGGCCGACATCTTCCAGTCCCGGGCGGCGGCCCTACCGGGCGGCGGGGCGGGCACCCAGCGGTGCTCGAACGCTCGCACCCAAGGGGCGACCCCGGCGATGAGGGAGTCGAGCTCCTGCCCGGCCTCGGGCAGCTCGTCCACGTAGGCGGCCAGGTCGGCGACCGTGGCGCCGGCCAGTGCGGGAGGCGCCACGGGCGCGGCCCTGCCCAGACGGGCGGCGGCTTCGGCGGCGAGCCGACCGACCTTCAGCGAGTTGAGGTGCAGATCGGTGAGGAGCCGGTCCTGCGGCCGTACCGCGGGCAGTTCCAGTTCGGTGACGAGCAGCTCCTCGACCACGGCGCGCGCGTCGCAGGCCGCCTCGGGCGGCACTCCACGCGTGGGCGTCCCGGTCTTGGCTGGTTCGCCCGCTCCTTGGTGCTCAGGCCAGGCGGGAAAGGTGGTCTCGCACGGGCTGGTCAGCAATCGCCTCGGCTGCGAGGCGTCGATGTGCCGTGCTCCTCTGCCGTGGACGAAGGCACCGGCGTTCGCGCCGCAGGCGGCGAACAGGGCCGCCGTCACCTCCGCAGCGGGGCGCGCCGAGGGGTTGCCGCTGTCGAGAGCGACTACCGGTACGCCCGCCTGCTCCGCGATACCGGTGAGCATCGTGCCCGGTCCGGCTTCGATGAGCAGATCGGCGTGGGCGAGCAGGCCCTCCAGGGCGTCGGCGAACCGTACCGGCGCGGTGAGCTGCTCGCTCAGCAGGGCGGCCAGGTCGACGTCGGCGGTGATCAGCTTTCCGGTGACCGAGGAGTACACGTCACGCCGCGGGGGACGGAGCCGGGCCGCCTTGAAGTGCGGCTCCAGTTCCTCGGCCGCCGGAGCCATGACGGACGTGTGGAAGGGGTGGGACACGCGCAGACGCGTCGCCCGAACCCCGTGCTCAAGCACCCGGGCCAGAACCGTCTCCAGGTCCTGCGCGGGACCGGCGACGGTCACCGACGCGGGACCGTTGCAGGCGGCGATGACGGCTGCGGTGCCCTCGATGAGACGTCGGGCCGGCTCGGGACCGGTGGCGAGACTGATCATGCCCCCTTCTCCGGGCATCTGGCCCATCGCCTCGCCCCGCGTGCGGGCGAGCCGCAACGCTTCCCGCTCGCTCAGCGCATCGGCCCAGCACAGTGCGGTGAGCTCGCCCAGGCTGTGTCCCACTGCGCCGACGGCGGCCACGTCCAGCGCGGCCACGTAACGTAGTCCGGCGAGCGAGGAACGCACGATGGCGTGCTGCGCCACGGTGGTGTCGGTCGTGCCCGCCTCCACCGGGCCGTCGGCGAACAGGTCGCCGGTGTCGACCAGCCGCCCCGTCCAGCCCGCGTCCGGATACACCGGCGCGGCCTGACCGGGCAGCAGCAGCCCGGGGCGTGCCGGTCGGCGTCCCCACACGAACGTTCCGTCACGCACGCCGACATGCGCGTCCTCCCCGGCCAGGACGAGCCCGAGCGCGCCATGCAGACGATCGGCGAGCATGGACGGGCCGTCCGCGACGAGGGCCGCCCGCCACGGCCGGTCGCGCAAGGCCTGCCGGGTGAGCGTCACCGCCAGGTCGGTGAATTCGGCGTCGGACAGTTCGGCGGCGTGCCCGGCCAGCATCCGCAGCTCGCGCGCGAGTCCCTCGCGGTCGGCGGCGCCGAGCGCGACCACCTCCCAGCCGGGAGGCCGCATGCTCAATCGCCGCTCTCTCGCAGTCAGAGTCGTCCGCCGGCCGGGCCGTGCCTCGGACACGACGACGTGGGTGTTGATACCGCCGAACCCGGCGGAGGTGACGCCGGCGCGGCGATGCGGGCCGCACCATGGTTCGGCGTCCTGCGCCGTACGGAGCACCGGTGCGTTGTCGGTCAGCTCGGGACGCGGCGACCGGCAACCGGTGGTCGGCGGCAGCAGCTCGTGGTGGACGGCGAGGACGGCCTTGAGCAGGCCGGCGATGCCGGCGGCCGCCTTGGTGTGGCCGATGTTGGCCTTGATGCTGCCCAGCACCGCAGGGGCGCCCGCGCGGCCGGCCCGTCTCAGCGTGGCAGTGAGCGCGTCCAGTTCGACAGCGTCGCCGACCTGAGTGCCCGTGCCGTGCCCTTCGAAGAGATCCACCGTCGCGGGTGAGAAGCCGGCCATGCGGTAGGCGCGGTCCAGCGCGAGTGCCTGACCACGCTGCTCCGGCCGGGTCAGGCCGCCCGCGCCGTCGGATGACACGCCCCAGCCGCCGATGAGGGCATACACCCGCATGCCGCGCTCGTGGGCGTGGGACAGGCGGGTGAGCGCCACCATCCCGCAGCCTTCTCCGGGAAGGAAGCCGGTCGGGTCACGATCGTAGATACGCATCTCGTCCTCGGCCAGCGCGCCGAGGCGGGCGAATCCAACCAGTTCGAACGGATCCAGGCTCAGGTCGACCCCGCCCGCCAGGGCGAGGTCCAGTTCACCCCGCTGCAGCGCGGCACACGCGTTGCTCACGGCGAGCAGTGACGACGCGCAGGCGCCGTCGACGGTGTAGCCGAAGCCGTGGAAGTCGTAGTGGTTGCAGATCCGCCCAGCGATCGTGTTGGCCAGCGCGCCGGCCAGCGACTCGTCCCCGGGTACGGGGAACGGCCGCTTGAAGTCCTCCTCCAGGCGGGCGAGCATCCGGGCGCGCTGCTCGGGCGTCAGGTCCTCGGCTGACAGCGCGGCGGCGACGGTACGGCGCACATACGGCCAACGGGTGCGCAGCCCATGGGCCCGGGTGACGTCGCCGGTCAGGGAGTTGCCGATGACGACGCCGACCCTGTCACGGTCCAGCCCCTCGCCGCCGGGTGCTCCGGCGTCGCTCAGGGTGGCGTCGGCGACTTCGAGCGCGAGCCAGTGCGCCGGATCGACGGCGCGATACAGGGAGCCTGGCACGCGGAAGCGCTCGCGGTCGAACGTCCAGCCTTCCAGGAGCGCCGCACGCTTGACGTAGGTGGTGTCGGCGGCCGACCGGTCGGAGGAGATGTAACCCCGAGGGTCGAGCCGCTGGGCAGGCAGCCGGCGGAACGCCCGCCGCCTCGCCAGCACGCTCTCCCACAGGCGGCTCGGGTCGTCCGCGTCGGGGAAGCGGCATCCGATTCCCACGACCGCGATGGGCTCGTCCATCAGGAGTTCCTCGATTCGGCGGCCACTTCGAGGGGAGCGGTGACAGGGGCGGGCCGCCGGTCGGGGGCCGTGCGCCGCCACAGGTTCAGTGCGGCCAGTCCCAGCCAGCGCGTCACGCAGACCGACGTCAAGGCGAAGAACAGCCCGAATGACACGCCGGCCGCCACCAGGACCCCGTAGGCGGCGGCGACGGACAACCCGAACGCGACCTGGCGGCGGGGGGCGACCGGGGTGCTGCCCGGGTCGGTGATCATGTAGTTGGTGTAGAGGATGAAGGCCACGCCGCTCATCGGCAGCAGCGCGCTCGGCAGCCAGACCTCCGTCAGCACCGCCCGCATCACGGCCTGCAGGACGAACCCGCCCAGCCAGCCGAGGATCAGCGGCATCTTCCCGGTCAGCTTGGCGTTCAGCATGGTCCCGGCGGCAAGGATGACAAGCGGGATCACCCATCGCCACAGGCCGGGGGTGTACTCGGTGAACTGGTACGGCGGCGCGATGCCGACCCACGGGAACAGCAGGAGGACGACGGTGATCCCGGTGTTGGACGGGTTCAGGACGTGCCTGAGCCGCCCGTGGACGCGTATCCGGACGACGTACTTGGTGGCGATGGCGACCGCGACCGCGAGCATGTACGGGGCCAGCCGGTCACCGGCGAAGAGCAGCATAGCCGAGGCCAGCCCGGCGATGTGCGCCGGAAGCAGGAAGTCGGCGAATGTCGCCGCCGAGCCCAGGAACCGGGGCCGCCGTCGAGAGACCAGTGCTTCGAGGCTCTCCAGGGTCAGTTCGACGGCGTAGGCGGTCAGCACCGTCACGATCGGCGTGAGGTATGCCTGCTCGAAGCCGAGCCACGCATGCCCCAGCACGGTCAGGACGGTGATGGACAACGCGAAGCGTCGTAGCGCCTTGATTCGCCGTTGGTCGGGCGACAGTTCAGCGGCCACGTCGGCCTCCGTTCGACGAGCCGTGCTCCAGGACCACGGTGTGCCATCCCGGCCGCAGGGTCCGGGTGATGCGATGCAGGCCCGACGCGTCCCGCCAGGTGATCTCGACGGTCACGTCCCGCAGCGGGCGGTCGCCCAGGCCGAAGAGCAGGTCGGGGCTGGACACGCCGGTGTGCCCGTTGGCCGGGTAGACCTGCTGGGTCTGCGAAGGCGAACCCGGTGCCGACACGGTGACGCGTGCGCCGATGGCCGGGGTGAGCGCGCCGTCACGACCCGCCGGTGCCGGCACCCGCAGCCGCAGGCCCACGTGGTCACCGACCGGGCCGGCGTTGCGGTAGAACGTCGACCGGCCCCACTGGTTGGCCACCGCGAAATCCAGACGGCCGTCGGCGTCGGTGTCGGCCAGGGCGAAGGACCGGCTGGGCGTCTCCTGTTCCAGATCCAGCATGGTGGACAGGTCTGTGTAGCGGCCCTGCGGCGTCCGGACGAAGAATCTGTTGTGCGCGGCCCCGGAAAGGTCGTCCCCTGGGCCGAAGTCCGGCCAGGCGGCGGGTTCCCGCAGCAGGGAGTCGTTGGTCATCGCCAGTTCCTGGAGTTGAGGCCAGCGGTTGGTCTCCCCCTTGATGAACCCGACGGCCTGCAGGATCTGCTGCTCGCCGCTGTTGGTGAAGTCTCCGGTCTTGATGTCCCAGGCCCAGCCGGACCGGGACAGGCCCAGTTCCTCGCTGCGGTCCTGGTACGGGGCAACGCCCTTGAGCAGGTCGTCGGCCGTTCCGGTGGGGGCGAACGCGAAGTTGCTCTCCTGGAGCGCGTAGGGAAGCGTGATGTTGCTGACCAGGATGTGTGGCAACGGATCGGGGCCCAGTTGGGCGAACGCGACGCCCATGCCCTTGAACGAGTCACGCCCGACGACCTTCGACTTCGGCGTGGAGAGCGTGCGGGTCCCGGCGGCGGTCGTGAAGCGGACGTGGCCGGGCGAGGAGCGGTTGACCAGCAGATGGTCGCGTCCGAAGTCGTTGGCGAGGTACAGCTCCGGCAGCCCGTCGCCGGTGAGGTCCTGCGCGCCCGTGGCCAGCGTCCAGGAGGTGCGAGCGTCCGGTGGCAGCGCCTGCGGTTCTTCCTGGAAGGACGCGTCCGGAGCGGCCCCGCCCAGACCCGACTTCCACAGCAGGACGTGTGCGGTGCCGGCGCCCGCGGCATTGGACATGCCGTCCTGCATCTTCATGAGCGGATCCGGCCCGGCCTCCGGATCCAGCACGCGGGCGCCGTCGGCGAAGTAGTTCCCCACGATGACGTCCGGACGGCCGTCGCCGTCGACGTCGGCGATGTTCACGGTCTCGGTGTTCCAGATCCGCGGGGGCGAGACCAGTTCCCGTGACCGGAAGCCGTCCGCGGTGGGGGGTCGATCGAGCTCGTCACGCCGCAGGTAGAGGACGGGTGACCGCCCCCAATAGGAGACCAGCAGGTCGGCGCGCCCGTCCTGGTTGAAGTCGCCCGGCACGCAGCCCATCGGCGCCATCGTCGCCGGATTCCACCACAATCCCCGGGGCGTCAGCCGGAACGGCGTGAAGCGATCACCCGTGCCCGGCGCCGGGCGTACGGTCACTGAGTCGTCGCGCGGATCCACCAGGCACACGTCGCCGTCCCGGCCGCTGCCCGCGATGTCGGCGATGGCCACGGCCGCGCCGACCGCCGAGATCCACGCCGAGATCCGGGCGAGGCCGGGCGCCACCCGGCGGACTGTCGCCACGTGTGCGGGGTCGCCGTCCAGATCCATCCGGACGAAGCGAAAGCGCTCGGCCAGTCGCGCCCGCTCGTCCTCCGCCACGGTCGGCTCCCGGCTCACGGTCACGAGCGCCCCCACGACCGCGAGTGCCACGGCGGGCACCAGCAGTCCGCGCCATATTCGTTGCAACACGATCCCCCCGAACACGTGCTGTGATTTCCCGTCGTACTCTTCGATCCGTCTACTCGGCTCCGGAGAGCCGGCGGATCTCACGTCGCCACAGGAGGAATTCCTGGACGGTCCCGTCACCGGAGAGCGAGGCAGCCGCCTTCTGCGTCCAGTCCGCGGCGGTGTCGACATCGACCCCGGCCAGGCGGCGTACGGCCTCCCGCGTGTACCCGGGCACATGGCCAGCGCGACGCCGTGCCTCTGCGGCGAAGGCGGCCCCCTGGGCCACATGGGCCCGATGCCCGGCGGACAACTCCGCCAGACGGCCCAGCTCCTCCCCGGTGGCGCCGCCGGCGTAGGTCGCCGCGAGCCCCACACCGCTCCACAGATGGGGCCGGTGCTCCGGAGGGGCGGCGTCGATCGCGACCGCCACCGACTCAGGGTCGGCGGACTCGATGAACCACAGACTCCGGCCCATGCCCTGGCACCGCACGGCGTCCGTCGCTCGCAGCGGGCCGCGGCTCCTGCGGCGGCGCAGCGCGCGTCGGCCGCCGAAGAACCCGAGGGAGAATCCCCATCCGTCCTGTGCGAGCCACCCGAGCAGAGGATCCAGTCCCAGCAGCCGGCGCGCGCCCGGGTAACGGAGCCGGGCGAGCGCCCATCCCGCCCCGACGTGGATCACGTAGGGGTGCTCCTCACCCGTCCCTGCGAGCAGCGCCTTCGTACGGCGTCCTCGGGACAGCAGAAGGCCGTCCATCAGGGCGGACGCCATTCCCGCACCCTCGAAGGCGAAGCCACGCTCCTCGGGCTCCACCGAACCGAGCCGCGCGTGCACCTGGCCGATCGGAGAACCGGCCATCGCAGTGTTGAACCCGTACAGGAACGATCTGGCATGCCCTTCGAGGACAGCACGGCTGACGGGACGATTCAGGGTGAATCCTCGCTCGGCAAAATCCGCGAGCCCGTCCACAAGTCTGAAACGGCTGAAAACAAGGTTCCGCCACCCGGACATTAACGACCAGCACCTCAAAGAAGTTCTTGGCAATTGCGCGACAACGCTAACAATGCTCTCAATATCGGGAGCATAGCATGGGGAAAAGGTGGAATTTCGGCCGATTTGCCAGGACTGGCACGCTTAGCGCATGCATGCATTTAGCGGCATTGCCAAGTAATTTCGGCGCCATCGGACATGTTTTAACGCGATGGCCACCTGGCACCAGAACATCCCCCTCGGGCAACGGCGTGTCCTCTCCTGTGGGGTCTCCGGGCCAGAACCATCGCGAACCCGCTCATGCGCTTTCCCTCGACGGACGCGCGAGTCGTCCTCGCGCGGCCATGCGGCAGTGGACCTCCGCATCGCCTCTGGGTCATAGGGCGCATCCGATCCGCCACAAGACATTCACAACGTCATGCCAGAAAATGAGCTGGAACAAGCAAAGATCTCACACCCGGCGACAACGTTCCGTTGACAAAAGCCTGATCGACCTTCCTTGATCACATCAATGGTCGCGGCTGGCGCATCGGCGGAGCCATCGTCTGATGGCCACCCTGGCCCCTCATCTAATTTCGCGAAGACTATCCGGATGAGTCTTGAGCGCCTTCTCCCGCAAAGCCCAGGGGCAAGTCAAGGAGAATGCTTTTCCTGTCTGGAGAACGATGCCGATTCTCGCTGGGAAGGAGATCCGATATGACCGAGACCACCATGGGCATGTACCTCCTGCAGTGCGCTGTCGGCGCTCAACGGCAGTACCATGAGGCCGCACTGAGCATCTTCCTAATGATCGTCTTGGCGCATTGAGCCGAACACGTCACCCAGGCGATTTAGGTGTACGCGCTCGGTTGGCCGCTACCCGAGGCACGCGGCGTACTGGGCCGCCCTTCCCGTGGGTGGTCACCTCGGAATGGATTCACTACCCCGGCAGCCGCCATTCGTCAGCTGAGCTGGGTGTAATCGGTGGCCAGGTGGGAGCGGCGATGGATCCATCGGGCGCGCATGTCCGGCTCGTCGGAGAAGTTGCGCTCCTGGGTGACGACACCCTTGAGGTCGGGATGGCCGGCGTCGTAGCCGCTGTCGAGCACGGCCACCGTGACGCCCTGGCCGGTGAACCCCTGCTTCCACGCCTCGGTCGCGCCGATCTGCGCGGTGCTGCGGTCCAGCGTGAAGGACCGGCGCCCGTCGAGCCAGATCTTGCCCTTCCCCGCGGCCGGCGTACGAGCCCCGCTCACCAGGTCCCGCCACGTCCGCGCGGCGGTGCTCTTCGGCACCCGCACCGCCGCCACGCCGAGGTCGTCGAGCTTGCGGGTCAGGCGGGTCCCGCTCAGCGTCGGGGCCGACTTGTCCTCCAGGGTCTGACTGATCAGCGGGATCTCGTCCGTGTCGGCGTCGCCGTACCTCCATGCGAGAAGCTGGGTCACGTCGAAGAGCCGATCGTCGAGCAGTCCCTCGCTGACGAGCGGGAACGCGTCCGAAGGGATCACGTAGAGGTGTCCGTCGCGAAATTGCGTCGAGTAGCGGACCTGCCGTCCGGGGGCGCTCTCCACCCGGTGGCCCCGGCCGCTGACCGTCACCTTGTCCCCGGCCAGGAGCGTCACGCTACCGGACACGACCGGGCCGGATCCTGACGGGGCCGGCTGCGGGGCCGCGGCGAAGGAGGGTTCCTGAGCCGTGACCGCTCCCAAGGAACCGGCCAGTACGGCGGCCACCAATCCTGTTCGCAAAGTTGTGAATGCCACGCCCCTACTTGGACGAACCGGCGTGAAGCGTTATGAGGCACGTCGGGATCGAGGTTCCGTCCTGTGTGAAGTGTTGCACCGAGCGGGCCAAGACACGGGGGCGGCCAAGCGCTCCGTGACGCACCTGGCCAGGCGCCGGGGTTCGCGGTCGAGGGTGCGGGAGCGGACGGGGCCGGCCTCCCGGTGCAAGAACGCGCCTTCGGCGTCGGCGCGGAGCCCAGCGCCAGTGGGGCCGGCCGGTCTCGGCCCGGCCTCACTGGCCTACCGGCTGATGTCGAAGAGATCAGTGGCGGTGCTGCCCACGCGGCCCCCCGTGAGGCGGTTACGCGAGCGCCTTCTCGGCGGACACATCCGGCGTGGCGGCCAGGCGGCGCTTGCGCTTCGGCAGGCCGAAGGTCGGGTGCGAGATGCCCCACAGCGAGATCTGGAGGATGCCGGACTTGATCCGCGCGGCCTTCCTGCCGCCCACGTAGTTCGGCTTCGCTTGCGCTGCGTCGTCGACCATCTGCAGGATCCCGTCCCGCCGTCCGAGGCTGATGTGGTTGCCCGGGTGGTCCAGCCTGCTCTTCGCGATCTTGCGGCCGGTCAGGCGCCCCACGATCGCGTCCGTGGCCTGCCGGCCGGTGGAGCCGGCCGACGCGCAGGACATCGGCAGCGGCCGGCCGTTGCCGCCGATGGCGTAGGCGCTGTCGCCGGCGGCGTAGACGTTCGGGTGCGAGACCGACCGCATGGTGCCATCGACGACGATCCGGCCGTCGTCGGTGACCTCCAGCCCGCCGGCGGCGGCGATGGGGGCGACCGCGAACCCGGCGGTCCACACGGTCGCGTCGGACGCCGGAGCGGTGCCGTCGTCGCACTGCACCCGCGTCGCCTCGACGGCTTCGACGCCGGTGTGCTCCAGGACGGTGATGCCCAGCCGGTCGCAGGCCCGGCGCAGGTGGCTGCGGGCTCCGGCGGAGAGCCGGGCGCCGAGCCGGCCGCGTGCGATGAGCGTCACCGACAGGCCGGGCCGGGATTCGGCGAACTCGGTGGCGGTCTCGATACCGGTCAGCCCGTCGCCGACGACCAGCACCCTCCCGCCCTCGCCCCGCTCGGCCAGGCTGTCCAGGCGCTGGCGCAGGCGCAGCGCGGCGGGCCGGGCGGTGACGTGGAAGGCGTGCTCAGCCACACCGGGGACGCCGCAGTCGGCGACGTGGCTGCCGAGCGCGTAGACGAGCGTGTCGTAGCCGAGTTCGCCGCCGCCGCCGCCGTCGGCGTCAGCGACGGCGACGACCTGGCGCACGGGGTCGACGGCGGTGACCCGGGCCAGGCGCAGCCGTATGCCCGTGCCCGCGAAGACGTCGGCGAGCTTCGGAGCCTCGATGCGCTGGCCGGCCGCCAGCTGGTGCAGCCGCAGCCGCTCGACGAAGTCCGGCTCGGCGTTGACCACGGTGATCTCGACGTCCGCCGGGGACAGCCGGCGGGCCAGGTTCCCGGCCACGTAGGCCCCGGCATAGCCGGCGCCGAGGACGACGATGCGGTGCTTCATGTGTTGCTCCTGTCGGTTCGCTTGCTCGCTGTGGGCTGACTCGGCACCGGGTCACCGGGTTTCTTGATCGAGGTCGCCGTGAGCCTGCGCCGAAAGGTCCCGCCAGTCGGCCCAGGTCTTGAGCCGGTCGGCGTAGACCTGCTGGAGCATCGGGTAGAAGCCCAGGCCGAAGAGCACCCGCAGGGGCGGGTCGTCGGAGTCGACGATCTTGAGGAGTGCCTGCGCCGCGGCGGCCGGGTCGCCGGCGGGCTGCTTTCCCGCGAACGCGGCGATGCGTCGGCGAAGGCCGTCGTAGATCGGGTCGGGCCCGGACAGGTGGCCGTTGTTCAGTGGGTCGGGGTTCTTTCCTGACCGGGTGGCGAAGCCGCCGGGTTCGATGACGGTCACCTTGACGCCGAAGTCGGCGACCTCCTGGGCGAGGGATTCGTTCAGGGCTTCCAGGGCCCACTTTGAGGCGCTGTAGGCGCCGCTGAGCGGCATCGCCATGAGCCCGGCGGCCGAGGACAGCTGGATGAAGTGCCCCGAGCGCTGCTCGCGCAGGTAGGGCAGCGCGGCCTGGATCACCCACACCGCGCCGAACAGGTTGGTCTCCAGCTGGTCGCGCAGGTCCTGCTCGGTCAGCTCCTCGACCGCGCCGACCTGGGCGTGGCCGGCGTTGTTGACGATGACGTCGAGCCGGCCGAAGTGCTCCCTGGCCCGCTTCACACCCTCGAAGACGGCGGCCTTGTCGGTCACGTCCAGCTCCAGCGGAAGCACCGCCTCGCCGTAGGCGGCGACCAGCCCGTCCAGGCTTGCGGTGTTCCGGGCGACTGCGGCCACCTTGTCACCGCGCGACAGGGCGGCCTCGACGAAGTGGCGGCCGAGGCCGCGGGACGAACCGGTGACGAACCAGACCTTGCTCATGATGTCTTTCCGTTCTTTCTGCGGAGGCGGCGTCCTGACGATCATGAGGCGTCGGCGTCCCGAACTGTGTGACAGCGCGGCGATGTGACGTGCGTCACCGAGCACGGGTGTCACACGGCGGTGGGCGCCAACGCCTTATGCATGGAGCAGGAGTTGCGAGTGAACAGGCAGGAGCCAGGCATGAACGAGCGCGGGGACGCAACGACGGGGACAGCAGAGCCGATGGCTGATGACGGCCGGATGGACTCCGCCACCGAGGCGTTCCTCGTCCACCGCAACCTGCTGTTCACCGTCGCCTACGAGATGCTCGGCTCGGCGACCGACGCCGAGGACGTCCTCCAGGAGACCTGGCTGCGGTGGATGAAGATCGACTTGGCGCAGGTGCACGACCGGCGCGCCTACCTGGTACGAATCGCCACCCGGCGCTCGCTCGACCGGCTGCGCACCATGAAGCGCCGCAAGGAGTTGTACGTCGGCCCGTGGTTGCCCGAACCGCTGCTCACCGCGCCGGACGTGGCCGAGGACGTCGAGCTCGCCGAGAGCGTGTCGATGGCGCTCATGCTCGTCCTGGAGACGCTGTCGCCGACCGAGCGGGCCGTCTTTGTGCTACGTGAGGTCTTCGACGTCGGCTATGACGAGATCGCCGCCGCGGTCGGCAAGACGCCGGCGACCGTACGCCAGATCGCGCACCGTGCCCGCCGGCACGTCGATGCCCGTCGCCCTCGTGAGGCGGTCTCCCCGAGCCAGAGCCGGGCGGTGCTGGCCTCGTTCCAGCGTGCGGTCGAGACCAGGGACCTGCAGGGGCTGCTCGACGTGCTGGCCCCGGAGGTCGTCCTGATCAGCGACGGCGGCGGCGTCAAGCAGGCCGCGCCGCAGCCGATCATCGGCGCCGGCAAGGTGGCCCGCATGATCGTCAGCGGTCTCGGCAAGGCCCAGGTCGCGCTCACCGGCGAGCTCACCGTGGTCAACGGCAACCCGGCGCTCCTCCTGTGTGTGGACGGCGAGATCGACGGCGTCATCGCGACCCGTGTCGAGGACACCCGCATCACCGGCCTCTACTACGTCCGCAACCCGCACAAGCTGACCCGCATCGGACCCGAGACCCCGCTCACGCTGAAGTGATCCGCCGGCCGCCGCGCCGGCAGCGCGCGGCATTCCGGGCGGCGGCATCCGCGTTCCGGCCCGCCCCGTCATCACGTCAACCATGCAAACGTTCTCTTCGAGGAGCAGATATGGCTGTTCAGGCCCCGCCGGCAGCCGACACACCACCTTCCCTCTGGTCAACGTTTCTCAGGGCAGTCGTCCTGCTCACGGCGGGCGCCTCCGTACTGCTCACCGCCTTCGCGTGGCCGTCGGTGCGGGATGTGCCGCCGCATCGCCGGCCTCGGCAACCCCGCTCAGCCTGCGATGAACACCGCTGACGAGCCGGCCCACGGCCTTGGAGCGACCGCCGGTTCCGGAGTCGCTCCAGCAGAACACATTCCGCCAGATCCAGTACTGGGAGGTCATTCATGACGAAGAGCGTTGCCGACGGACTCGCCGATCTGGAACTGCCGGTCGGGCGGGGCTGCCCGTTCGCCCCGCCCGCCGCGTACGAGCGACTGCGTGAGCAGGCGCCGATCAACAAGGTCCGCCTGGCCGGCGGTGGCGAGGCGTGGTGGGTGTCCGGGTATGAGGAGGCCAGGGCCGTCCTCGTCGATGGCCGCTTCTCCTCCGACAAGCGCAAGGACGGCTTCCCGCTGTTCACCCTCGACGCGGCGACCCTGCAGCAGCTGCGCAGCCAGCCGCCGTTGATGCTCGGCATGGACGGCGCCGAACACGCCGCGGCCCGGCGCTCGGTGATCGGCGAGTTCACCGTGAAGCGGCTGGCCGCGCTGCGCCCGCGGATCCAGGACATCGTCGACCGCTTCATCGACGACATGCTCGCCGCCGGCCGGCGGCCGGTCGACCTGGTTCAGGCACTGTCCCTGCCGGTGCCCTCCCTGGTGATCTGCGAACTGCTCGGTGTCCCGTACGACGACCACGACTACTTCCAGAGCCGCACCACCATGATGGTGCGCCGGACCTCGCTGGAAGACCGCCGGCGAGCCTTCAGCGAGCTCCGCGCCTACATCGACGACCTGATCACCCGCAAGGAGTCCGAGCCCGGCGACGACCTGTTCGGCCGACAGATCGCCCGGCACCGCCGGGAGGGCACCCTCGACCACGCGAGCCTGGTCAGCCTGGCCTTCCTGCTGCTGACCGCCGGGCACGAGACCACGGCGAACATGATCTCGCTCGGCGTCGTCGGGCTGCTGACGCATCCGGACCAACTGGCCCTGGTCAAGGCCGACCCGGGCAGGACGCCCATGGCCGTGGAGGAACTGCTGCGCTACTTCACCATCGCCGACGGAGTCACCTCCCGGCTGGCCACCGAAGACGTGGAGATCGGCGGGGTGAGCATCAAGGCCGGCGAGGGCGTCATCGTCTCGATGTTGTCGGCCAACTGGGACCCGGCGACGTTCGAGGACCCGGGCGAACTGGATGCCGAGCGCGGGGCCCGCCACCACCTCGCCTTCGGCTTCGGCCCGCATCAGTGCCTCGGCCAGAACCTGGCCCGGGTGGAACTGCAGATCGTCTTCGACACGCTGTTCCGCCGCATCCCCACCCTGCGGCTCGCCGCACCGGCCGAGGAACTGCCGTTCAAGTCCGACGCCGTCATCTACGGCGTCCACGAACTCCCGGTCACCTGGTGAGCAGGGCATGACCCGCATCAAGGCCGGCACCAGGGCCTGCACGACCGGAGCGCCGCACGGGCGAGCCACGCCGTCAGACCTTGCCTCCACTCAGCGACAACGGCATCGACCTCGTGATCTAGTGGCCATTGTCGGCCATGGGATACCTTTGGCTGTTCTGGACGGTCTCGGCGCAATCCTCGTTGTTTTGCGATGAAGGTGCATGGCAATGGGGGGCGCCTACGAAAGAGGTGCCGTGGTCAAGCCCTTATCGGAGCGCAGCCCCGCCAGGCCAAGAGTCAAGCTGCTGACGATGCTGGTCATTGCGCACGTCTTTGCAGGTACGTTCGCGGCTTTCGACCCTTACAGCAAGCGTGATATCTCGTTCATTCTTCAGAAGGCGCATGAAGGCAAGCTGAGCGAAGTGACTCTTGTCGATGATGAGCGACGCATCTCCGTCTCCACGATCGATGGTCAGAAATGGTACGCCCCCTATGGGCCGCCCGGCCTCTCTGCGGAAGCACTCATGGAAGAGCCCCGTGGGCGACGGGTTGGCAGGGCTTGATCGCGGGTGGAGCGGTCCCTTGATCGGCGGGTCCGGGGTTCGAGTCCCTGGCGGCGCACAGCGCACCCCTTCGCCGGAAGGGGTGCGCCGTGCGCGTTCCGTCGGGGTTACTTCAGTCCGTAGGCCTTGTGGATCGTCTGGTCCACGGCGTTGCCCTCCTGGTCGGTGGCCTGGGCACGAAGGCCGACGGTGCCGTCGGTCCGGGGCAGGGGCGGGTGGGTGATGGTGCCGGTGAAGGCGTGGTCGCCGGAGGCGGACATGGGGACGGGCACCCAGTGGGCGCCGCCGTCGAAGGTGGCCGACAGCCGGAGCGTGGTCAGCTTGGCGTCGGGCTGCCCGAAGGAGCCGTTGTAGCCGGTGACGGTGATGCGGCGGGCGAGCCCGGCCGTGGCCTGGTTGTCCAGGTCGAGGTCCAGGTCGTAGCTGAGGTTGAGCCGGCGTACCGGCGCGCAGGGAGCCAGGACCTGGGTGACGAGCCAGCCCGCGCACAGGCCGTCGGTGAGGTCCTTCATCCCGGATTCGGGGCGTGTGGAGCGGAAGGTCCAGGCCGTTTCGACATCGGTGGCGAACCGCTGTCCCGACTGCGGGGTGTGGAAGATGTCGGTGAGCCGGTATTCGGCCTCATCGGGCGGAAGGGTGAAGGTCGGCAGCTTGATCGCGACGGGTCCGAGCGCGCCGATCCTCTCCTCCAGGGGCACTTCCCGGCCGTCGCGGTAGAGGTGCATTTCGTCCTTGCCGCCGGCCCAGGCCTGGAAGTTGGCACTCCAGGTGAAGGGCTCCTGGTGGTTGGGCTCGGGGCCCATGACGGGCACCGCCGCCGTGAACAGACCGCCGGTACGGCACGCGAAGCAGGTGACCGTGCCCGAGTCGATCACGCGGTCGCTGTCGCGCGGTGCGCCGGGAACTCTGGGCTGCATGCCCCACCGCTCCGTCCGGCGTCCCGCCTTGGTGAAGACGTCGAGCGCGATCGTGGTGTAGCCGGTCCTGGAGGGATTGCCCTCGTCGTACCGCATCCGGACGTCACGCTGCCACGTCACGTCGGGCGAGACCGGCCCGACGTACTCGGTCACCGTGGTCCGAGCCTGCCAGGCGCCGTCGAGACCCCACGCGACGAACGGTTCGGAGCCGTTGAGCAGCACGGGGGTCCAGCTCATGCGTACGGTGCCGGGGCGGTCGGAGTGGAAGCGGTCGTCGATCTCCTGAAGGTTCTTCCTGGTCACCCGGTAGTCGAGCCTGGCGGGGATCCGGCCGCGCTCGGGGAAGAACAACGAGTACATGTACGGCCTGGCCGGGCTGCCCTCGACCTTGACGTCGACCGGCTTGCGGGCCAGCGCCCTGCCCTGGTCGGCGGGCAGGCTCATGGTCGGGATCGGGTAGAAGGCCCAGCTGCCGGTCGGGTCGAGAAAGGCCCGTCCGGACGCGCCGTAGCCGAGCACGCCCACCGCGCCGGCGGCCGCCAGGGCCTCCACGCGGTCGAGCCCGTCGCCGGAGCAGGTCGTGTCCGGGCAGAGGTCGCCGAGGTCGAGCAGGGCGAGCTTGCCCCGTACGTCCAGGCCGGACAGGTCGGTGCCGTGGCCCACGTCCGCCAGCGGGAGGGTCTGCTTGCCGGTCAGCTTCGGGATGTCGGGGGTGATGCCCGCGTAGCGGGGGGCGAGCGTGCGTCCGGCGGCCTTCATCGTGACGAGGGGCGCGCCCTGCCAGAACTGGCCGGTGAGGTCGAGGGCGCCCTGCTTGACCGGTTCGGTGGGCAACATCCAGTAGTGGTGCAGCCCGTACGCCGGGTAGGAGGAGAGGAAGTCGGCCACGATGCCGTTCGCGGTGGTCCGCCGCAGGGCGTAGTGGGACAGGTAGGTCTCGGTCGTGCGGGGGGTGTCCAGGCGGACCTCGCGGGCCTTGCGCAGGTCGAGGGTGACCGTCGTGTCCCGGTCCACCTTGACCTCGGGCGCGGTCGGCAGTGACTGCTGCCACTCGCCGTTCTCACCCCGCCAGGCGGCGATGGTGTGGACGCTGAAGGTGCCCGGGTAGACGCTCGCCTCGCCCTCGGCCGTCTGATAGACGGAGTCCAGGTCGTCGCGGTCGTCGGTACGCAGGAACAGCCAAGGGACGGAGACCGCGTCGGTCGCGCCGTCCGGCATGATCAGTTCGGTCTTGAGCTTGACCCTGCGCGGCTCGACGAACGCGCCCACGGCCGTGCGCACGACCACGTCGCCGCCGGTGGCCGCCACCGAACCCTCGTACCAGGTGGCCGGTCCTGACGGGTCGAAGGAGACGGCCACGTCCGCGGCGCCGTGGGCGGGGACGGTCACCGTGTCGCGGTCCAGCTTGAGCGCCCGCTCGGGGGCGGTGCCGCGGTGCGCCGCGATGCTCGCCCGCAGGGCCAGCGTCACCGGCTGGTCGCCGTCGTTGGTGTAGGTGATCGTCCTGGTGGCCGGGCCGCTCTGCGGGGAGCTCAGGAAGCCGAAGTCGAGGTTGCCCGAGCCGCGCACCTGCTGGGTGACCGCCCTGGCCACGTCGATGCGCCCGGCGCCCTGCTGGTAGGCGGTCAGGCCGTCGTCCTTGGCGGTGCCGATGAGCGCCGCCTTGAGCTGCGGGCCCGTCCAGTCGGGGTGCCGGCCGGCGAGGATGGCCGCCGCGCCCGACACGTGCGGGGTCGCCATCGAGGTGCCGGAGGCGGCGGTGTGGAGCTCGTCCACGGGCGAACCCATCGACGTGCCGCGCGCGCGGGCCGCGACGATGCCGACGCCGGGCGCGGCCACGTCGGGCTTGAGCCCGTAGTCGAACGGGGTCGGGCCTCTGCTGGAGAAGGGGGCCAGTTCGTCCTCGCGGTCGACCGCGCCGACTGTCAGCGCCGCCGCCGCGGATCCCGGCGAGTTGACGGTACGGCTGCCGCCGTCGTTGCCGGCGGCCACGACGAACAGCGCGCCCGTCTCGGCGCTGAGCGTGTTCACCGCCTGGTTGATGGGGCCGTTCTGGTCCTCGTACTCGCCGCCGATGCTGATCGAGACCACCTTGGCCTGCGCGGCGGCCCACTGCATGCCCGCGATGACCTGCGAAGAGGTGCCCGTGCCCGACGAGCTGAGCACCTTGCCCACCAGGAGCGTGGCCTCGGGCGCCACGCCCGTGTACCGTCCGGAGCCGGCGATCGTGGAGGCGACGTGGGTGCCGTGGCCGTGGCCGTCGCGGGCGTCGGGATCGTCGGTGAAGTTGGCCGTCGCCCCGATCCGGCCGGCCAGGTCGGGGTGGTCGGGATCGACGCCGGTGTCGAGCACGGCGACCTTGACGCCCTTGCCCTTGTAGCCGGCGGCCCAGGCCTGCGGCGCGCCGATCTGCGGCACGCTCTTGTCGAGCACGGCCTTCATCTTGCGGTCGAGCCAGATCGCCTTGGGCGCGGTCGCGCGCGCGGCGGGGGACGAGGCGGCCGCGGCCCAGAACTCCCGCGCCGCCTTCTTGTCCACCTTGACGGCGGCGCCTCCCACGCTGGCCAGGGCGAGGGGCGAGGCGGTGGCCGGGAGCGCGTCGGCCCGCGCCGACAGCGTCGCGGCGGCCTGCCCGGCGGTGCCGTACTGAACGATGACCGGCAGGGTCGGGCGTTCGGCGTCGGTATAGCCGTTGGCGGCCAGGTACGCCACGTCGAACAGGCCCTTGTCCACCTGGCCCGAGGCCACCGGGGCCATCGCGTCGGAGGGGAAGACGTAGAAGGAGTCGCCCTTTCGCAGGGTCACGAAGGACACCGGCGCTCCTCCTGCGCGCCTGGCCGGTTTCACGTCGGCGCGCGGGGTGCCGTCGGCGGCCTTGCCGTACGTCACCACGTCGCCGGTGATCAGGGTGAGCTGGGTGGCGGCGGGTAAGGCGCCCGGGGCGGGGGCCGGGGTGTCGGCGGACTCGGGTGAAGGGGAGGGCGTGGCCATCCCCATGGACAGGACCAACCCCAACGCGGTCAGCCCGGCGAGCGGGCGGCGAGCCATGGTTCTCCTCGGAGTAGTACATGATCGAGCACACAAAACCTCCCATCATGCGCCATATCCGGAAAGATGACCTTTCGTCCTCTTCACGCCGTTGGCGGGAAGAGGACACGATGGGCGCATGCTCGAATCGCTGGGCCTGTCGACGGCCGAAGAGGCGCTGTACCAGACGCTGATCGAGGTCTCGCCGATCACGGCCGCCGACCTCGAACGGCTCGCCGGCCCGCAGGCCGCGCTCTGCGCGAGGCTTCAGGAACTCGGCCTGGTCACCCGGCTGCCGGAGGACCCGCCCAGGTACGCCGCGGTCGCCCCGAGCATGGGCCTCGACGTGCTGATCAGCGCCAGGTCCAGGGCGCTGGCCGCCGCCCGGGGCCGCATCGCCGGGCTCAGCGCCGCCTTCCACCGGGCGGGCACCGAGCGCGACGCCGCCGGGCTGGTCGAGGTGGTGATCGGCAGGCAGGCGGTGAACGACCGTTTCGAGCAGCTCCAGCGGGAGACGCACCGCTCGATCCGGGTGTTCGACGCGCCGCCGTACGCCGGGGTGATCGGGGCGAACGCGCGTGAGTTCGACCTGCTGGCAAGGGGCGTGAACTACCGCGTCCTGTACGACAGGAAGGCGATGGAGCTGCCCGGGGCGCTGACGGTGGTCACCGACTACATCACCGCCGGCGAGCAGGCCAGGGTCGGCGAGGTGCCGATGAAGCTCGTCCTGAACGACCGGCCGACGGCGATCGTCCCGCTGCGGCACGACCTGCACCTGGTCGAATCCGCGCTGGTGGTGCACGACCCGACGCTGCTGGAGGCGCTCGGCGCGCTGTTCGAGATGAACTGGCAGCGCGCCGTCCCGCTGGGCGTGCGGCAGGGGCAGGCCCGGCTGCCCGAGGAGCGGAGCCCCGCCGACGCGCACGAGGACCTGCTGCCCCTGCTCATCTCGGGGCTGACCGACGCGGCCATCGGGGCGCAGCTCGGCTGGAGCGTGCGCACGGTGCGCAGGCGGGTGCAGGCGATGATGGTCCAGCTCGACGCGCAGACCCGGTTCCAGGCCGGCTATCAGGCCGTCCTGCGCGGCTGGCTGCGGTGACGCTCGAAGCGCTCGGGCTGAGCCCGGCCGAGGAGCAGCTCTACGAGCTGCTCGTCGAGTGCTCGCCGGCCACCCTCGACCGGCTCGCCGCGGGCTTCGCCGGCCCCGGCCTGCCCGCGCTGCTGCCCGCGCTGCTGACCGGGCTGGAGAACAAGGGCCTGGTCAACCGGCTGCCGGACGAACCGGCGCGGTACGTCGCCGTCGCCCCCGACGTCGCGCTCGACGCGCTGCTCACCGTCGCAGAAGAGGGGCTCGCGCGCGCCAGGGAACGTGCCGCCGACCTGGACGACGCCTTCCAACAGCGCGCCTCCGGGCAGCAGCCGCCGCTGGTCGTGGAGGTGATCACCGGCGCCGCCGCGGTACGGCAACGCCTCCTCCAGCTCCAGCGCGCGGCCCGCCACCAGGTACGGACCTTCTCCCAGCCGCCGTACTTCGACCGGCACGCCAGCGTGGCCGCCCACCGCGAGCTGCTGGACCGCGGCATCACCAGCCGGGTCATCTACGAGCGCGACTTCATCGACCGGCCGGGCGCGCTGCGGCTGATCGAGGAGATGATCGGCGCGGGCCAGCTGGCGAGGGTGCTGCCCAGCCTGCCGATGAAGCTCTACCTGGTCGACGACCGGTTCGCGCTGCTGGTGCTGCGCTACGAGTCGCCCGACTCCGCGGCGCTCCTGGTGCACCCCTCCGGGCTGCTGGAGGCGCTGAGCAGGCTGTTCGAGGGGACCTGGGAGCGGGCGCTGCCGATGCGGCTGACCGGTTCGCGCGAGGCGCCGCAGGACGACGAACGGTTGATCGCCCTCCTGCTGACCGGCCTGACCGACGAGGCCATCGCCCGCCAGCTCGGCATCGGCTACCGCACCGCCCAGCGGCGCATCGCCGAGCTCATGGCCAGGCTCGGCGCCCACACCCGCTTCCAGGCCGGCGTGCAGGCCGCCCGATCCCAGGCCCGGAGCACCCCTCCTCGCTGCTCCAGTGCATAGCCGAGCCACAGCCGATCCATAGCGCCGCGTTCTACGGTGTGCCGCATGCGACCTACGACGGCAATGCGCCGTGCATTCAGCATCGGGCTCGTAGCAGTCAGCGGATTCATCGCTGTCCCTGCGGGGACGGCCTCCGCCACTACCGTGCAGATCGCCTCCGACCTGAGCTGCTACAAAAAGGTGGTCACCGTCCGTGGTGGAGGCATCAAAGGGTTCTCCGTCAACTGCACGGGCCCGTCCAGCAAGATCAGGACCTTCACCGTCTGGGGGTGGCGCGAGAACGCCAGCACGCTGACGAGCAGCGGGATGAGCGTCTACGGAGCCGAAAGCGGATGGGTGTCGCTGCCGACGCTGTCGAGCGGCACCTACTCCTGGATCGACGTCAAGTGATCAGCAGAACGCTCTGACGCCACTTCGGGGCCGGGACCTCTCCGGGGAGCAGAGAGCCTCCGAGGCCGAGCTCGCCAACCGGCCCCCCTGACCCCGACACCACGACGGCCGCCACCCCGACCAGGGTGGCGGCCATCGGCGTCTGCCCCGGTGCGCGCACCTTGCGGGCAGACGCCCGGCGGAGACAGCCCTCGCTATCGTGATCACATGGGGGCAGACGACGTACGGTTCAACATCCTGGGCCGGCTCGAAGCGACGGTCGGCGACCGGCCGGTGCGGCTGGGCGGCCCACGGGCCCGGGCGGTGCTGGCCATGCTGGTGGTCGGCCACGGCAAGGTGCTCAGCATCGACCGGCTGGCCACCGCCTGGGGGCAGAACCCGCCCGCGACCGTACGCAACCAGGTCATGATCGCGGTGGCGGCGTTACGCAAGGGATTACGCGAGGCGGGCGCCGAGTCGGAGATCATCAAGACCGAGGGGTCGGGCTATCGGCTCGTCGGCGGCCTGGTGGACACCCAGCACGCGGAACAGTGCATCGAACAGGGCCGTCAGGCGGCTCAGGCGGGACGGCAGGCCGAGGCCGCCGACCTGCTGGGCCAGGCCCTGGCTCTGTGGCGCGGCCCGGTGCTCGGCGACCTGGAACTGGAGGAGCTGGCGGCCTTCGCCGGGCGATGGGAGGAACTGCGCCTGGCCGTCCTCGAAGAGCGGGCCGAACTCGACCTCGCCCTCGGCCGCCACCGCAACGTGGTCGGCGAGCTGTCGGAGCTGCTCGCCGGACATCCGCTGAGAGAGCGCCTGCGGGGGCTGCTCATGACGGCATTGCACGGCTCCGGGCGGCGGTCCGACGCGCTTGAGGTCTACCGTCAGGGGCGAGCCCTGCTGGCGGACGAACTCGGCCTCGACCCCGGCCCCGAGCTGCGCCGGCTGGAGGCGGCCATCCTCGCCGACGCCCCCGACCTGGAGCCCGTCCACGGAGGCGACGAGACGAGGCAGGTGCCCGCCGAACTGCCCGCCGACGTGACCGCCTTCGTGGGGCGCGAACGCGATCTGGCCCTGCTGCGCAGGTACGCCTTGTGCGGGGGAGTGCCCTCCGTCACCACCGTCACCGGCCCGGCCGGCGCGGGCAAGACCGCCCTGGCCGTCCGGTTCGGCCATCTCGTGGCCGAGGAGTTCCCCGACGGCCGGCTCTACGTGAACCTGCGCGGGCACGCGCCCCGACCGCCCATGTCGCCGCTGGAGGCACTCGTACGCATGCTCGGTTCGCTCGGGACGCCCCCGGAGCGGATCCCTGAAGAGGAGGAGGCCGCGGCGGGCCTGTACCGCTCGCGCCTGTCGGGCCGGCGGATGCTGGTGCTGCTCGACGACGCGCGCACTGCCGAGCAGGTACGCCCCCTGTTGCCCGGCGCTCCCGGTTGCCTGGTCCTCGTCACCAGCCGCAACGCGCTCGCCGGGCTGGCCGTCTCCCACGGCGCCCGGAACCTGTCGCTCGGCGTGCTCGACCGTCGCGAGAGCGTGCGACTGCTGGCCTCCGTGGTCGGGGATCAGCGGCTGTCCGCCGAGCCGGACGCGGCCGAGCAGATCGTCCGGCTGTGCGGCCGCCTCCCGCTGGCCCTGCGCGTGGCCGCCGCCACACTGGCGACGCGCCCGCGCAGGTCGCTGAGCGAATACGCCGCCGCGCTGTCCGCGCGAGGGCTGGACCTGCTGCGGATCGACGGCGACGTGGCGGTCAGGGCGGCGTTCGAGCTGTCGTACGCGGGACTGCCGGAGGCGGAGCGGCGCCTGTTCAGGCTGCTGGGGCTGGTTCGAGGGCCCGACATCACCGCGCCGGCCGCCGCCGCCCTGGCCGGCGTCGAGACCGCCGAGGCCGAACAGCTCCTGGACCGCCTCGCCGCCGCCCACCTGATCGAGGAGCACCGGCCGTACCGGTACACCTGCCACGACCTGCTCCGCCAGTACGCCGGAGAGCTCGCGCTCCGCGACGACGCCCCGGCGGCCGGCGTCCAGGCCCTCGAACGCCTCGGCGACTGGTACCTGGCCGAGACCGTCGCGGCGGCCGAGAGCGCCTATCCCTCGATCACCCGTCTGCCGCTCCCCGTCACGTCCGGGCTCAGGCCCCGTGCCGAGGCGATGGCCTGGCTCAGCGCGGAGCAGGCCAACCTGGTCGCCTTCGCCCTGCACGCCGCCGACGCCGCCTTCTCCGTCCCCGCCGCCCGCCGGCCGCCGATCAGCGGACCCAGACGGCACGCCTGGCTGATCGCCGACGCCCTGCGTGGCCACTTCGTCCACCACACCGCCACCAGCCTGGCCGACATCGTGGCGGTCTCCGACGCCGCGGCGCACGCGGCCGCCGTCGAGAACGACCCGCTCGGCCTGGCGGCGGCGCACCTCTGTGCGGGCACGGCCGCCCTGTGCCGCGCCGCCTATTCCGCCGCCCGCCTCGCCTGCGACCTGGCCGTCCGGCACAGCGAGCGCGCGGGTTGGTCCGCCGGCGCCGCCGCCGCGCACAACAACGCCGCCGCCGCCTGCCACGACCAGGGCGAGCTGGGCCGGGCCATCGACCACCTCGTCAGGTCCGTGGAGCTCAACCGGGAGATCGGCGACACCTACGGCGAGGCCCGCGCCACGGGCAATCTGGGCGCCGTACACCTGGAATGCGGCGACCTGGAGGCAGCGGAACGACATCTGCGCGACGCCATCGCCCTCCACCGCCACCTGCGCAACAGCGAGCTGAGCCACTCCCTCAACGAGCTCGCGACGGTCCGGCGCCTCAGCGGCGACCTGGACGAGGCACTGGCCCTCGCCACCGAGGCGCTCCGCCACGACCGCGCGAGCGACCTGCACGTGCCCGAGTCCAAGAGCCTGACCACGCTGGCGGAGATCCACCGTGACCGCGGCCGTCTCGACCTCGCCCTGGAGGCCGCGATCTTGGCCGGTCAGCGCGCGGAAGGCGCGCGGCACGTCTACGCCATGTGCAGCGCCACGCACGTACTCGGCACCGTCCGGGCGATGACCGGACATCACAGCGAGGCCCTCGACGCCCACCGGCAAGCACTCACCTACGCCGTCACGGCAGGCATGCGGCGTCTGCAGGTGAGGCCGCTGCTCGGTATCGCCCGCGCGCACGCCGACCTGGGCACGCACGACCGCGCGCTCCAGTACGCCCGTCAAGCGCTGGACCAGGCGTCCTCGACCGGCTACCGCCTGCTGGAGGACCTGGCGCTGTCGCTCTTGGCCGACCTCGAAGGGCAGCCACGTCCGGCACGTCACGAAGGGGACGGGCGCCGTACCCGGCGGTGATGCGGCACGAGGTCGCTGCCGGCGAGGTCACCATGGGCCCGCTGACCTGAGCCGGGACCTCCCTCTCAGCGGCTCGTCGGGTTCTCGGTGAGCAGTGGATCGAGGGCGCCGAGGGCCGCGCCGACGCAGATGTCGCGCAGCTGATCGCGCGCGCAGGTCTCGTGGGTGAGCCAGTCGACGCAGAGGATCTGGACGAAGACCAACCAGCTCTTCAGGACCCCGGAGACGGCCTCGCGAACGTCGTCGCCCGCGAGCGGGAGGACCGCCAGCAGCCTCGCCCGGAGCGCGTCCAGCTCGTTCGACATGATCGTCTGGATCACCGGATCGCCCGTGAGGACCCGGTTCGCGGCCAGGACGGCGTTGCGGTTGGCCACGAAGTAGTCGAGATGGACGTCCATGCCCTGCACGAGCTGCTCACGCAGTGAGTGGGCGGGGTCGAGCCGCGTCTCGGCGAGCAACCGGTCCGCGGCCTGCTGGTAGACGGCGGCGAAGAGGGCCTGCTTGCTCGGGAAGTGCCGGTAGAGCAGAGCTCGTGACACGCCGGCCTGCTCGGCGACCTCTTCCATCAGCACGTCGGCGTAGGGGTGCGCGGCGAAGAGCCGGGCGCCGACGGCGAGGAGCTGGGCGTGGCGCCCGTCAGGGGTGAGTCGCTGGCGTGGAGGCATGGACCAAGACTAGTTGACACACGTCTACTAGCGCGTGCACCGTAGTAGACACATGTCAACTAAGGTGGGAGAAATCATGGTCAAGGCGCTCCGTACGCTCGCTCAGCTGATGGGGTGGGCCTGCGTGCTGATCGGCCTGCTCCACGTGGCGCTCGGCAACGCGGCGATCCCCGGCGCCGCTTCCGCGGGGCCGACGATCGACAGCTGGGGCCGGTTCATGGGAGCCGCCTTCGTCGGCTACGGGTTGGCGTGGCTGTGGGCGGCGCGGCAGCGCCCGATCCCGGCCAGGGTGGTGCGGTGGCTGGCCGCCGTCTTCCTGCTGGGCGGCGTGGGCCGGCTGCTCTCGCTCGCCGTGTCCGGTTGGCCGCACGGGTTCCAGGTCGTGCTGGCGGTCATCGAACTCGTTCTGCCGCCGGTCTTCTTCTGGCTCGCCGACAAGGAGGAACGCGCCCATTCGGCCTGAGCGGCACGGCGGAGGCACTCGCGGGCGCGACCTCACCGTGCCGGGCGCTCTGTTCCGGCTTGGTCGCGAGCACCGCGACCGGCGGGCTCAGCTCCAGGTCGCCTGCTTGAGAATCGGGCCGAGCCGGCGGTCGCTCCACTGGTCGAAGACGAGGATCTTCGACTTGGGCAGGTGCCAGATCCGCTCCTGATAGGAGACGCCGGTCCGCTTGGCCGACTGCGTCACGCAGCCGACGCGCCAGACGCGGTAGGTGGCCTTGTGTCCCGCGCCGACCGGGCGGATGGCACGGGCGACGAGTTTGCCGGGGAAGTCCTCCACGTAGCGCTTGTCGGGTGCGCAGGCCGCGAGCCCGTTGCCCGGGTGGTACGGCTCCTCGGGGTCGTAGGGGTTGCCGTGGCGGGCCAGGGAGATGCCCTCCGGGCCGACGAGGTAGAACCCACGGCACTCGACGGCGAGCCGGTCACAGCCGCCGGTCCTGACGTGGATGCCCCACATGTCTTCTTTCCCGACTTTCCAGGTCCTGGGGATCTGGAGCGTCATGCCGCGGAAGGTCAGCGGCTTGGTCGCCGTGCTCTGCGCGGGGGCGCCGGTGAACAGGAGGGAGGCGGTCACAACCAGGGTCGTCAACATGATCCCGAGGCTAGGGAAGCCCGCTTGTGGCTCGGCTGCAACGCTCTTGGAGCACACTCGAACGGCCACGCCGGACTCCCAGGACCGTTCGCCGGGCAAGGGCGAGCTGGTCCGTCTCAGCTCCGTCCGTGAGCTCGGCCCCTGCGGGTCGGCAGCAACATCGTTGGATTCACGGTGATGACTGCCGAGACCCCAAGGCCCTCACCGACCAGACGTGTTGACCCTTGAAGACCTCGCCCGAGCCGGGCAACGATGGAATCGTCGCACTCAGCCCGGGGACGGGGGACGATGAGAGACACGCTGCTCGCCGAAGCGCGGGACCGGATGAGGCGGTACGGCGAGTCGAGGCACCCGCAGTGGCTGCTGGACCGCGGAGCGGGCCAGGTGGTCCGGCGGCTGGAGCGGCTCGACGGGGTCCTGCGCGATGCCGACGTCCTCACCGTCCTGGCCGAGTTCGGCGTCCTGAGGTCGAGCGTGCTGAAAGGCGGCAGGAAGGCTGACGACGAGTGGCGCAGGGCC
Source organism: Nonomuraea sp. NPDC005692 (assembly GCF_040631115.1). Taxonomy (NCBI): domain Bacteria; kingdom Bacillati; phylum Actinomycetota; class Actinomycetes; order Streptosporangiales; family Streptosporangiaceae; genus Nonomuraea; species Nonomuraea sp. NPDC005692. The sequence continues at coordinate 133,350 of NZ_JBEXYU010000007.1, read as the reverse complement.
ATGCAGTGGTACGCCGCGCTGTTCCTGGTCGATCATCGCCGCGTTCCGGAACCCCTGTGGCCCGACCTGACGGCCGCGACGGGCTTCGACCCGCGCGACGATCCACGGACCCGGGCGCTGCTCGACGTACGAGCCCTGCTCGATCGGTTCGACACCACGGGCGATGGCGAAGCCGGGACGGCGTCCTCTGGCCGGATGGACGCCCTGATCGAGGCCGCCCAGGTGCTCCGCCAGGCCGTCGACGCGGAGACTGACCGGACCGGTCGCGCCGCCCACCTGAGCGCGCTGGCGCGCGTGACCCGGCTACGGCTGGAGTGGGAGGAACCGGACGACCCGGCGGAGACGCCACCGGAGGCCGCGCCTGGGGCCGGCGAGCCTTCGGCGCCCGGCCCGGACGGCGCCGCGCAGGCGCAGGCCCAGGCGGACGCCATCGTCGCGACCGCGGTGGACCTGGTCAACAGGGTGATCAGCGAGGAGCGCGCCCTGGAGCGGGCCTCGGACATCGGACGGGAGGTGACCGAGCATGCGGTGATCGCCCTCATGGATGCGGCGCACCGGCTGCTGAGCGACGGGGACAGCCGGGTCGCCCTGCCGATCGTCCGGCTCACGCTGGAGGCGGCCGGCGTGAGGTGGGGCGCGCGCCGCGGGACCTGGTGGTGGACGCTGGCGGACCTGTATGTCGAGACGTCGCGGTTCTTCCTCGGGCAGTTCCCCGACGGTACGCGGTTCCGCTCGGCGTGCACGGTCGTCGATGACCAGATCGCCAAGCTACGTGCGGAATCACCCCGAGACGACGAAGAACTGGCGCTCACCCTGTACGCCTCGGCGCTGCTGCGCTCAACCCCGTACCTGGAGCACATGACCGCGATCGCCGCCGAGGACGCCCAGCAGGCGTGGCGGGAACGGCTCAGACGGGCCAGGTTCCGTCTCGGCGACGGCCTGGCCGAGATGCCGCCACCGGCCGGGCCGCTACAGGTCGCCCTGACACAACTGCGGGAGGCGGAGACCCTGACCACCGGGCACACCAAGGGCCGCATCCTGGTGGCCCAGGCACGCGTCCTCCCCGCCCTCGGCCTGCTCTCTGGCGAATCAGACGGCCGACAGCAGCTCAGGGCGGTTCGCGAGGCGTTCGACCTGCTCAACCCCCGGCTGGATCCCATCGGGCGGATCAACCTGTTACGCCTGCTGGCCCACTTCGGCGAGGTCGAACTCCCGGCGAGCGCCGACCGGCTGTGCGCGGAACCGCTGCACCTGCTGGGGGAACGGCTCGGACGCAGAGACGCCGAAACCCTGCACGCCGACGCGCTGGCCCTGGCCGCCGAGACGGCCCGTCCGGATCTGCAACGGCAGATCTGGCGAGACCGGGACCTGCCCTCCCCGACCTCGCCCGACAGCAGGCGCCGGCGCTGGGACACCGAGGTACACGCGCTGCCCGGCAACCGCGTCGCCTGCGCACAGGCGAAGGGAGCGGCGAAGGCGGTCCGGTCGCGGGCGCATGCCGAGCGGTGGCCCGCGTCCGAGCTGGCGGTGACCCTGCTGCACCTGGCGGTGCACACCGACGGCGCCGAAGCGGGCCAGGGGGAGGAGCTCATCGAGGAGGCCGCGCGAATCTGGCCGGACCTCACCGCACAGTACCCCGGCCTACGCTGGTACCACAGCGCCCGGCTGGCCGAACAGGCGGCCAAGTCCAAGCTGGACGACGGGGATCTGATCGGCGCGGCGACGGCCGCCGGTTCCGCGATCCGCCAGTACGGCTTCGCGGCCGACTCGGCCGCGGCGGCCGATGCCATCGACCTCGCCATGGCGGTCGTCCTCACCGCCGGCGAAGCCCGGATCGATCACGTCGCCGGATTGCTCGTGCCGGGCGTCGCATGTCTTCACGCCGTCACAGCGGAGATCGGATTCAAGATCCACGAACTCTGCCTGCTGATGTCCCTGCGCCTCGGCTCGCGCCGGAGTGTCGCCTACGACGTCGTGTTCCTGCTGCACCAGGCCGCCAAGGGCGTCGACACGACTGTCGCGCAACTCGACAGCGGCCCGCTGACCCTGTCGTCAGGGCTGGAGCGCAGCCTCCTGCGGGCGGGCGCCGTCGAGCGCACCGGCCCCGCCCGGCCGTGGCAGGACGAGACGTTCGACATGCTCGCCTACGCGGGGGCGGGCGAGGCCGAGCCCGAAGCGGCCGACGCCGAGCGGCTCAACCGGCTGCGCCTGGCAGATGAGTGGATCACCGGCGAGCTGATGACCTCGCGCCGGCCTGGCGGTGTTCCGCTGCTTTTCCTGGACCAGGTCCAGCCGCTCATCCCCGGCGACACGGTGATCCTGTCGATCTACCTGGGAGCCACGGACGCCGCCGAGGACGGGCAGACGCCACGTGCCTCACTCAGCTGCCTGGCGATCAGCCGCGACTGGGTCGAACTCCACACCATCCGGATCTCCGACGTGGAAGCCGGCATCGTACGGGCGAGTCAGGATCAGCACGTCATCATGTTCCATCCGGTCGCGTCGGAGGTGTCCGATATTCGCGCCAGCATCCAGGACGACCCCCTCCATCGTCCGGTGAGCCGCGCCGCGCGGCGGTTGCTGACCGAGGTCGGCGACACCTACCTCGGCCGCTTCGGGCAGCGGTTGGGCGAATGGAGCCGGCAGGGGAAGACCCACCTGTGCGTCTGGCCGCACGGACCGTTGCACTATCTGCCGTTCCACCTGTTCGAGACGGAGGGAGAGCCCATCGCGGACGGCTGGACCATCACCCAGATCTGCGGGCTGAACCCGCTCCGCCGCTCCCTTGGCGGTCCGATCACCCGAACGACGCCGCCCGCCCGAACACGGCACCTGGTGGTGTTCGGCTCGGCCGAGGGTGGTTCCCGCCACGGGCTGCAGGCGGAGCCTGGCCTCGAGATCCACGCGGCCGAGGTGGGGCGGGCACTGACGGGGGAGGTGCTGATCGGAGCCGCCGCGACCCCGGGCGCCTTCCTGACCCTGGCGCCCACGGCCCGGTACGTGCACGTCGCGGCGCACGGAAGCCACAACGCGGCGGCGCCGTGGTTCCAGTGCCTGTTCCTCACACCAGGCCCTGATGACGACGGGCGGCTGTTCGCGCACGACATCCTGCGGGCCGACCTCCGCAACGTCGAGTTGGTCACGTTGAGCTCGTGCGAGTCCGCGCTCGGCCGCTTCGACATCAACGACAACCTGCGCGGCCTGCCGGCGGCGCTGTTCGCGGCGGGCGTCCCGGCGATCGTCGGGTGCCTGTGGCCGGTACGGCCCGAGGCCGCGACGTTCTTCTACGCGACGCTCTACCGGTGCCTGGCCGAACACGACGACAGGCGGGCGGCCTTCCGCACCGCGCAGATCGCGACCCGCCGCCGCCATCCGGCCTACCAGGACTGGGGAGCGTTCGGTTTCATGGGAGACTGGCGAACCTCGAACGCCCCCGGGGAGACCACGAGATGACCGGACCCGACCAGCCGTACGCCACCGATGTCTTCGACGTCGATCTCGTCCTGGACCGGCGACTGGGGGGAATCGCGGCGGACCCCCGGCTGGCCGGCCGGGTGTCGATCGGAGCCCCCTACGTTCGCAAGCTCACCGCCGACACACCGGAACTCGACTCCGCCGCCCGGGCCTTCCTCGCCGAGCACCAGGATCGATACGACTTCTACTGGCTCGCCATCGTCTGCACCTTCCGCGAGGGCACAGCCGGCGCCCCGTTCACCAAAGCGGACGTCGGCATGCGGTTCGAGTCCCCGGACGCCGCCCCGGCCGAACAGCCCATCGCCTGGTCCCTCGCCCCCAAACGCCAGGCGTACCCCCGCCGCGCCCGCGACTGGCGCGTCACGTTCACCGCCAACCTGGCCTTCGTGGAATCGAGCGTCGAGTACGCCCCCGGCCCTGCTTCAGAGGACGTCTTCCTCACCGGCTGCGGCGAACGCGACCCTGATCCCGAATGGCGTCTGAAGGCCGTGGCCGACCAGGCACTCGCCGGCGACCAGCCCCTTACCGTGACGATCCGCGCCGCGGCCGGCCGGCCGGTGACGGCCGACATCCGGATCACCGCGACGATCCGCCACCACAGGCTCGGCCTCATCCCCTACCTGGCGGAACTGCCCCCGGCCCTCGAGACCATCCCGATCTCCACCTGACCGACGTGTCACCCCGACGGAGTGCTGAGGGTCATGCCGCCGGAGCGGCGCCGCGGTGGAGGTGGATCGTCAGGTCCTGGCCCAGTTCGGACTCGGTCTCGGGCGAGCCCGGGGGCGGCCATCGGAGTCCTCCGTAGGGCAGGGCACGCGCACATGAGCGTGCGCACCTTCACCCGGCGGTTCCGCGGCGAGGTGGGCAGCAGCCCGCAGAAGTGGCTGGCGCAGCGGCGGCTGGCGCACGCGCGGCTGCTGCTGGAGTCCACAGATCTGAGCGTTGCGCGGATCGCCGCCGCCTGCGGCCTCGGCGACCCCGTCGCCCTGCGCAAGCATTTCAACACGTACCTGGGCCTGTCACCACTGGCCTACCGCCGCGCCCACAACGCGCCAGAACCGATGACGGCACGGTGAGCCGCGGCGACACCCCTCCCATCGCCCGGCGGAGCGATCGGGCACACCTTTGCCCTGTCGCCCACCGTCGGCTCGCGGAAGCCGTGGTCCTCCTGGCGCGGAAAGGCGGCGGCGCGTACACCATCGCCGCCATCCTCGAACGCCGCCGCCCGGCATGACCCGCTTCGCGTGTCGTGCCGGGCACAACGCGAATCCCGGTGCAGGCGCGCCGGCTGGCCGGCACGCCGAATCCCCTCGGACGACGGCCGCCGACGCCGCCATCGCCCATCGTGTGTCATCGATCGACTGCACAGCGTCACCGTGCCGGGCCGCCATGCAACCTGCTGCACCATCGGCCGACCAGTCCGCGGGAAGGCGGGTCAGCGCAGCGGGGTGGCTGCCTCGACCCGGTTGAGGTGCGCGATCACGTCGAAGGCCGCTCCCAGGGCCAGCGGCCGGTTGAACTGCTCGGGCACGTACGTGGCCGGGATGGTGAAGGTCGGACGGGCGGTGTCCAGCCACGCTCGGGTGGACGGGGTACGGCCGGCGCGGCGCAGGTCCACGTAGTAGTCGCGGTAGCGCACCCGGTCCAGGACGGCCTCGCTGCTGGCCGGGACAGGGGAGCCGGTGTCGAAGACCGCGACCTGGCCGGTCTTGGGGTCGGTGGCGCGGAAGCGGCCGCTGTGGATGGTGGTGCCGATCGCCACATAGGAGGCGCCGGCCAGGGAGCGCAGGACGGCGCCCTGGGTGACCGGGTACAGGTCGGGCCAGGCCGAGACGTAGCCGATGTGCCCGTTGTGCGCGGCCGCCACCGTCTTGGTGCCGGTGTTGCGCTGCCACCACACGGTGTTCTCGGCCATGGCCCGGTCACGGTGACGGTGCAGGGCCGACCCGTCCAGTGCGTACATGGTGGTCATCTGGACGATGACGCGGGCCTCCTGCAGGACCCGCGGGCTCGCCTTGCCGCTCTTGTCCAGCAGGCGGTAGGCGGCCTGAGCGTCGCCGGCCAGGGCGGTGCGCCGCTCGGCCGGGAACTCGGCCAGGGTGTTCATCCGTTCCTCCACACCGGCGGGCAGGGCGAGCAGGCCCGCGTAGCGGCGACGCAGTTCGGGCTCCAGCGACGGCTGGTGCTTCTCGGCCCACGCGAGGATGCGCCGGTACTGCTCGGGATTGACGTCGCCGATGTCGAATCCCATCACGCGCAGCTTGCGTGAGGCGGTGCGGTTGTAGTCGCGCATCCACTCGTACAGGTCCACCCACTCCTGGGTCTTCCACGAGCGGTAGGACTGCTGGAACTCCTCGGCCATGATCGTGCGCAGGTCGCCCTTGCCGGTGCGCACGTACGCGTCCAGGCGGACGCCGGCCGACCAGGTCGCCTCCAGCGCCAGCGTGGTGAAGCCCTGGGTCTGCACCAGGTGCCGGAACATCCGGTGCCGCAGCGTGAACAGCTCCTTGGAGCCGTGCGTGACCTCGCCGATCCCCACGATGGTGGCGCCCTTGGTCATCGCCGACAACGCCCGCAGGTCGCGGGACGGGCCGCCCGGGACGGTGCTGCGCAGTTCCTGAGCGTTGCGCTCCAGGTCCGCCACCACCGGCTCCTGGCCGGCGCCGACGGCCGCCGTGGCGACGCCGGCGGTGGCGGGGGCAGGGGTGGCGAAGGCCGGAGCGCTCAGGCTCGTCAGGCAGGCCGCCAGCGCCAGGGTGACCGGCACGGTGCGACGCAGAGTGTTGCTCGTCAAGACAGATCCTTACGTTGGGTGTCGGATGAAGCGATTACCAACGTAGGGAGCGGCGCAGGCGGTTTCGATCCCGCTCGCTGGCCGGTCGATGGTGGTGCTGGCTACCGCACGCCGCCCGCGGCCCAGCGCACAGGGCCGTTTTCCGGAGGCCGGGTGTCAGGGGCCGGCTTCAGGCGCTGAGGTAGCGCAGCACCGCGGCGACCCTGCGGTCCATACGGTCGCTGGGAGCCAGGCCGAGCTTGGCGAAGATGTTGCGGATGTGCTTGTGCACCGCCCCCTCGGTGATCACCATCTTGTCGGCGATGGCCAGGTTGCCCAGTCCTTCGGCCATCAGCGCGAGCACCTCGCGTTCGCGCGGGGTGAACTCCGCCAGGGGGTCGCGGCGGCGGGTGAACAGCTGGGCCACCACGTCCGGGTCGATGGCGGTGCCGCCGCCGGCGACCCGGTTCAGCGCCTCGAGGAACTGCTCGACCTTGCCGACCCGCTCCTTGAGCAGATAGCCGACCCCTTGCGTGCCGTCGGCCAGCAGGTCGGTCGCGAACGCCTGCTCGACATGCGCCGACAGCACCAGCACCCCCAGGCCCGGCTGCAGGCGCTTAGCCGCCACGGCCGCCCGGATGCCCTCGTCGGTGTGGGTGGGCGGCATGCGCACATCCACCACCGCCACATCGGGCCGGTGCTCCTCGACCGCGGCCAGGAACCCCTCGGGGTCGCTCGCGGCCGCGGCCACCTCGATGCCCTCCCCGCTCAGCAGCAGCACCAGGCCCTCGCGCAGCAGCGCGTCATCCTCAGCGATCACGACTCGCACGGCAGTTCCACCTCGATCACAGTCGGCCCCCCATCGGGGCTGGTCACGGTCATCGTTCCGTCATGGGCCTCGACGCGGCGTCGGATGCCGGCCAGCCCGGTGCCCGCGCCGTCGCGGGCGCCGCCCTTGCCGTCGTCACGCACCTGGACGCGCAGCAACGGGCCTACACGTTCGACGACGACCTCCGCGTGCTGGGCGCCGCTGTGCCTGCCCACGTTGGTCAGCGCCTCGGCCACGGCGAAGTAGGCGGTGCTCTCCACCGACAACGGCACCTCGGCGAGCTCACCCACCCGCACCCGGCAGGGCACCGAGCATCCGGCGGCCAGCGCGTCCAGTGCGCCCGCCAGCCCCTTCTCCTCCAGGATCGGCGGCAAGATCGCGCGAACCACGCCGCGCAGCTCCGCCAGCGCCTGCTCGGCCGCGTTCCTGGCACGTTCCAGTGCGTGCGCGGCCCGGGCGGGATCGCGCTGGAGTGCACGCTCGGCCGCGGCCACCGTGACCACGACCGCGTTCAGCCGGTTCTGCGCGCCGTCGTGCAGGGCCCGCTCGATCCGGCGCAGTTCGACGGCATGCGCGCGCAGCGCACCCGCGCGGGTCGCGGTCAGCTGCGCGATGCGCTGCGACAAGTCGATCGAGGCGTGCGGGACCAGCAGTTTCCTGGCGGGCAGCGCCTGCAGGCGCGCCAGCACAGGGAAGAGACGGGCCAGGGCGACCACGACGACCATGCCGATCACCGAAGTGGCGATCGCGCCCGGCCAGGTGGTGACCGGGACGGCGAAGTTGGTGAGCTGATCCTCGCGCGACAGGAACTGCCAGTAGAACGGGTAGGTGACTTCCCGCAGCGCCGCCACCGGCATGACCAGCCCGAGCAGGCCGCAGGCCGGGCCCACCACGGCGTAGAGGGCCAGCCAGCCCAGGTCGCGCCAGGTCGCCGGGTCGGCACGGGCCGCCCGCATCCTGGCCGCCCAGCCTCGGGGCAGCTGCTCGGCAGGCAGCCGGTACGGGCTGACGATCTCGACACCCGCGCCGGCCAGGCGCCTGCGTTCCCACTCGGCCGCGCCCCTGGTCATCGCGATCATCGCCGGCACCAGCGCCAGCCCGACCCCTACCAGGCTCAGCGCGGCCACCACCAGCCAGCACAGCGAGACGACGACGGCCATGAACGCTGTGCCGAGCCCTCCGGCCAGCCGTTCCAGACTTTCAAGGATTCCCCGCAACACTGATGCCATGGTAGGTGAAAGGGGACACAGCTTGCTCCAGCCCGCTGTACCACGGCCAGGTAGCGTCCGGGATTTCCGCAGATCGGGCCCGTTTCTAGAGTTCTGGCCATGACGGACCCCTATCGCATCCCCAGCCCTGACTCCGACCCCGCCACCTCCCGGGCCATCACATCCCGGCACGCGGCGCGCAGGCCCGCGCTGAGCAGAGGCGCTTTCGCGCTGCGCGCCCTGCTCTGGCTCGTCCTGATGGCCAGCGCGGTCGTCAACCTGATCGCCAACAGCATCGGCCGTGCCTGGTCGCTCGGCCTGCCCTCGGGCGCCGTCGCCATCGTGTGCGTCGCCGCCCTCATCGTGCACCACGTGAGCAGGCGCAAGACATGAACCACGTCGTCCCCCTCGCAGGCAGGAAGCCCGCTGCTCGGACGGCTGTCACCGAAGGGAAGGCGCACGATGCCTCGCCGTCACCGGGAGACGTTCGGGGCCGCCGGTATATTGGCCGGATGCTGATCAGAGAAGCCACCGTGGACGACTGGTCGGCCATCTGGCCGTTCTTCCACGAGATCGTCGCCGCCGGTGAGACCTTCACCTATCCGCTCGATCTCGATCAGGAAGAGGGGCGCGGCTGGTGGTTGCTGCCCGCCCCGAATCGTACGGTCGTCGCGGTCGACGACGACGGGACGATCCTCGGCACCGCGAAGATGAACAACAACCAGATGGGCAACGGCTCGCACGTCGCGAGCGCCAGCTACATGGTCGATCCAGCGCATTCCGGACGCGGTGTGGGCCGCGCGCTGTGCGAGTACACCATCGAGTGGGCCCGCGCCATGGGTTTCCGCTCGATGCAGTTCAACGCGGTCGTGGAGACCAACGAGACGGCGGTGCGGCTGTACCGGCGGCTCGGATTCGAGGTGCTCGGCACCGTGCCGGAGGGCTTCTGCAGTCCGGTGAAGGGCTACGTCGGACTGCACATCATGTACCGCGCTCTGTGACGGTTCCCCACGACGCGCCCGGCCAGTGCCACCGGACCGCCTGCAGGCGGTCCGGCGCCTGGCCGAGCAGCCGGCTGTGCTGAGAACTTGATGACGTCCGCCGGCGGGACGGTCAGGTGCAGAAAGAGGTCCAGGCGGCGCGGCCCGCCGGGTCGCGCAGGCGGTAGTCGCCCGTGGACCAGTCGAGGTCGAAGTAGAGCGCCCACAAGGAGGCGTGCTGGCCGAGGTAGGCGGTCATCTGGCCGAGCCAGGCGGCGCGGCGGGTGCCGTCGTCGCCCGCGGCGATGTGGCTGCCGAGTTCGGCCACGCCGTGCGGGAGGTTCTCGGCCTGGTTGACGGCGTACGTGCGGTCGAGCAGGGTGGCCGGGCTGAGGTACTGGCCTTTGGCGGCGGTGGTGTCGTAGTTGTAGACGTCCCAGGCCAGGACGTCGATGGCGGTGCTGCCGGGGTAGTAGTCGTGCCAGTCGCGGCCTGAGGCCGGGTCCACCGTCCAGCCCATCAGGATGAGCGTGGCTCGCAGGCGGGGGTTGGCCGCCTCGTCGGCCAGCGCGGCGAGGTGACTCCAGGCCTGGCGGTACGTTGCGGCGGTGAACTCGCCGTTTCTGATGTTGTCCTCGGGTTCGTGGTAGTAGGTCCAGTAGATGTCCTGGTCGGCCGGTGCTGCGGCGAACCAGGCGCGCATCGCGGCGTCGTGGGTGCCGGCGACGATCGCGGCGGGGGCGGCCTTGAACGAGATGACCATGGGGCGTTTGCCCGCGTTCAGCTTGCCGGGCCAGGGGTCGGGCAGGCCGCCGTAGAAGACGCGTACCGCCTTCAGCCCGCCGAACAGGGCGTCCTCGCGAGCCAGCGCCTGCTGATAGGTCTCGCCGGTCTCGGCGGCGAAGGACGCTCCGCACAGCGTCGGCCGGGTGTAGGTGACGATCAGGCGGGGGCCCAGGTCACCGGCCTCGCGCGAGTGCACGACGGTCGCCGACTCCGCGCTCGGGTTGGTCATCGCGAAGGAGTACGTCCCGGCCGTGCGCACCGTGGCGGAGACGTCGAAGCCGAGACTGGTGGCGCCCGGCGCGGGCAGGGTGGCGGTGGCCACGACGGGGCCGGGCGCGGGCCGGAGGGGGTAGGTCATGGACTCGGTCCAGGAGTTGTCGGCGACCGAGCGTAGTTCGGTGACGGCGGCCTGCTGCTCGGTCTTCTGGTAGAGCATCTCCAGCCGGGCCGAGGCGATGCTCTGCCCGGCCGGCGGGGCGGGCACGGAGAACTTCAGGTATGCCTGGCTGTGCCAGGGAGTGCTCCAGTTCGAGGCCGCGAGTTTGGCCGACGTCCCATAGACGGTTCCCGGCGCCTCGGCCACCACGTAGGTGTCGGCGACGGGTGCGATGCCGTCGCGTGCCACCTGTGCCGCCTGTGCCGAGGCCGGCAGGGGAGCGAGGCCGCCGAGCAGCAGGCTCGGAAGGAAGGCCCAGACACGTAATCTCACGGATGAGCGGAAACTTCTTCGTCGCACGTCTCTCCCTGTTGTCTGTGAAGTCGTCCCCTGTCGGAACACATTTCTCGGCCCAGGCATGAGGATTGCCCGTAACCTCCAGGAAAGGCGAACCGGGCCACGTCGGATGCCATGACAAGAATCAATGGACACGAAAAAAAGATGCGGCCGCGGCCATTTGCCGCCCGGCTGCACATCTGCATTCCCGGAGATCGTCGGTCGGTCACCAACGTTTGTCAACCCCGGCTACGACGGCGTGTCCCGGCGCGGGCGGTGTGCGTTCACCTGACTGACGGCACCGCAATCCGCGGCCGTCCGTTGACTACGCTCGGTGGTTGATCGGCCACGCTTTGCGATTTACCCTGAGTGTCGTGGGGAAGACCTGGGATCGCCGGAGATCTTCCCGCCGCCTCAGAGAAGATCAGGAGTCCGCATGAAGTCTCGTCTCGCGTTCGCCGCCCTCACTGCCGCGGCCGTCACCGTCAGCCCGTTGGCCGCCGCCGCCCCGGCCCTGGCCGCCGGCGGTGAGGTGGTGGTCTACACCACCGCACTCCAGCCCCTGTTCGTGTACGCCAACCCCAACGGCTGCCACAACCTGCCCCCTGACCCCCATCAGATTTACAACCGGACCAACGGCGACGTCCGCCTCTACGCCTTCCCGGGATGCATCGGCCCGGTCGCGTGGATACTCAAGCCGGATTACGGCGTGGACACCCCTCCCATCGGGAGCTTCTCCGCCTAGCACGAACATGCCAAAGCCCTCGCACTCCGGCTGTGCGAGGGCTTCCGCATGTTCGGGGACCGCGGCCCCGCATGGATGTCATGCGCGCCGTTCAGCAGAGTTCGCGGTACGGCGCGTCCGGGACGTAGCGCGACCAGTCGGTACGGGAAGGGTGGCCGCCTACGCGGGTGCACAGCAGGACGGCGGCGCGGGGGCCGTCGGTGACGTAGGAGAACAGGGCGCCGTCGCCGGTCAGCGCGTACAGGGTGCGGCCGTCGGGGGAGAAGGACAGGGCGAGCACGGGGCCCGCGGTGCCGGGGAACGGGAGGTCGGCGACCTGGCCGGTGGAGGTGTCGCGGACGCGTATGCGCTGGTCCCTGTCGACGGTGGCGAGGGTGCGGCCGTCGGGGGAGGAGGCGGCGGCGCCGACGCCGGCCTCGCTGACCAGCGGCGGCTCGATGAGGCGGCCGGTACGCAGATCGGCGAGGTACAGCGCGTTGACGCCGGTGAGCGCGTACCGGGGGTCGGGCGCGAGGCCGCTCAGCGACCCGCCGACGGCATCGGTGGTGATCCGCCGGACCGTCCGCCCGGAGGCGACGTCGAGGAGCACGAGCCCGTCGTCGTCGCGTGCCACCACTTCCCGGCCGCCGGGCAGGAAGGCGAAACTCCCGTAGGTCGCGTTCACCGTGTGGGCCGGCCGCCAGGAGGGGGTGGCGGTCCAGAGCTGGGTGGCCCGTTCCTCCTGGCAGGTGCCAGGGGCGCGGTAGGTCGTGGCGGCGGCGAGCGTCCTGCCGTCGGGGCCGAACGTGAGGTCGCCGACCCGCCACAGATCGCCCGTCCGGCGGGGCGGGCGGCGGGAGAGGCGGGCCAGTTCGCGGCCGGTGGCGATGTCGCTGATCCGTACGGCTCCGTCGGGGGTGACCGCCGCGAGGGTGGCGCCGTCCGGGCTGAGGGTCACCGCGTGCGCGGGGTCGTTCGAGGCGGCGCACGGCGAGGTCGCCTCCGTGCCCTGGAAGACCAGGGTGGGCCCGACCTGGCGGCGGGTGCGCAGGTCCCACACCCGTACGCCGTCAGGCCCGGCCGTGGCGGCCCGTCCCGCCCCGACCGCCAGCGCCCCCTGCACGGCCTCCCCGCCCAGCCGATCGGGCGCGGTCCAGGCGGCGACGTCGGCGAACCGTACGCCGCCCGGCCGTACCGTGTAGGCCAGGCCGCGGCCGTCGCCGGTGAACGCCAGCTCCTCCACCAGGGACGGCAGGCCCGGTACGACGGTCGCCGACCGGCGGGCGCGTACGTCCCAGAGCCGCAGGCCCTGGCTGCTCGCGGTCGCCAGCCACCGCCCGCCGGGGTCCGTGGCGAAGCTCTCCACGTGCTCCCCGGCCGCGGCGTGGCCGGCGAGCTCGGCGCCCGTGCCGGTGTCCCAGAAGCGGAGCTCGACGGCGTGGCTGATCAGGGTCCTGCCGTCCGGGGCGAAGCGCAGGGCCCGGATCTGGTCGTCGGAGGGCGGGACGGTGAAGGCGCGTGCCGTACGTCCCGACGCGAGGTCCACCAGCTCCACCCGGCGGTCCGCGCCGGCCAGCGCGAGGGTGGACCCGTCGGGGCTCAGGGCCGCCGCCGTGACCGTCTTCCTGGTCAGCGTGCGCACGACGGTGCCGCGGCGCAGGTCGAGGACCGAGACCGGCCTGCCGGAGTCGTACGTGAACACCGCCGCCCTGCCGCCCCCGGCGGCGAAGACCGCTCCGTTGCCGACCAGGGGCAGCTCGTGCAGCAGGCGGCCGTCGCGCACGCCGAACAGGCGGGCCGTGGACTGGTAGGCGTCGATGGCGAGCAGGAGGGAGGCGTCCGGGCTGAGGAAGCTGTTCGCGCAACATCCGGGCGAGGCGATCGTGCCCAGCGTCCGGCGCGTGGCCGGGTCGCGGACCGTCGCGCCGTCGCTGTCCCAGGTCAGGACGTGCCCTCGGGCCGCCACGGCGACGTACCTGCCGTCGATGCCCGTACTGACGTCGGCCTGGCCGAGCGAGGCCAGCAGCCCGAGCCGCGCCTCGGGCACGGGGGACAGGCGCCAGGCGGCGAGGCTGAGCTGCATCGCCGTGGTGGGCGTGTGCAGTCGCAGCGCGGGCACCCGCGCGGCGAGCCCGCGGGCGATCGCCTCGTCCCGCTGCCCGGTGACGGTACGTCGCTGCGTCTCGGCCAGCGTGCCCAGGACCGCCGCCACCGCGAGCAGCGCGGCGAGCAGGGCGAGCAGCAGAGCCCGGCGCCGCCTGCGACGGCCCGCTAGCGCGGCCGAGGCGGCGAGGAAGCGCCGTTCGACCGGGTTGAGCCGTAGGTGCCGCCTGGTCTGGCCGGCCCAGCGGTGGTCGCGTTCGAGCGCGGAGCCCTGGTGCAGGTCGGCGTCCTTGTGCCCGTTCGCCGCCCATGCCCGGGCCGCGTCGCGCAGCCGTTCGAGATCGGCCAGGCCGGGACGTTCGTCGGCCAGCCAGCCGCGCAGCCGGTGCCAGGCGACGGGCAGGGCGGGCGAGGCGATGCGCACGCAGTCCGCGTCGCCGGTCAGCACCCCCGCCCGGCGCAGGGCCTCGACGGCGACGGGCGCCGCCGGGTCGTCGCCGAGTTCGTCCGGGGTGGCGGATCTGAGCTGGTCGCCGGGGCCGACCAGGCGTACCAGGAGGCCGGGGACGGCGGCCTGCGAGGGCTCGGGCAGCGCCGCGAACGCCTGCTCGGCGCGCTCGCCGAGCGGCGGCCGTACGGCGCCGTTCCGGGCGGCGACGACGCCCGCCGCCCGGCTGCCGGCCTCCATGAGGCTCCCGTGGGCGGCCCGGTGTTCCAGCAGGCCGAGCAGGAGGTCGCGGGCCGCCGGACGCCCTTCCGGCCGCTCGGCCAGCCCCGCGTTCACGAGCGCGCGCAGCGGCTCCGGCAGCGGGACGGTGTGCGCCTGCGCCCGGTACGGCGGACGGCCCGACGCGGCGTACAACATGACGGCCGCCCAGCCGTAGACGTCGGCCGCCCGGCCCGCGGGGGCGCCGCGCAGCACCTCGGGGGCCATGTAGAGCGGGGTGCCGACGGCGCCGCCCGGCGTGATCGAGCCGGTGAGCAGCCGGGCGATGCCGAAGTCGATGACGCGGGGCCCGTCGGGGCCCAGCAGCACGTTGTCCGGTTTGAGATCGCGGTGCACCACGCCCGCGCGGTGGACCGCCACCAGGGCCGTGGCCACCCCCACCGCCAGCCGGTGCAGCTCGTCGCCGTGGAAGGGGCCGTGCTCCCGGACGGCCGCGCGCAGGCTCGCCCCCGACACGAACTCGCTGACGATGTACGGCCGCTCGGCCTCCAGGTCGAAGTCGAGGATCCTGGCGGTGCAGAAGGGGGCGATCCTCGACAACGCCCGTACTTCGCCGTCGGGCGGGCGGAGGGAGGCCGCCCCGGCGTGCAGCACCTTGACCGCCACCCGGTCGCCGGCCGGCCCGTACGCCTCGTAGACGACGCCCTGGCCACCCGCGCCGAGGCGCCCCGCGAGGGTGTACGCGCCGATGCGCTGGGGGTCACCGTCGAGGAGCGGGCTCCAAGCCACGCCCCATTGTGCGCGCGAGGCCGTCACGAACGTCAACGTCCGACCGGCCGCCCGTTAAGTCTGCGGTTAACGCACCATTGCAGAACCCCGCGTTGTTCCCGCACGCCGCACCGGCGAAGCTGATCCAGCATGAAACACCGCAAGAAGGACCATCCATGACCGGCAACCGCGCCAGAGGAGATCAGTGAACGTCGTCTCCTCCACGGTCGTCTTCACCGTCGACGACCTGGCGAGCTCCAGCCGCTTCTTCACCACCCATCTGGGGTTCCGCGAGACGCTCGGCACCCCGGACCTCGTCTGGCTGAGCCGCGACGACGCGGCCGCCGACATCCTGCTGCACCGCCGCGACCTCGAACAGCCTCGCCAGGCGAGCGCCCAGCCGGTGGTGGCGTTCACCGTCACCGGCCTGGCGCGCGAGTACGAGCGGCTGCGGTCCGAGGGCGCGCCGGTCGCCGGGCCGCCGCGGCGCACTCCGTGGGGCGAGTGGCTGGTCCGCCTCACCGACCCCAACGGCATCGTCGTCGAGCTGACCGAATGGATCACGCCGAGCGGCGCCTGATCTCCCCTCCGGCGGACGGCCGCAGCAGGCCGCTCACCGTCGAACACCCTCCGTATCCGAATGGAATCCAAACGTATGCAACCGCATCCTCGTCGCTGGCTGATTCTCATCGTGCTCTGCCTGAGCACGCTGGTCCTGGTCATCGACAACATGGCGCTCACCGTCGCCGTGCCCGCCCTGGCCGCCGACCTCGGCGCCGACTCTCAGGACGTCCAGTGGATCCTGGAGTCCTACATGCTGGCCTTCGCCGGCCTGCTGCTCACGGCCGGATCCCTCTCCGACCGGTACGGCAGACGCAAGATCATGGTCATCGGCCTGGTGATCTTCGGCGCGGCGTCCCTGGCCGCCACCTTCGCCGGTGATCCCGGCCAGTTGATCGCCGCCCGCGTGGCGATGGGCCTCGGCGGCTCCCTCGTCATGCCCTCCACGCTGTCGATCCTCATCGTCGTCTTCCCCGAAGAGACCGAACGCCGCAAGGCCATGGCCGCCGGCGCCGCCTTCGCGCTGCTCGGCCTGATCGGCGGCCCGGTCGCGGGCGGCGTCCTGACCACCGCGCTCGGCTGGGAGTCGGTCTTCTGGATCAACCTCCCGATCGCCGCCCTGGCCGTCATCGCCGCCCTGACCCTCATGCCCGAGTCCAAGGGCCCCGCGACCAGGGCCGACCCTCTCGGGGCCGTCCTGTCGGTGATCGGCATGTCGGCGCTGGTGTGGACGATCAACGAGCTCGCGCACGGCGTCGCCTGGATTCCGCTCGTCGTCACCGTGCTCGCCCTCGGCGCCTTCGTCGCCTGGGAGCTGCGCACGGCGCACCCGATGGTGCCCCTGGCCCTGTTCCGCGACCGGGACTTCGCCGGTGGCAGCCTGTCGCTGACCCTGGTCCAGGTCGGCAACGGCGGACTGCTGCTGGTGCTCACCCAGTACCTGCAGTTCGTCCTCGGCTACACCCCCACGCAGGCCGGACTGGCGTTCATCCCCATGTTCGTCGCCTCGATCGTCTTCAATGGGCTCGGCGCCGCGCTGGGCGGCCGGATCGGCAACCGCGCCACCGCCGTCGCGGGCATGCTGGTGATGGCCGCCGGGTTCGCCCTGCTGGGCTTTGCCTCCACCGACGGCTTCGCCGTCCTCGCCGTCGCACAGGTCGTGCTGGGCGCAGGCAGCGGCCTGGCCGCCCCCTCGGCCGTCGCCGCGCTGATGGGCGCGATCCCCACCGACCGGGCCGGGGTCGGGTCGGCGTTGAACGACACCATCCAGCAGGCCGGGGCGGCGCTCGGCGTGGCCGCCCTCGGCGCCCTGGCCACCGGCAGTTACACCGCGGCCATGCCCGCCGACGCCTCGCAGGAGGCCCGCCGCTCGGTCGCCGCCGCCGTGGCCGACCCGTCCCTGGCCGACGCCGCCCGGCAGGCCTACGACTCCGCCATGACCACGGCGTTCGCGGGCGCCACGGCGGGTGTGCTCGCCGCGGCCGTGGTCGCGCTGTTCCTGCTGCGCGGCCGTGGACCCGCCGCGCCTACGGTCGCGCAGGCTCAGCAGCCTGCCCCGGTCGCGCCCGTTCACTGACCGGGCGCGCCGCAGCGCCGACCTCCGCCGGAGACCTGGCCGACGCGGTCGCCCCAGGGCCGGCGACGGCCCCCGGCCACTTTCCTCACCTACCGAACCGACGACACAAGGAGCTGTCCGCCCATGAGTACCGCATCCACTCGTTCACCGCGCACGTGGTTCATCACCGGAGCCGGTCGCGGCCTGGGCCGCGCCTACGCCGTGGCCGCGCTGGAGCGCGGCGACCGGGTCGTCGCCGTCTCCCGGAGCGTGGTGCGCGAGGACTTCGACGCCGTCCACGGCGACCGGGTGATGCCGCTGGCCGCCGACGTGACCGACCGGGACGCTGTCTTCGCGGTGGTGGCCGCCGCGGCCGAACGTTTCGGCCGGCTCGACATCGTGGTCAACAACGCCGGGAGCATGTACTCCGGCATGATCGAGGAGTTCACGGAGGCCGAGGCCCGCGCGCAGATGGAGGTCAACTTCTTCGGCGCGTTGTGGGTCAGCCAGGCGGCTCTCGGGGCGCTGCGCACGCAGCGATCCGGGCACATCGTGCAGATCTCCAGCATCGGCGGCCTGGGCGGCTTCCCGAGCACGGGGCTGTACAGCGCGAGCAAGTTCGCGCTGGAGGGCATGAGCGAAGCGCTGGCGCAGGAGGCCGCGACGTTCGGGGTGAAGGTCACCATCGTCCAGCCGGGCGGCTACTGGACGAATCTGTACACCAGCATGACGGCGACCACTCCGGCCGAGCCGTACGGACCCTTGCGCGAGGAACTGGCGCGGCAGTGGGCGGAGGGCTCGATCGACAGCGATCCCCGGCTGGCCGCCGAGGCGATGCTCGCGCTGGTCGACAGCCCCGAGCCGCCGCAGCGGCTGCTGCTCGGCAGCATGGTCTACGACCTGGCCTTCGACCTCTCGCGCCGCCGGATGGCTGACTGGTCGGGCTGGGAGCGGGTCAGCAGGGCCGCCGAGCGGGCCGTCCCCGCCCCCGCCGACCACTCCTGACCACCCTGAGAGGAATTCCCATGAAGATCACCATCACGACCGTGTCGCTCACCGTCGACGACGTGGCCGCCTCCAGCGCCTTCTTCCGTGCCCACCTGGGCTACCAGGAGGCCATGGCGACCCCCGATTTCGCGTCCCTCACCAGACAGGACGGTGCCGCGGCGGACATGGTGCTGCTGCGCCGCGGCACCGACGTCCTGCCGGAGGCCCAGCGCCACCAGCGGGCGAGCGGGCTCATCGTGGCCTTCACCGTCGACGGCATCGACGCCGAGGACGCCCGGCTGCGCGCGGAGAACGCCCCCATCACCATGCCGTTGCGCACCGAACCATGGGGTGAGCGGCTGCTGCAGCTCACCGACCCCAACGGCGTCGTCGTTCAGCTCGTCGAGTGGGACCATGCGGCCACCGGCACGTCAGCCACCGACGTCTCCGCCGGGTGACGGTCTCGGGTGCCTTCGCCGACGGCCGCTATTGGCGCCGGCGGGCGGCGTAGCGGCGGGACTTGGTGCGGTTGCCGCACAGGCGCATCGAGCACCAGCGGCGGCTGTGGTTCTTGGAGGAGTCCCAGAAGGCGCCGCGGCAGGTGTGCTCGGCGCACCGCTTGAGCCGGTGGATCTGGCCGGTGAGGACGAGGGTGACCCAGGCGATGGCCAGGTGGGCCATCGCGGTCTCCACCGCCCCCCGGCCGGGAACGGGGACGAGCGGTTGTCCCAGGCCGGCCAGGAGGGGGATCTCGGCGAGGATCGCCTCGGCCGGTGCCACGTGGTCGGGTGAGACGGGGTGGCCGGGGTCGAGGGCCTCCCGGAATCCGGCACGCAGGTCGAGGAAGGCGCGATGCTGCTCGGCCGTGAGCCGGAGCGCGTCGTCGGCGATCTGGCGGGCGGCGAGCCAGCCGGCGAGCTCGGCCGGGGTGGCGACGTCGTCCTGTCCGTTCTCGAGGTCGACGGTGTTGAGGAACGCCTCGATCAGGCGGGCGGCGGGCGAGGGCTCGATCACGTCGCGCCCCCCTTCCGTCAGCTTGCCGACCAACCAGCGAAAGTACTTTACCAGTTATCGACCCAGGTGGCGCAACGGGTTTCTCTACCTGCATACTGACCGGCAAACGCGTTTAGGAGGTTAGCGATGACGAGTGCGCTGGAACCGGGAACCACCGCCGGTGCCGACGGCCGGCCGGTGCCGGTCGATCGCAGCGGCCGCAACACCGTCGTGCTGGTCGCCTTCACCGCGATCACCAACCTGGCCGACGGCGTGACCAAGGTCGTGCTGCCGCTGATGGCGACCCGGCTGACCGATTCCCCCGCCCAGGTGGCCGGCGTCGGCCTCACCCTCACGCTGCCCTGGCTCCTGATCGCCTTGCACGTCGGCGTCCTGGTCGACCGTTTCGACAGGCGCATGCTCCTGTGGCTGGCCGACGGCGCCCGCATGCTGGTCGTCGCCGGACTGATCGCCCTGGCCGTCGGCGACGACATCACCCTGCCCGCCCTCTACCTCGCCGGACTCACGCTCGGCGGCGCCGAAGTGGTCGCGCTGACCTCCGCCGCCACCCTCGTGCCCGCCGCCGTCGCCCCGGCCCGGCACGAGCGGGCCAACGCCTGGCTCGCGGGGGCCGAAACCGTCTGCAACGAGTTCTGCGGCCCCTTCGTCGGCGGCCTGCTCATCGCCGCAGGCGCCAGTGTCGCGCTCGGCTGGACCGGCGTGGGCTACCTGCTCGGCACGCTGATCCTGGTGCTGCTCGCCGGCCGCTTCAAGCCGCAGGCCGCGAGCGTGTCCGGCACCGTCAACCAGCGCATCGCCGAAGGGCTGCGCTGCCTGTGGCAGCAGCCGCTGCTCCGCCTGATGGCGCTCGCCCTGACCGTGCTCAGCGCCTGCTGGGGCGCCTGGCTGGCCCTCATCCCCCTGGTCGCGACCCAGCTGATGAAGCTGGAGCCCGCCCAGTACGGCCTGCTGCTCAGCGCGCTCGGCGCCGGCGGCCTGGTCGGCGCGATCACCGTCACCACCGTCAACCGCCTGCTCGGACGCCGCTGGTCGATGCTCGCCGACCTGATCGGCACCGCCGCCATGGTCGCCGCGCCCGTGTTCACCGCCAACCTGTGGATCGTGGCCGCGGCCGCCTTCCTCGGCGGCATGGGCGGCATCCTGTGGACCGTCAACGCCCGCACCATCAGCCAGCGCCTCGTCCACCCCGGCATGCTGGGCCGCTACAACGCCGCCGCCCGCCTGTTCAGCTGGGGCGCCATGCCCTTGGGGGCGGGGCTGGTCGGGCTTCTCGCCCAGTGGCTCGGCATGCAGGCCGCCTTCACCCTTTTCGCCGTCGCGGCCCTGGCCGTCATCGTGCCGTTCCTGAAGACCGCCACCCCCGCCGCGCTCGCGGCCGCCGACGCAGCCGCACCCGCCGCGTGATTCCGGCTGGGAGCGGCGGAAGGCGGCGCGCGAAACGGCAGGCCCGGCTCGCGCCGGGCGATCACCTGCCGGTCGGGACGGGTCCTCGTGCCAGAGCCTGACGGACCTGACGGGTGAGGTCGTCGGCCAGGATTTCGGCCTGGCCGGTGGCGAGTCCGTCGAGTGCCTGGGTGGCGACGTCGGCGGGGTCGGCCTTCTGGACGCCGTCCAGCCCGGCGGTCATGTCGGTGTCCATGAAGCCGACATGGAGTGCCGAGACGCTGATCCCCCTGGGCTGGAGTTCCTCGCGGGCCGCGTCCGTCAGTGCCCACGCGGCCGCCTTCGCTGCCGCGTAGGCCCCGGCTCGCGCCGGGTGCAACCACGAGATCACCGACAGGATGTTCAGGATCGCACCCCCGCCGTTGGCCTCGATGACCGGGGCGAACGCTCTGGTGACGGCGAGGGGGCCGTAGAAGTTCGTCTCCAGTTCGCGGCGCACCGCGTCGAGGTCGCCGCCGATGAGAGGCGTGCCGGTGGAGATCCCGGCGTTGTTGATCAGGAGGTTCGCGTCGGTGGCGATCCGCGCGGCGGCCTGGATCGACGCGTGGTCGGTGACGTCCAGGAGCAGCGGGGTGACTCCTGGCAGGTCCAGGTCGTCGGGGCGGCGGACGGCCGCGTAGACCGATGCGCCGCGGTCCAGCAGTTGTGCGGCCAGGTGGCGTCCCAGACCCCGGTTCGCGCCGGTGACCACCGCGACCGCGCCGTTCAGATTCATGCCTGTCTCCTTGATGCGGGTTAGTTAGATTATGAAGGTAATCTATCTGTTGCAGCATAGGATAGATGACGACTGACATCCGACAGAGGGGGCGCAGATGGGACGCGGATCACAGGCGCAGGCGCGGGAGAACCGCCGGCGGGTCGTCGACACGGCGTCCCGGCTCTTCCGTGAGCAGGGCACCGAGGTCAGCGTCGCGGACCTGATGAAGGCCGCGGGGCTGACCCACGGCGGCTTCTACAAGCAGTTCGCCTCCAAGGAAGCCCTCATCGGCGAGGCGACCGCGCGCGCCTTCGACGAGCACGCCGACGTTCGGGCCACCGCGCTCGAACGGCACGCGGGAGATCGCGAAGCCGCCCAGGCGGCGTACATGGACGCCTACCTCTCCTCCACGCACCGCGACAACGCCGCCGACGGCTGCCCCGCCGCCGGGCTCGCCGTCGACATCGCCCGCGGTCACGCGGACGCCGAGGCTCGCCGTGTGTTCACCGAGCAGGTCGGCGACACCGCGGCCTGGCTCGCCACCGCCGACCAGGACGGCCTCGTACGGCTGTGCACCATGGTCGGCGCCCTCGTCCTGGCCCGCGCCACCGCAGGCGACCCGCTGTCGGAGGACATCCTCGCCGCCGCACGCACGGCACTGACCGGCGACCGGACCACTCCCTAGAGGGACATCGCACGCGATTCGCGCGTTTCGCGGATCACTACAGTGCACAGCCGGACCAACGATGAGCCTGGAAAGCTCATCTTCAGTAGGAGCAGGCAGGGCAGGCGTGGAACTACGTGACATCGAGATCTTCCTGACCCTGGCCGAGGAACTGCACTTCGGCCGCACCGCGGCCCGGCTGCACGTGTCACCCGCCCGCATCAGCCAGGCGATCCAGAAGCAGGAGCGGCAGGTCGGCGCGCTGTTGTTCGAGCGCAACAGCCGCACCGTACGGCTGTCGCCGGTCGGGCAGCAACTCCGCGACGACCTGCGCCCCTACTACGCCGGGCTGCAGGACAGCATGGAACGCGCCCGGCTCGCCGCCCAGGGCTTCACCGGCACGCTGCGCGTCGGGATGCTGCCCGCCAACGCCCACGACCTGCGCCCCTACTGGGACGCCTTCCGCGAACGGCACCCGCGGTGGAAGCTACGCCTGCAGAACAGCCGCTTCAGCGACGCCTTCGCCACCCTGCGGCGCGGGGACATCGACGTCCTGATCGCCTGGTTGCCCATCGACGAACCCGATCTCACCGTCGGACCGGTCCTGTTCGCCGAACCGCGCGTCCTCGCCGTCTCCGCCGGTCACGAGCTCACCCGCCGCACGTCGGTCTCCCTGGAGATCGCCGCGGACTTCCAGCACCCGCGCTCCGACACCCGGCCCGGCTACTGGTACGACGCCGCCATCCCGCGCGAGACCGGCCGCGGCCGCACGATCGAACGCGGACCCCTGGTCCACGACACCGAAGACGCGATCACGCTCGCCGGCATGGCCGAGATCGTCGTGCTCTTCCCCGCCCACATGACCCGCTACTGGATCCGCCCGGACATCACCTACCTGCCGGTCACCGACATGGAACCGCTGCCGTACGCCCTGGTCTGGCGCAGCGACACGGAGAACGAACTCGTCCGGGCCCTCGCCGGGATCGCCCGCGACCTCGGCCCTCTCCCACCCCAGGACTGACCTGCCGAGTCCGCCCGTTCTCCTCGGCGATGAGGTCCCATGCCCGCCTGCCGCAGGGCAGGTCACGCGCCCGCCGTCCGGCCGGACCCGCCCGAGCAGGGCGGTGACGACGCCGTCCGCTCCGGCAGGCGGCCTTCGGCCAGGTCGGCGAAGGGCAGCGGACAATCGGGACAGGTGCAGTGGGTCAGGCTGTCGCAACCCGCCGAGACCACCTCGGCCAGCGCGGCGCGGATGGTGGTCAGATCGGCGATCCTCGCCTCCACCTCGGCGATCTTCGCCTGGGCGCGGGCCCGCAGATCCGGCGTGGGATGGCCGCGCCGCCCCGTGTCGAGCAGCTCGGCCACCTCCTCCAGCGTGAACCCGAGCCGCTGCGCCGCCTTGATCACCGTCAGCAGCGTGACCGTCTCCGGCGGATAGGCCCGGTGGCCGCCGGGGCTGCGCGTCGGCTCGGCGATCAAGCCGCGCCGCTCGTAGTAACGCAAGGTCTGCAGGTTGACCCCGGCACGTTCGGCCACCTGCCCGCTGCGCAGGTACGGCCTGTCCAGCCTCTGCGTGTCCTGCCTCATGCCGTCCGCCCCGCTTCGGCGACCGCGCGGGTTCCCAGGGCGTCCAGCACGTCGACGTGCTCGGGCGGCACCCTCACCTCCAGCGACAGGCGGCCGTCGGCGATGGTCAGGGTGAAGGTGAAGAAGGAGCAGCAGCCGTTCTCCCGGGCCGTCAGCTCGGCGGCCCGTGCGGCGTGCTCCGGGCTGAGGACGAGGTCCAGGCGCAGCCGGGTGCGCTCCGGCCGCGCCACGCCCCGCACCGCGTCGGCGAACAAGGCGTCGAACTCGGCCACGCGCAGCGGCTGCTCGGCCGTGGGCAGGGTGCAGGCGGCAGGAGCCCATCCCCGGCCGAAGGCGATGTCCTGTGTCATGCCTCGACGGTAAACCTGTACCTGGGTACCGGATGCAAGCCTCTGTGGTGGATGCAGAGCGGATACACGGTCGCGCGGTCGTTGACACGGGGTCGCGACGATCCGGGAACCTCCGCCCCTCAGGGTGGGCGACGTACGCCTGACGGCGTGCCCCGCGCGCCTGGAGGTGTGCGGGCAGGACCGTCGAAAGATGCGACCATGTTCAGCACCCGTGTATTCCCAGGTATTCGTCCGGCGCGCGTGGCGGTCGTGTGCCTGATCGGCCTGGCGAGCTTCGGAGCCGTCGGCGCGGCCGACGCTCACACCGACGAAGCGCCTCTGACGTGGCGTGAATGCGCCAAGACGGCCAAGGACTGGCCCGTCGAGCACGACACCAGGACCGAATGCTCCATGCTGACGGTTCCCCTGGACTACGCGAACCCGCAGGGCCGCAAGATAAAGATCGCCGTGAGCCGGGTCAAGGCCGCCGACCCGAGCAGGCGCCGTGGTGTGCTGGTCATCAGTCCCGGCGGTCCCGGCATCAGCAACATCGACGCGCCGGCGACGTACGCCACCAGCAAGCTCGGCCCGCTGGCCGTCGACCATGACCTGATCGGGTTCGATCCCAGGGGCGTGGGCTACAGCGAGAAGATCAAGTGCGACGCGGAGGACGAGAGGGGCGGTCAGGAGTCGCCGTCCACCACGTCGCCCAAGGAGGAGGCGAGGGCTGGATTCGCCGAGACAGCCGCGTACAACAAGCGGTGCGCCGCCAAGGATCCCGCCTTCGTCCAGCAGCTGACCACCACGAACATAGCGCGCGACGTGGATTCGATCCGCGCGGCCCTCGGCGAATCGAAGATCAACTTCTACGGGGTGTCCTACGGCACCGCGGTGGGCGTCAACTACCGGTCGCTGTTCGACGACCGGGTGAACGCGATGTGGGTCGATTCGGTGATGCCGCCCGTCATCGACCTCGCCGCCATGGACGCCACGATGGACGCGCTCTACGAGAAGCGCTTCGACGCGTTCGTTCCATGGCTGGCGCGGCACGACGGCGAGTATCACTTCGGGACGACCGACGCCAAGGTCCGCGAGACCATATTCGCGTTGCGTGACGAGCTCCGCCGTGAACCACGTGAGGTGGACGAGAACACGGTGCTCGACGGCGAGTGGGTCAGGACGATGCTCGGCGGAGGGTCGAGCGGCTGGATCTCCTCCGCCAGGGATCTCGCCACCGTCCGCGAAGGCGGCGTCCCGCTGTCGGCGCGCCCCGCCCCGGAGTCCGCGAAGGTGTTCGGCTTCGACGAGAACCCTCTGGGCCTGAACCTGATCCAGTACCAGGCGATCTTCTGCAACGAGGGTGTCGGCGGCCGCGACTTCGAGCAGATGTGGGCCGCCGCGCAGGCCCGGAGAGCCGCCTTCCCCGCGACCGGCGGCTATTTCGAGCGCAGCGGCTGGTGCGGGGAATGGCCGTGGCCCGCGCGCCCGTGGAAGCCGGTCAGGGGAACCAGCCCCCTGCAACTGTCCGGCCACATCGGCGAAGACGTCACGCCGTACGCCTGGACGGTGGACACGTGGAAAGCCGTCGGCGGCACGTTGCTGACGGTCCAGGACGACGCGCACGCCTCGCTGCGCCGGCTGCCCTGCGCCGCGAAGGTGATCGATTTCTTCCGCACCGGCCGTACCACCGCGGGCACCTGCCCCGGTACGCGCTGACCGCGGCCCCTCCCATGAACGGACATGAGATGCGTGTGTTTCGGCGAATCGGCGCGGTACTGGGTGCCGCCATCCTCGGCCTCAACCTGCTGGCCTTCCCGGCGCGGGCGGCGACCGTGGACCTGGCGGGCACCGTCAACGTGGACGGTTGCTCGGGATCCCTGGTGCGGATGCCGGTCAGCGCGGCCGACGACCGGGCCTTCGTCCTGACCAACGGGCACTGCTACGAGGGCACGTGGCCGGTGCCGGACGAGGTCCTGGTGGACCAGCCGTCCCACCGCGTGGTCGACCTGCTCGACGGCGCCGGTGAGCCGGTGGCCACCCTGCACGTTTCCAGAGCGGTCTACGTGACGTTGACCGGCACCGACATCGCGTTGTACCAGCTGGACATGACCTACCGGCAGCTGGAGCGGGCCTACCGGATCCGGCCGCTCACGGTGTCGGCGGAGCGTCCCACGCCGGGCACGGACATCCGGGTGGTCTCCGGAAGCATGAAGAAGATCTTCTCGTGCGAGGTCGACGCGCTGGTCTACCGGGTGCTGGAGGTGGGCAACGTGACCAAGGACGTCATCCGTTACACGCCGCGGTGCGACACGGACCACGGCACCTCGGGATCCCCGATCCTCGACGCCAGGAGCGGCAAGGTCATCGGCATCAACAACACCAGCAACCACGGCGGCGGCCGGTGCACGCTGGACAACCCGTGCGAGATGAACCGCGACGGCGCCATCAGCGTGCGCAAGGGCATCGCCTACGGAACCCAGACGTACTGGCTGGCCACCTGCGTCAGGGCGGGGAACAAGCTCGACCTGGAGCGCCCCGGCTGCCTGCTGCCCAGGCCGGATGCGCGGGCCTCCGCGCGGTGACGCCGCTGTTCACCCTGTTCGATCCGGCCGGCGCGGGGAGACTCGCCGACGAAGAACGGTCCTTGATCGAGTCCCGCCTACCGCTGGGTGAGCGGGATCCGATCCCGGGCGGGGTCCGATCCCGGGCGGGGGACGAGCACCGCTCGGGACGATGCGCTGACATTTCCCCATTTCGGAAATATCCAGATGTAATGCGGCACGTTGATCGCTACTGTATGGATCAGCTTCGCGAGACCCGGACAGGCGCGGGTCGAATGGGAATCGGTTATCTTTCTCCAACAAAGAACCCTCCGGTGCCCGCCACACACATCCGCGCCTTTCCGAGCCGCGCGAGCTAGTCAGGTCTGGTGCTGGTACGGGTCGAATCTCGTCGGTCATCGCCGTATAAGCCGGCGGCTGCGGGTTCGAATCCCGTCACGGACTTCGGTTCGTGTAGCTCAATGGCAGAGCACCGTAACAGCCGGTGGGTCACCCATATCCGTGCCGGTTCCAGACCTGATCGCACGTCAGCCTTGCCGGCGGTACGGGTCGAATCCTGATCGGTTATCGATTCCCATTCGAGTTGTCCGGGTTCGAGCCCCGGCGGTCCGCACTCGCGGCCCGTGGTGTAACTGGCAGCACGCTGAAAGGCCGGTCGGAAATCCCACATCCGTACCGCCGGCAAGGCTGACGCGCAAAGGCAGGGGAGCGGGTCGGAAGAGCGTCTGTCATAAAGGCCGGTGGACGTCACCACATCCGCGCCCCTTCGTCATATCCGCCCTCGGGCGGGTCGAACGGAAGGAGCCAACGATGGCACGTGACCCTCTCGCGAGCGTCTCGGCGATCGCGACCCCGCAGACGCACCCGATCCCTGGCCGTACCGACCAGGTCAAGAACGCTGCCGGCGGCTACGTGTTCGCCAAGGACGTGTGGCGCAAGCTGGAGGACTTCCTCATTCTCGGCACCACTGGCGGCACCTACTACGTGGATGAGAACAAGCTGACCGCCGAGAACGCCGGCGTGCTGTTCCAGGCCATCGCCGAGGACGGTCCGCGCGTCGTCACGCTGCTCACCGACATCTCGACGGCCCGGCCGCCGCGGGCGCCGAAGCAGCGTCCAGCCCTGTTCGCTCTCGCCGCCTGCTACGCCAAGGGCGACGCCGACACCCGCCAAGCGGCCAAGCGGGCGCTGGCGAAGGTCGCCCGGACCACCGACCACCTGGCCCAGTTCTTCGGCTACTACAAGAACCTCGGAGGCAAGGCGACCGGCCGGGGCACCGCGCCCACGGTGGGCCGGAGCCTGCGCACGGCGCTCGGCTCCTGGTTCCTCGCCGGTGAGGCCGACGCGGTCGCGTTCAAGGCGTGCAAGGCAGCCCAGCGCAAGACGCCGCAGGGCGAGGCGTTCGCGCTGCGGGACGTGCTGCGGATCGCCCACCCGGTCGCCGACTCCGACCAGCGCAGGACGCTGTTCGGCTGGATCGCCGGCAACATCTCCGATGACGAGGCGCGCGACGAGCTGCCCGCCGTCGACCGGTTCCTCACCGCGAAGGCCGTCACCACCGCCGAGGACGCGGTCCGGGTGGTCACCGAGGCGAAGGTGCCATGGGAGTTCCTGCCGGACTCGGTGCTGAAGGAGCCGTCGGTGTGGGAGGCGCTGATCGAGACGGTCGGCCTGACCGCGCTCATCCGTAACCTGGCCCGCATGACCCGGCTCGGCACCCTCGAACCGATGGCGGACGCCACGTCGCGGGCGGTGCTGCGGCTCACCGACCAGGAGGCCATCCTGCGCGCCCGCATCCACCCGATGGACGCCTGGCTCGCGATGCGCGTCTACGCCTCCGGGCAGGCGCAGCCCAACCCGCGCGCCGACCCGCACACCTGGCATCCCGTCCCGGCCATCCTCGACGCGCTGGAGGAGACGTACGAGCTGTCGTTCGGCACGGTCGAGCCGTCCGGGAAGCGGCTGCTCGTCGCCGTCGACTCGTCCGGGTCGATGAGCTGGGGCGGCGGCGTCCGGGTGGGCGGTTCCCCGATCGGCTCCCCGTACGAGGTGGGCAACGCGATGGCGGTCATGCTGTCGCGTATCGAGAAGGGCGACCTCCACGTCATCGACGTCGACACGTCCGTGCACGCCTCGAAGGTGACCCCGCGCACGAACCTGCGCGAGATCGCCTCCTGGCAGCCGTCGGGCGGCGGCACGGACCTGTCACTGCCGTTCACGTGGGCCCGTGACCAGCACATGGAGGTGGACGGCATCATCGTCTTCACCGACAACGAGACCTGGGCGGGACGCTCCCACCCGGCGCAGGCCCTCGACGCCTACCGCCGCACCGTCAACGCCAACGCTCGCGTGGTCATCGCCGCGATGACCGCAGCGGGATATTCGATCGGCGATCCTGACGACGAAGGCGTCCTGAACGTGGTCGGCCTGGACGCGTCGCTCCCGCTCATCGTCAACGGATTCATTCGCGCCTGAAAGGGCGTTGACGCGTCACTCCCGGTTCCCGGAGACGTATGCCCCGGCCAGGAAGAGATTCCCGGCCGGGGTCATTACCACGTACGACCCCGAAGAGGTGTACGTCACGACGAGCGAGCACGCTCGCCGCCGGGCTGCTTATGAGGACTTACCAATCTGAATGCCGTCCTCGGTTGGGCTGTGCCCGCCCGGAACCGCCATTTAAGATCACCGCCAACAAAACCTCGCCTCCAAATCGAAGACGCCGGAACACCCGGAGCGCGAGCACGACGAATAGAGCCGAGCGCCTCTGCTTGCAGCGCCCTTCTCGATTGTCTGCTGGGCATCCTCGCGCTCTTGCAAGGCTGAACTCCCGGCTTGGCTCGCTGGAGATGCACGCGGCTGTTTCCTGGAAGGATCTCCGGTGGACAGACACGTGTGTTCTTCTGAATGGGGGGTGCGCCGGTGGATCGCAGGCAGCCGAAACCGACGAGTCGAGAGCAGGGCCACCTCGTCAAGGAGCACCTCGCCGAACGCTGCTCCGTCCGCCGGGCGACGGCGTACCGCGTGCTGGAACGCTTCCTGGACGTACACACGGAGGTGCGATGAGCTTCCCGCTCTGGCCGGAGCCCTTGCGGCCGGGTGATCCGCACCGGGCGGGGGCCTATCGGCTGGAGGGGCGGCTGGGCGGTGGCGGGATGGGGCAGGTGTTCCTGGGGCGCTCTCCCGGCGGCCGACCGGTCGCGGTCAAGCTGGTGCGGCCCGACCTGGCCGACGATCCCGGGTTCCGGCGCCGGTTCGCCCTGGAGGCAGAGGCCGCCCGCCGGGTCGGCGGGTTCTACACCGCCCAGCTGGTCGACGCCGACCCCGATGCCGACCCGCCGTGGCTGGTCACCGCCTACATTCCCGGCCCGTCCCTGCACCAGGCCGTCGAAGCGCACGGACCGATGCCCACGGAGGCGATCACCGTGTTGGGAGCGGGACTGGCCGAGGGGCTCGGCGCTATCCACGCCTGCGGCCTGGTGCACCGCGACCTCAAGCCGTCCAACGTGATCCTCGCCGCCGACGGCCCCCGCGTCATCGACTTCGGCATCACCCGTGCACTGGACGCCACCTCCCACACCCTCTCCCGCGCGGTGGTCGGCACCCCGTCGTTCATGTCCCCGGAACAGGCACGAGGCCGCGAGATCGGTCCTCCCAGCGATGTGTTCTCCCTCGGACTCGTCCTGGCGTTCGCCGCCACCGGTCACAGCCCGTTCGGCACGGGACGGGCCGAGGCGATCGTCTACCGCGTGGCCCACGACGAACCCGACCTGACCGGCCTGCCCGCCCACCTGGCGGAGCTGGTGAAGTGCTGCCTGGCCAAGGACCCCGGCGACCGCCCCGGCGTGGCCGACATTCTCAAGGAACTCACCGACCCCGCCCGGACGACCACCCAATGGCTTCCGCCACCGTTCGCGACGATGGTCGACGAACGCCAACTGCAGACCCCGCCGGCCCTGGCACCTTTCCCCTCTTCCGATCCCGGCCCCCACAAGGGCAGGACCCGAGACGACGCCGACCACGGCCGAGCCCTGGGCACTCCCGGCGGCACGGAGCGGTATTCGCATGAGCCGGGTCACCGGGCACCCAGCGGCTCCGACCTGCCCACCGACAGGCGCCGCCTGCCCCGGCGCCTGTTCCTGCTCGGCGGTGTGGCTGCGCTTGGTGCCGCGGCCGTCCCGATCGGCTGGAACTTCTGGTCCCACCGCAACCGGCTGACCGACAGGGATCTGTACACGGTGGCGTTCAGCCCCGACGGGCGCACCGTCGCGGGAGGCAACATCCACGGCGACGGCTGGCTGTGGGCCGCCGACTCGCACGAGGTGATCGCCGACTTCTCCGCCGAGAACTCCGTCAACGGCGCCATGGCCTTCACCCCGGATGGCTCCGCACTGGTGACAGCCGGGATGAAGGAGCCGTTGAGCTTCCGCGGCCCCTCCACCGGGAAGGTGACACACTCGCTCTCCTCGCCGGTCGGGGGCGCCCACACGATGGCGTTCAGCGCGGACGGCGCCCAATTGGTCGTCGCGGGAAACATCCCGGTAGGCAACCCGGAAGCCTCTGAGATCTGTGTCGTGTGGGATGTCGCAGCCAAGGAGCCGAAGCGCAAGCTGCCGTTCGCGACGAGGGCCAGTTCCGCGGTGAACTCGGCTGCGTTCATCGACGACGGCCACTCGATCCTGCTGGCAGGGGAGGACCTCACCGCAGCCGACGGGACGGACGGCTTCTGGCGCTGGAACCTCGACAGCGGCGACCTGGAGGCGATCGGCCCCGACGGGTACGGCTCGGCGGTCGCCGTGAGCCCGAACGGGAAGCAGTACGCGCTGGGCGGCGCCCACGGCTGCTCCCTGACATCCGGTCAGGGAACCGGGCTGCGCCCCATCAGCAGCGCGGACGTCGACGCCCTCGCCTTCAGCCCGGACGGTGCCACCCTGGCAGTGGCCGACAAGGACGGCATCCGGTTATGGGACACGGCGACCGGTCGGGCGAAGGCGACCGTGACCGACCGCAGGGCCGCCGCACTGGCGTTCCATCCCGATGGAACCTTCCTGGTCTCAGGAGGCTGGTTCGTGGATGCCGGAGGCTGCTGGCTGTGGCCGGTCGAAAACGCGTGACCAGGCCGAGGGCGGAGCTCCGGTCGCCCTGATCACGAACGGCGTCCGGTGCGTCACTGACGAGGCTCGACCGCGTCAGCCTGCCAGGCGGGCGAGGGCCAGTGCGTGTGCCCGGTCGAGGGATTCCGCGGCGGCGCAAGGGATGTCCGGCTGCACGCCGGTGCCCTCCCAGTTCGCGCCGGAGACGGGGTTGACGGCGCGGCCGGTGGGGACGGTGGCTTCCAGGTGGGGGTGCACGGTCCAGCCCCGGCACGGGTGCGCGCCGCCGCGGGTGGGCTCGCCGACGATGACGGCGCGGCCGAGCTGCTGCAGGTCGTAGGCCAGCTCCTCGGCGGCGGAGAAGGTGCTGTCACTGGACAACACGTACAACGGTTTGCTGCCGCCGAAACGTGCGCCGGGAACGTGCGGCAGGCTCCAGGACTGCTCCCTGCGCTCGCCGCCGCGCCAGTACATGGTGTTGAGGTGGGTGCGCTCGTCCAGGAGGTAACTGCAGACGAAGGCGACGGTGTCCGGGTCGCCGCCCCGGTTGTCGCGAAGGTCCACGATCAGCGCCTGGGCGCGGGAGGCCAGGGTGAGCGCGGCGCTCAGCGGTTCGGCGGCCCACTCCAGCGGGAACAGCATCGGCGCCAGCTCCACCACGGCGACTCCTCCGTCGAGCAGCTCCACCCGGGGCGCGCCGCCCAGCGAGGTGTCGTAGTCCCGGCGGATGGATTCCAGGGTTGCCGCGCCCTGCTCGGGGGACACCGGGTCAGCGTGGTGCTTCAGCCTCAGGTGTTTGTCGCCGTTGACGGACTGCAGATCCGCGGTGACCAGACGGGCGAGTTCCTCGGCATCGCCGACGTCGTAGGCGCCCTCGGCGAGACGTCGTCGTAGCAGGTCGGCGAGCTGCTCGGCGATCTCGGGGAAGACGTAGTGCTCGGTCAGCAGGCGGGCTGTCTCGTCGATGACGGGGGCAGGCTGAAGGCTCGTCAGGGGGGTCATGGCAGGAAGTAGAGCACCGCTCTTCCGAAGACGTCAAAACGCCTTCGGCAGGCGTGACCCGTCTTCCCACCGGCTCCTGACCGGCCGCTCCCGTCGTCCGGCCGACCTGCATCCGTCGGCGGGTCAGCGTGCGAGCGCGTCCGGGAAGCCGAACGTCGTGACCAGCGCGGGATCGTGGAACTTGATCACGCGGGCGATGCCGGTGGCGGTGAGGACCAGCACCACGAGGCCGTCGGCCCGGAGCGTGCCGTCCGCGTCCCGGTGGTACACGACGGCGGAGGGGTGGCCGTTGGCGGTGGTCGCGATCATTCGCCAGTCGCCCGGTGTGCCCAGTACGTACGCGTCGAGCAGGTGGATGCACTTCGCCCGGCCCGACCGCCAGTCGCGGAACGGCGTCGCCTCCAGCGTGGCGTCCATGCGCAGCACCTGTTCCAGCAGGCGGACGTCGGAGCGCTCGAAGGCCGCGATGTAGCCGTCGAGCAGCGCGCGTGCCCGTCGGTCGGTCGGTTCGAGCAGTTCCGCGGGCTCGGGCTCCAGTTCGCCGAGCCGGGCGCGGGCGCGTTGCAGACCGCTCTTGACCGCCGCGGTGGTGGTGCCGAGGATTTCCGCGGTCTCGGCGGCCGAGAACGCGAGCACCTCGCGCAGGATGAGGATCGCACGTTGGCGGGCGGGCAGGTGCTGGAGACCGGCGATGAGCGCCAGCCGCAGGGACTCGCGTTCGACCACCACCGTGGCCGGATCGTCGACGGGCGGGGCGATCCACGCGTCCGGCAGCGGTTCCAGCCAGGAGACCTCGCCCGGCGCAACGGGACTCGGCGGGCGATCGGGGCCGTCGTGCGGACCTGTCAGACCCGACGGCAGCACCCGGATCGGGCGCGGCTTCAACGCCGTCAGGCAGACGTTGGTGGCGATCGTGTAGAGCCAGGACCGGATCGACGCCCGGCCCTCGAACCCGGCGTAGGCCCGCCACGCCCGCAGGTACGTCTCCTGCACCAAGTCCTCCGCGTCGTGCGCCGAGCCGACCATGCGGTAGCAGTGCGCCAGCAGTTCCCGGCGGAACCGCTCGGTCTCGGCGGTGAACTGGTCTTGACCTGGCGGGCCCTCTTTCGTGGAAGCGGCGTCCTCGGCAGTGCGCCGGCCGGTCCCGGACCCGAGCGCGGCTTCCGGCGCAGCCGTGTCGTCCCGGTCCAGCGTCACGACGAATCGCGCCGTCTGCCTGACGGGCGGGTCCACCGTTGCGGTCATCTGTTCAACTCCTGTCATGGGCGCCTCCGGTCAGGGCAGCAGGGCCAGTTTGCCGACGGTGGCCCTGGCCTCCAGTTCCGTCAGCGCCTTCGGGCCGTCGGCCAGTTCGTACACGGTGGGCAGGCCGGGGGCGAGCACGCCGGCCGCGATCAGTGCGGACAGCTCACCCATGAGCTCGCCGAAGACCTGCGGTGCGGCCTGGGCCAGCACGCCGATGTTGAGGCCGATGACGTGGACCTGGTGCTTGTACACCAGGCCCCAGTTGGTGATCGGGACTTCGCCGCCCGCCAGGCCGTAGACGACGACCCGGCCGGTGACCGGCTTGGCCGCGGCCAGGCCGGCGTGGAAGGCGGCGCCGCCGGCCGACTCCAGCACGAGGTCGGCGCCGCGACCGCCGGTCAGCTCCAGCACCTCGGCGGTGAGGTCGCCGCCGAGAGAGTTCAGCACGTGGTCGGCTCCCAGCGCCTGCACGGTCTCGTGCTTGCCCGGCGAGGCGGTGGCGATGACCGTCGCACCGTAGTGCTTGGCCATTCTCACCGCGGCCTGCCCGGTCCCGCCCGCCGCGGCGTGGATCAGCACGACGTGCCCGGCGGCGACGCCGCCCAGAGGCTTGAGCGCGGCCAGCGCGGTGGGCCAGTTCACGACCAGCCCCAGCGCCTGCTGATCCGTCCAGCCCGAAGGCACAGGCACCGCCGCGGCCGCGGACAGGACCATGTACTCGGCGAAAGCGCCCGTTCCCACGCCGACGACGCGAGCCCCCGGTCGGGGGCCGGTCACGGCCTGGCCCATCGCGACGACCTCACCGGCGGCCTCGAAACCTGCCAGGTACGGTGGCCGCGGGCCGCCTGCGAACGTGCCGTGGGCCTTCGAGACGTCGGCGAAGTTGACCCCGGCGGCGGTGACGCGGATCAGGACCTCGCCCTGGCCGGGGCTCGGCACCGGCGCGTCAACGATCAGGCGCATGTCCTGTGGGCCGTCGAGGGACGTCTGCTGCAGCGCGCGCATGGTCGCGGGAATGCTCATCGGCGATCAGCTCTTCCTTCTCGGCGTACATAGGGGATCGGCCCGGCGCGCGGGCCGATCCCCCATGTAGACCCCGGCCACCACCGAAAGGAATCGGCCGATGGTCTTCCGCACTGGACCGCATCGGTCGCTTTCAGGCGGCGCTGAGCGGCGCGGGGCTCTCGGGGAGCCGCCAGTTGCCGCCGCGGTCCTCCTTCGAGAAGCGCGCGACGAGATCGGGGACGTGCAGGAAGCACGCCAGTGCGGTGGCGGCCTGGAAGGCGTCGATCGCACGCTGGGTCGTCGGCATGCCCAGGCGCAGGAGACGCGGATTCACCTCGCCCTGGATCTCGTCGACGAAGGGCCGCAGCACGCTGTCGTAGTTCGCCAGTGCGGTCGGCAGATCGCCCGGGTGCCTGTTGATCTCGCCGGCCAGCACGTAGGCGCCCACCAGACCGCCGGAGACGCCCATGCCGCTGTACGGGGAGGCGCAGTGGGCGGCGTCGCCGGCCAGGACCACGCGGCCCTTGGACCAGGTGCCGGTTCGCACCTGGACGACCTCCTGGGAGTAGAAGAAGGGGCTCGTCCGCATGCCGTCGACGAAGCGCTCGGTCTGCCAGCCCGCGTCGCGGAACC
The DNA here is from genome assembly GCF_040631115.1 of Nonomuraea sp. NPDC005692. Lineage (NCBI taxonomy): Bacteria > Bacillati > Actinomycetota > Actinomycetes > Streptosporangiales > Streptosporangiaceae > Nonomuraea > Nonomuraea sp. NPDC005692. The sequence continues at coordinate 97,953 of NZ_JBEXYU010000007.1, read as the reverse complement.
TGCTCGCCCAGAACTCCTGCTGGCGCTCGACGGGTTCGCGGTGGATCGCCGAGGACTCCGCGGACTCCTCCCGCAGCACGAAGTACACCTGCGTCTCGGTCGGGTTGTGGCTGCGGCGCATGATCTGACGGCCGCCCGGGACCATGTAGGTGTCCCGGATGTTGCTGTCGGACGCGATGCGCGGGATGAACCAGTAGGCCATGTGGATGCCGAGCCGCCAGTAGGGGTCGTGGCCCGCGGGGAGCATCGCCCGCCGGATGCGCGATCCCTGCCCGTCCGCGCCGACCAGGAGGTCGAACTCGCTGGAGGACCCGTCGGAGAAGTGCGCGACGACCTTCTGCTCGTCCTGCTCGAAGCCGTCCACGCTCATGCCGAAGACGTGCTCGGTGTCGTCCTTCGACGCGTCGTGCAGGATGCGTACCAGGTCGCCGCGCATGATCTCGTACTCGGAGGTGAGGGTCTGCCGGCCCTGGCCGGAGGTGTTGGCCATGATCGTCGCCTTGGTCCTGCCGCGCGCGTCGACGAAGGCGACACCGGCCTCGTCCACCAGCTTGCCGCGGACGGCGTCGAGAAGCCCCATCCGCTCGACGGCCTCGATGCCCTGTCCCCGGAGGTCGACCTGCGCCCCGGTGGCCCGCAGCGCCGGGAAGCGTTCGACGACGGTCACCTGGTGGCCGCCTCGCGTGAGCCAGAAAGCCAGCGCCTGGCCCGCTATCCCGCCGCCGGTGACGAGGACCCGCAGGGGATGGGCTCCTGATCTGTCGGCCATGCCGTCGCTCCTAAAAAATCTATCAGTGAATGATTCCTCTGCAGAGTCATCTATCAGTGATAGATTTGTCAACGTGACCAAGGTCAACCGTGAGATCGTCGTCTCCGAAGCGCTCGACCTGCTCGACGAGGTCGGGCTGGACACGGTCAGCACGCGGCGGCTGGCGAAGCGGCTGGGCGTCGAACAGCCCTCCCTCTACTGGTACTTCCGCACCAAGAAGGACCTCCTCGCCGCCATGGCGGAGGCGGCGATGGCACCGCATGCGGCCGTCCCGCTGCCGATGCCCGGCGACGACTGGCGTGACTGGTTCCTGGACAACACGCGAAGCTTCCGGCGAACCCTGCTGATGCGCCGCGACGGCGCCCGCCTCCACGCGGGCAGCACCCCTGCCAACGACCTCGACCGGATCCGCCGCAAGATGGACTTCCTGATCGCCTCCGGAGTGCCTGAGCGGGACGCCCAAATGGCGATGCTGGCCGCCGGCCGGTTCACGGTCGGCAGCGTCCTGGAGGAACAGGCGGACGCCGGCGACGGCTCGGATCCGCCGACGGACATGCCTGTGATCGACCACGAGTCGGCGTTCGAGGCCGGCCTGACCCTCATCCTGGACGGCCTGGTACATCGCACCGCAATGCGGGCAACCAGCTCCGATGATGATCGCTGACCGGGGTCGACGGGCTCCACCGCGGGCCGTCAGCGTTCGGAGAGCCCCTCGACCGGTTCGAGCCCCGCCGCGGAGTGGGCGCGGAGAACGTCGGCGGTGAAGTCGTCGAGGGGATAGAAGAGCTCGATCGCCAGCTCGGCCAGCGTCACGTCGGCCGGAGCGCCGAAGGTGGCCATGGTGCTGAACATCGCCAGTTCGCCGAACGGGGTGCGGATTCTCAGAGGCACCTCGATCGGGCTCGGGCTCGGCTGGTGTCGCGGGACCTCGTCGTCGCTCGATGGCACGGGGTAGCCGGAAACCTCCTCGTGCAGCCGCTGGAGTTCGATGTCTCCAGTGGCGTTGACCTGGCGTGACAGCCGTTCGAGGAAGAGCGTTCGCACCTGCTCCAGGTTGGCCAGCCGCGCGGCCAACCCCTCGGGGTGCAGGGCCAGCCGGAACACGTTCGGCTGCGGTTCCAGAAGGTGCGGCGGGATGCCGTCCATCAGGACGCCCATGGCGCGGTTGCCCTGCAGCACGTTCCAGACCCGGTCGACCACGACGGCCGGGTACGGCTCATGCGCCGCCAGCATGGTCTCCAGCGCGGATCGGATCGAGGCCATGTAATCGTCGTCAAGGCTGCTTTCCCGGTAGGCCGGGGCGTAGTCGGCGGCCAGCAGCAGCGTGTTGCGCTCGCGCAGGGGTACGTCGAGCGCTGCTGACAGGCGCAGCAGCATCGTGCGGCTCGGACGGGCGCGGCCGTTCTCCATGTACGACAAGTGCCGTGCCGAGGTGTCGGCCAGGTTGGCGAGATCGAGCTGGCTGAGCCGGCGGCGCTGACGCCACTCCCGTAGCAGGGCCCCTATCCGGGACGGCTGTTCCGCGTCCATGCCGAGGAGGATAGGCCACCACCAGGTGGGCGACGTCATGACCTCTGAGGTTATTGAGCGCATAACCACCGCGATGGCATGGTCTTGTCCGGTCAGGACCTACTCAGTCGAAGGAGACCCGGATGAGCACGCCGACCCCGACCGCCCGGCATCCAGAGAACGACACCACAGGCCGGCTGCGCACGATCTTGCGGATCGACGGGTGGAGCACCGCTGTCTTCGGTGTGGTCATGCTCGTCGCCGCCCAGCCGCTCAGTGGCCCGCTCGGCCTGCCGACCGCCTGGTCCGTCCCGTTCGGCGTGGCCATGCTGGGCGGGGCCGCGGCGCTCGGCCTCATCGCAGGTCATCCGCGGATCCCTGTGCGACATGTGGCGTTCGTCGTGGCGGGCAACGCGCTGTCCTGCGTGGCGCTGCTGGCCCTGGTGTTCGCGGACGTGATACCGCTGACCGGCTGGGGGGTCGCCTTCATGCTGGTCGGCGCGCTGGTGGTCGCCGTCTATGCCGGGCTCGAGTTCGCCGGGCTCCGGCGACTGGGTGCGAGATGACGAGGACGGGCAGGGGGCGAGCATCAGGCAGCGGGCCGATATCGGTCAGCTTGCGGCCGACCGCATCGCATCCGCGTTCCTGATGGTCAGGGGTGCGATGCTGCCTGCGACGACGAAGAGCAGCGCCAGAATGCCCCAGGTCCAACCACCCGTCAGTTGCAGCATGCCGGTGATCAAGATGGGGCCGAGGACGTAGCGGCTGACCGAGCGACCCATGCCGAACGCCGCCAGGTACTCACCTCTTCGGTCGTCCGGAGCGAAGGCGTACGACAACGTCCAGGCCGCGGGGACAGCGATCAATTCCGCTGCGGTGAGCATCACCAGCGCAGCGCAGAACAGTGCGAGAGGCGCCGAGTGGGCCGCGTACCAGAACAACAGACAGGCGGCGGCAGCGAATGCCGCAGCGACGGGCTGACATCGCCGGGCAGCTCTGAGGCTTGTGACGTGGCGGGCTACGAGAGCTTGAAAGACCAGCGCGAGGACTGTGTTGATGGCGTACAGCGCCCCGAGTGAGCCGTCCGGCAATGTGGTCGCCCGAGCGAGCCACAGCGGAAAGGCGAGGTTGAGTATCGGTTGCCAAAGCTGCAGTACGCCATCCACACAAGCCAGCGAGAGCAGCCGCAGATCACGTAGCACGCCCAAGCCTCGCCGGACGGGGGCGGGCTCTTCGGTTCGGACCGGCTGGGGCAGGGTGGCGAAGGCCGCAGTGACCAGAAGACAGGCTGCCGCGTTGGCCAGGATGATGGTCCGGAAGAGGCCGGTGCCGGCCAGCAGTCCGCCGAGTGGACCGCCGATGCTGATCGCCAGGTTGATCACAGTCCGATACGAGGCCAGCACCCTCACCCGGCTGTCTCCTTCGGCGATCTCTGCCACGTACGCCTGGGTCAGCGCGGTCGCGATCTGGTCGGCGACCGTGATGATCGTGACGACGACGAGGTACCCCCACCAGTCTCCGACGAGGGCGTAAGCGGCGGTTCCGGCAGTGCGTAGGGCATGCACCAGCACCAGTGCCCGCCGGACACCGTAGCGGTCGGCCGCCCGGCCCAGCGGTATCGCGGCGGCCATGGCCGCGGTACCCGCGATGCTCAAGCCCAGCCCGACCTGGCCTGCGGCGAGCCCGACGACGCCGGTGAAGTAGACGGCCGAGAAGGCCAGGAAGAGCCCCGAGCCAAGGAAGTCCACGAAGCTGGCGCCGAGCAGCCGCCGCACCGCTCGACGCTCGGTGCGACCAGCATCTTGTGTCATAGTCGCACTATTTTGCACCCTAGGGCAGCATTGCGCCATGACCGATCCCGCCGAGGCCGTAGGCCACACCCTCGCCGCGAACCTGCGCGCCGCACGTCAAGCCCGAGGCTGGCGGCTGGAAGAGCTGGCCACTCGGTCCGGCGTCAGCCGCGGCATGCTCCAGCAGATCGAGACCATGCGCACCAACCCCAGCATCGCGACGCTCGCTCGGATCAGCGCCACGCTCGGTGTTTCGATCGGCGAGCTGGTGGAGCCCCCGGAGGAGCTCGGCCGCGTTTCCCGTGCCGCCGACGCCGTGGTTCGCTCTGAAGGCCGCGCCAGGCTCCTGATCAACGACAGCCAGCCGCCTTTCACCGAGCTTTGGGAGTTCCGGCTGCCCGCCGGCGACAAGATCTCCACGCCCGCGCATCCGACCGGCACCCGGGAACTGTTGCAGCTTCACTCGGGCAGCGTCGCGGTCACCGTCGGCGGGGCGCTCTTCCAACTCGCCGCGGGAGACGCGCTCCGCATGCGAGGCGACCGCCCGCACGCCTACAGCAGCCAGGGCCCGGAGCCGGCCCACTTCACGATGGTCGTGGTCTATGCCGGCGCCCGGGACCCTCGATACGCGAGCCTGGTCCCCGGCTGATCCAACGGTCTGTCGTGCGGCTCCACCCTGCGATGCGCCGATCCGTCCCGACGACCTGCGCCACGGGCCCGCCCTCGTGCGGACAGAGCGGGGACCCTGCGAAGGCGGGTCAGGGGCGGGCGGTGGGGAAGCGGCGGAGGGTCGGGCTGAGCGTGGTCGCGGTCGCCACGAGGGTGAGGGCGGCGGCGCAGGCCAGGATGCCGCCGGTCCCCGCCGTGACCAGCGCTCCGCCGAGCAGCGGCCCGAGCGCCGCCGCGCCGCCGCCGCACAGCCCCGTGATGCCCGTCAGCCGGCCGCGCAGCGCGTCCGGGGTGACGGTGATCTGGTAGGTCAGGATCGTGGTGTTGGCCAGGGGGACGAAGAAGGCGGCGCAGCCGAGCAGCAGCCCGAGCGGCAGGCCGCTCGGCACGACCGCCATCAGCGCCGTCAGCGCGGCGGTGACCCAGGAGAAGCCCACGATCACGACCGGCGCGGGCAGCGCGGCGTGCAGCCGGTCGGCCAGCGCGGCGCCGAGCAGCCCGCCCGCCCCCATGCAGGCCATGCTCAGCCCGATCACCCCGGCGCCCACCTGGTCCTCGTGGGACGTCGCCAGCACGATGATGATCAGTGCGGTGAAGACCAGGTTGGACAGCAGCATCCACAGCAGCGTCGTCCTGATGACCCGCCGGCCCAGCACCCACCGCAACCCGGCCACGAGGTCACCGCCCGGCCCCCGCTCCTCCCCGGCCGGAGCCGGACGCGCGGGCAGCCGCAGGAAGAGCAGCGCGACGGAGGAGAAGGCCAGCATGACGGCGTCCACCACGAACGGGATCGCCCGCTGCAGGGCGAACAGGAAACCGGCCAGCGCCGGCCCCACCAGGGTCGCGATGAACGGCCGCGCGGTGTTGGCCGCCACCGCCCGCGAGAGCTGCGAGGCGGGTACCACCTGCGGCAGCGCGGCCTGCTCGGCGGGCTCGAACGCGGCCCCGAGCAGGCCGTCGAGCAGTGCCACCAGCAGGATGTGCGGGAAGGAGTAGGCGTCCAGCCACACGGCGGCGGCGACGGAGGCCATGGCCAGCGCCCGCCCGGTCTGGCAGATCAGCAGGGTGCGCCTGCGGTCCCAGCGGTCGGCGATCACCCCGGCCGGGAGGTTGGCGATCATGTGGCCGGCCGCCACCACCGACGAGGCCAGCCCGGCCTCCAGGGCGGAGCCGGACATGGCCAGGATCAGCAGGGGGATCGCGATGAAGTTGATCTCGTTGCCCAGCTCGGAGAGGAACTGCCCGCTCCACAGCGTGGCGTAGCTCCTGTTGCGCGACAGCGGGGCTGGCGCGGGTTCGACGGTGGAATCCTTCATGGTGTTCCTCCCGTCCAGGACTCCGGCGGCAGGCGGCGGGCCAGTCGTCCGGTCACTTGGATCAGGCCGATCCGGCCGGCGTCACCGCTGAGACCGGCGCCGCTGTGGTCGTCGGCGATGAACCGGCCGGCGTGCGCGGTGCGGCCGTGGGGCGGCGGCTCGCCGACGGCGAACACCAGGCCGAGGAAACACGTGATCGCGCCCGTGGACCGCAGGCTCAGGCGGCCCGCGCCGTCCTCGGCCACCTCGAACCTGGCCGCGCCGTTCGCGTACGCTCCCGCGCAGCCCGGCGGACCCGGCACGGGCGCCCCGAGAGCGGCCAGCGGGCGGTGGTCGCCCACTTCGACGCCCGCCGCCGCCAGCCGGTCCACCAGGTCGCGCCACACGGCCAGGCCGGTGTTCGCGTTCGTGGTCAGCGCGACGACCGTGCCGCTGACGGGATCGGCGCGCAGGTGGCACGAGGTGCCCTCGCCCGTGCCGTCGTGGCCGAACCACTCGGCGCCGTCGCGGCGGTGGATCGCCCAGCCGAGCCCCCAGCCGTCCGCCATGCCGTACGGGCCGATCGCGGCGCCGGCCAGCCGGTCGACGCGCATCCGCAGCAGCGTGTCCGCGCCGAGCAGGGCGGGCAGGGACGGGTCGCCCAGGTGCAGGCGGGCGAAGGCGACCAGGTCGGCGGCGCTCAGCGCCAGCGCGCCGTCCGGGGCCTCGACGGGCGACTCCTCCTCGGCCACCGCCACCACCACGTCCCGGGACGGGTGCACGCTGTGGCCGGTCGCCGCCCGGCGGGCCGTCGGCGGGCCCGCCACGTACGCGGGCGTGATCTCCAGCGGCGCCAGCAGCAGGTCCTCGACCGCCTCCCACCAGGTCATCCCGGTGACGGACTCGATCAGGTGACCGGCCAGGACGTACCCGGCGTTGGAGTAGGAGAACGCGGGGACGATGCCGGGCCAGGCGGGCCCGCAGTGTCCTTCGGCCCACGCCCGCCTGCTGGGCGCCCGGTCGGCGTCCTCGGCGTTGGCCGCCAGGCCGGCGGTGTGGCTGAGCAGCCGGCCCAGGGTGAGGTCCGCGGCGTACGGGCCCAGCTCGGGCAGCGGTCCGGCGAGCGGCGTGCCGAAGCCCACGTCGCCGTCGTCGGCCAGCATGGCGGCCAGCGTCGCGGTGAACGGCTTCGTCAGCGACCCGAGCGGGAACGCGGTGCCGGCCGTCACCGGCGGGCCGCCGGGGGTCTCGACGCCGTACTCGGCGGTCGTCGTCCGGCCGTCGCGGTGGACGGCGAGCTGGGCGCCGGGGACGCGGTGCCCGCGCGACAGCTCGGCCAGCAGGCCCGGCAGGTCGAGGCGGTCCATGTCAGCCCTCCCCGCCGGAGCCGGAGCCGGAGCCGGAGCCGGAGCCGGAGCCGGAGCCGGAGCCGGAGCCGGAGCCGGAGTCGGAGCCGGTGGCGTGGCGGGGGCCCGGGTGGCGGGGGCCCGGGTGGTGGGCCAGCGAGCGCAGGCAGGCCAGGAAGTCCGCCATGAGCCGGTCCACCGTGGCCCGGTCGTGCACGTTCCGCGAGTGGTACCAGTCGAACGACAACCGGCCGTCCCGGATCGCGCCCACCACCTCCAGCAGGTGGTCGGCCCGCTCCCGCGGGTTCTGCTCGCGGCCGATCGGGTCGTGGAAGGCGTGCAGGAGGCCGCCACCGGGGCCGCCACTGTGACCGCCACTGGGGCCGCCACTGGGGCCGCCGGCCGCGTCCGCCTGCCCGTGGTAGTTGAAGGCCACCTGCGGGACGGGCCGCGACGACAGCTGCGCCCCGGCGGATCCCGGCGGGCCGAGATGGCGCAGCAGGCCGTAGCCGAGCCCGTTGCCGGGGATCGCGCGAAGCTGCTCGCGCACCGACCGGACGATCTTCGCCCAGTCGTCGCCGCCGGGCAGCGTGAGGGCCGCCGGGTACTCCGTGGTGAACCAGCCGACGGTCCTGCTCAGGTCGAGGTCGTCGAACAGGTACTCGCGGCCGTGGCCCTCCATGTCGATCACCACCCGCTCGTCGCCGCTCCACCGGCTGAGGGTCCAGGCCAGGGCCGCGACCAGCAGCTCGTGGAGCCGTACGCGGAAGGCGGCGGGGGCGGCGCGGACCAGCGCGCGGGTCTCCTCCTCCGACAGCGCGCCGGGCACGACGGCGACCGAGCCGACCAGGTTGTCGCCGTCGTGGTCCACCGGCAGCGGCGGCGGCTCCGGCAGCCCGGTCCAGTACGCGGCCTCCCGGCCCGGTCCGTCGCCCGCGGCGTACCCGGCCAGCCTGGTCGCCCACGTGCCGAACGGCGAAGAGGCGGGGCCGAGGTCGATCGGCTCGCCGCCGGCCGCCTGCCGGTACGCGGTCTCCAGGTCCTCGGTCAGGACGCGCCAGGAGACGGCGTCCACCACCAGGTGGTGGGCAGTGAGGTACAACCACGGCCGGCGGCCGGGACCGGTGTCGAACAGCAGGGCCCGGCACAGGGGGCCGCGGGCGAGGTCGAACCCGGCGTCCGCGGCGGCGGCCCGTTCGTCCATGGCCGCCCGCAGGCCGGTGTCCGCGTCCAGGTGCGCCAGGTCGTGCCGGGTCAGCGGCAGCCGCGCGTCGTCGGCGGGGGCGATGTGCTGCCGCCATTCGTCGCCGTCCCGTTCGAAGTCGCTGTCCCGTTCGAAGTCGCCGTCCCGTTCGAAGTCGCTGTCCCGTTCGAAGTCGCTGTCCCGTTGGAAGTCGCTGTCCCGTTCGAAGCGGGACCGCAGCGCGTCGTGCCGCCGCGCCAGCGCGGCGAGCGCGGCCCGCAGGGCCTCCTCGTCCACCGGGCCGGTCAGCTCGGCCAGCATGGACTGGTTGTAGTGGTGCGGCGCGACCCGGTGACCGGCCAGGAACGCCCGCTGCACCGGCGTCAACGGCACCGGCCCGCCGGCGACCGCACCGGCTTCGAGAACGTCGCCGGCGTTCGTGGAGGAGGGGGCGGCGCGAGCCACCGGGGCCAGCTCGGCGATCGTCTGGTGCAGGAAGAGGTCCTTGGCGGTGACGCCGATCCCGGCGCGCCGGGCCCTGGCGACCATCTGCATGCTGAGGATGGAGTCGCCGCCCAGGTCGAAGAAGTTGTCCTCGACCCCGACCGCACCGGCCTCGACGCCCAGGACCTCCGCCCACACCGCCACCAGCGCCGACTCCACGCCGTCGCGCGGCGCGAGCCGCCCGTCCGCGGCCGTGCCCGCCGCGGTGGCGGACGGTTGCGGCAGGGCGCGCCGGTCCACCTTGCCGCTGCTGGTCAGCGGCAGCTCGTCCAGCGTCACGAAGAAGTGCGGCACCATGTAGCCGGGCAGCCGGCCGCGGGCGAACTCGCGCAGTGCGGCGGTCTCCGGCGCGGCCCCGGCCACCGGCACGACGTACGCGGCGATCCGCGGCACGCCCTGGCCGTCCCCGAGCACCACGACGGTCGCCCGCGCCACCTGCGGGTGTTCGCCGAGCACCGCCTCGATCTCGCCGGGTTCGATCCGGAACCCGCGCACCTTCACCTGGTCGTCGGTCCTGCCGAGGTACTCCAGCGTGCCGTCGGGACGCCACCGCGCCAGGTCCCCGGTGCGGTACATGCGCCCGCCCGCGTGCTCGAACGGCCCGGCGACGAACCGTTCGGCGGTGAGCGCGGGCCGGCCGAGGTAACCGCGGCCGAGTTGGTCACCGGCGAGGTACAGCTCCCCGGCCACGCCCACGGGGACCGGCCGCAGCCCCCCGTCCAGCACGTACGCCCGGGTGTTGCGCATCGGCCTGCCCACGATGGGCCGTTCGCTGTCGGACAGGCGGCAGTACAGGGTGTCCACGGTGCACTCGGTCGGCCCGTAGTAGTTGTAGCCGGCGGTGTCCGGGGCCGTGCGCAGGTCGCGCCAGAGCGCCTCGCCCACCGCCTCGCCGCCCAGCATGACCACCGCCGGCCGGTGCCGTTCCCCGGTGAGCAGGCCGAGCGGCACGAGCTGCTCGGCGTAGGACGGCGTCAGGTCCAGCACGTCGATCCGGTGCCGGTCGATGTAGCACAGCAGCGCCTCCGGGTCGCGCCGGGTGAGGTCGTCGATCACGTGCAGCTCGTGGCCGTCGGCCAGCCACAACACGCCCTCCAGCGAGGTGTCGAAGCTGAACGCCGCGGTGAGCCCCGCCCTGAGCCGCCCGCCGCCCGCCTCGGGACGGATGAGGCCGGCCCGGTGGTCGAGGAACAGGTTGGCCAGCCCGCGGTGTTCGAGCACCACGCCCTTGGGCCGGCCGGTCGAGCCGGAGGTGTAGATGACGTACGCCGGGTGCCCGGGGAGCGGCGCGGGCCAGTCCGGCGGGCCGTCCGGCTGGCCGTCGAGCAGCGCGGGATCGTCCAGCATGATCAGTTCGCCGGGCACGGGCGGGCCGAACGCCGCCTCCCGGTCGGTCAGGACGATCACCGGCGCGGCGTCGTCCAGCATGAACGACAGCCGTTCGTCCGGCAGGTCGGGATCCAGCGGGAGGAAGGCGGCCCCGGCCTTGAGCACCGCCAGCAGGGCCACGACCGTCCAGTCGCCGCGCGAACAGGCCAGTCCCACCAGCGTCTCGGGACGGGCCCCGCGCGCCCGGAGCAGCCGCGCCAGGCGGTCGGCGCGGGCGTCCAGCTCGGCGAAGGTGAGCACGCGGTCGCGGAAGGCCAGCGCGGGCAGCGCGGCGTCGGCGCGGGCCCGTTCGGCGAACAGGTCGGTGAACAGCGCGGACGACGCCGCGGCACGCGTGTCGTTCCAGCCGGTCAGGACCTGGTCCCGGTCGGCGTCCGTCATGATCGGCAGGTCGGCGAGGAGGGCGCCGGGGTCGGCCGCGACGGCGTCGAGCAGGGTCGTCAGGTGGCCGGCCAGCCGTTCGGCGGTGGAATGGTCGAACAGCGCGGTGCTGTAGCCGATGGCCGCCGTCAGCCGGCCGCCGTGCTCGTGGAAGTCGATCGTCAGGTCGTGGCTGACCTGGTCGGAGACGGCCGGCAGCGGCGTGGCGCGCAGGCCCGGCAGGTCCGGGTCGGCCGACGGCGTGTTGTCCAGCACCACCATGACGTCCACCAGCGGGTTCCTGCTCGGGTCCCGCTCCGGCCGGAGCAGCTCGACCAGCCGCTCGAACGGCACGTCCTCGTGCTCGAACGCCTCCAGCACGGTCGAACGAACCTCGGCCAGGAACGCCGCGAACGACGACGAGCCGCTGACCGTGGACCTGAGCACGACGGTGTTGACGAAGAACCCGACCAGCCCCTCCAGCTCGGCCCGGCCACGTCCGGACGTCGCGGTGCCGACGGCGACGTCCCGCTGGCCGCAGATCCGGGACAGCAGGAGCTGCGTCACGGCGGTCAGGACCATGAACAGCGTGGCGTCGTGCCCGCGGGCCAGCGCCTTGAGCCGGTCCAGCGTCCCCGGCGCGACGTCGAGCAGGCGCATCGCGCCGTCGGCCACCCGTACCGGCGGGCGGGGCCGGTCGAGCGGCAGCGCGAGCGGCGTGAGGCCGGCCAGCCGGCGTTCCCAGTAGCCGGGGTCGGACGGGTGCCGGCGCTGCCAGGAGGCGAAGTCGGCGTACCGCAGCGGGAGCAGCGGCAGCTCGGCCCGCTCGCCCCGGAGCGCGGCGGCGTAGCAGGCGCCGAGCTCGGCGCCGAGCACGCCCATCGACCAGCCGTCGGTCGCGATGTGGTGCATGACCAGCGCGAGCGCGTGCTCGGCGGCGCCCAGCCGCACCAGCGTGGCCCGCAGCACGGGCCCGCGCCGCAGGTCGAACGGCCGGGACGCGGCCCGCTCCACGGCCTCCCGCATCGCCCGCTCGGGATCGCCGGCGCCGGACACGTCGGTCACCGGCAGGGGCACCGGCCCGGGAGGCAGGATCGTCTGCGTGCCGCGGCCGTCCACGTCGCCGTAGACCGTGCGCAGCGCCTCGTGCCGCTCCACCAGCCGGTCGAGCGCGGTACGCAGCGCCGCCACGTCCAGCTCGCCGGACAGGCGCAGCCCGTACACGGTGTTGTACTCCGAGCCGCCGGGCTCGAACTCGCTGAGGAACCACAACCGCTGCTGGGCGAAGGACAGCGGCAGGCCCTCGTCGCCCGCGACCCGTTCCACGGCGTCGGGCACGGGGGCGGCGGTGAGCGTGCCCGCGAAGGCGGCGATGGTCGGGGTGTCGAAGAGCTGGCGAGGCGAGGGCGCCGCGCCGAGCGCCGCGCGCACCCGCGAGATCACCCGGATGCTGAGGACGGAGTCGCCGCCGAGGTCGAAGAAGTCGTCCTCGACGCCCACGTCCGCCACGTCCAGGCCCAGCACCTCGGCCCAGATCCCGGCCAGCAGCGACTCGGTGGCGTCGCGCGGGGCGACCCGGGGCACGGCCGCGTCGAGCGGCCCGTCGGGCACGGGCAGCGCCCGCCGGTCGAGGGTGCCGCCCGCGGTCAGCGGCAGGGCGTCCAGCCGGGCGAACGCCGACGGCACCGCCTGCGCGGCCACGTGCGCGGCCATGAACGCGCGCAGCTCGGCCGGACCCGGGACGTCCTCGCCGGCCGGCACGACGTAGCCGACCAGCCGCGTCCGCCCGGCCTCGTCGCGGTGCCCGGCCGCCGCGGCGGCGGCCACCCCGGGGTGGCGGGCCAGCGCGGCCTCCACCTCGCCCAGCTCCACGCGGAACCCGCGGACCTTGATCTGGTCGTCGGCGCGCCCGACGATCTCCAGCTCGCCGTCCGCCCGGCGGCGCCCCAGGTCGCCGGTACGGTACACGCGCTCCCCGGCGGCGTCGCGCAGGAACCGGCTCGCGGTCAGCTCGGGACGCCCCCAGTATCCGCGCGCGACCCCGTCGCCCGCGACGCAGATCTCGCCCGTCACGCCCACCGGCACCGGACGCAGCCCGGCGTCGAGCACGTGCACGCGGGTGTTGGCGAACGGCCGCCCGATCGGCGCGTACGCACCCTGCCCCATGGGCGCCGTGCCGAGCTGGAACACCGTCGAGTCCACGGTGGTCTCCGTCGCGCCGTAGGCGTTGACCGCGATCGTCCCGGGCCCGAGGCGGGCGAGCACCCGTTCGGCCTCGGCCACCGGCCAGCCCTCCGAGCCGACCATCAGCACCCGCAGCGCCTCCGGCCGCCGTCCCGCGCGCGCCAGCTCCTCGGTCACCGCCGCCGCCAGCGACGGCACGGTCACCATGAGGTGCGCGCCGCTGCTCACCAGCAGGTCGGCCATGGCGCGGGGGTCGCCGACGCGGTCGGCCGGGCAGATCACCATCTCGCCGCCGAACATCGCCGACAGCAGGAAGTCGCCGAAGAACAGGTCGACCGACTGGCTGGAGACCGCCAGGCAGCGCGGCCGGGTGCCGGCCAGGCCGTAGCGGGCGTCCCAGGCGTGGGTCATGTGGTGGACGTTGCGATGCTCGACCATCACGCCCTTCGGCCGTCCCGTCGAGCCCGAGGTGTAGATCACGTACGCCAGGTCGTCCGGCCCGACGTGCACGCGCGGCGGCCGGGCGGGGGCGGCGGCGAGGGCGGCATCGTCCAGCAGGACGGCCTCCGTCCCGCCCAGCCGGTCGAGCAGCGCCGGACGGGTGACCACGAGCGGGGCGGCACAGTCGGCCAGCATGGATTCCAGCAGGGCCCGCGGGTGGTCCGGGTCGAGCGGCACGAACGCCGCCCCCGACTTGAGCACGCCGAGCAGCGCGGCCACGGCGTCCACGCCGCGTTCGAGGCAGACGCCGACCAGCGTGCCCGGCCGCGCGCCGCGCTCGATCAGCAGGTGCGCCAGCCGGTCGGCCCGCCCGTCCAGCTCGGCGAAGGTCAGGCTGTCGGGGCCGCAGCTCACGGCGGTGTCGCCGGGGGTGCGCGCGGCCTGCTCGGCGAACAGCTCGTGCACCGGGCGGGCGGCGGGGAACCGCGCCGCGGTGTCGTTCCAGGCGGCCAGCTGCCCGCGTTCGGCGGCGGTGAGCACGGGCAGGTCCGCCGTCCGCCGGGCGGTGCCGTCGGCGAGGGCGTCGAGCAGGGTCTCCAGATGGCCCAGCAGCCGGGTCGCGGTGGCCTCCTCGAACAGCGCCGGGTCGTAGTCGGCGGCGATGGTCAGTTCGTCGCCCGCGTGCACGGTGATCATGAGCGGGTAGTTGCTGCGCTCGTCGCCGAGGTGCTCCAGCACCCGTACGCCGTGCCCGTCGCGCCGGCCCTCGGGGTAGTTCTCGAACACCAGCACGCTGTCGAACAGCGGCACGCCGCCCGGCAGGTCGCCGCAGCGGTGGATCTGGGCGGGGGACAGGTAGTCGTACTGGCGGCACTCGGCCTGGTGGTCCTGGAGCCGGCGCAGCCAGCCGAACACCTCGGCCTCGCCGTCCACGTCGACCCGGACGGGCAGCATGTTGATGAACAGCCCCACGATCGACCCGGCGTCCCGCAGGCCGGCGGGCCGGCCGGAGACGGTGGCGCCGAAGCACACCTCCCGCTCCCCGGCGTAGCGCGACAGCAGGATCGCCCACGCGCCCTGGAGCAGCGTGTTCACCGTCAGGCGCGCGTTCCTGGCCCGCTCGTACAGGCGGGCGGAGCGGTCGGCGGGCAGGCTCACCCGTACGGCGGCGGTGGAGCGTGACCGGTGCGCCCGCGCCGGAGGCCGGTCGTACGGGATCGGCGTCGGCGCGGCGAACCCGGCCAGCTCCCGCCGCCAGTGCCGCTCGGCCGCCGCCACGTCCTGCCGCCCGAGCCATTCCAGGTAGTCCCGGTACGGCCTGCGCACGGGGGCCGGACGGCCCGCGTACCGCTCGAACACCTGGGTCAGCACCTGCGCTGCGCTCCAGCCGTCGAGCATGAGGTGGTGCGCGGTCCAGAAGACCCGCACCCGGGTGTCGGTCAGGCGGGCGACGATCAGCCGCGCCAGCGGCGCGGTGGCCAGGTCGAGGCGGCGTTCGGCGCGGCGCGCCCACAGCCGTTCGGTCTCGGCCCGCCGCGCGGCCTCCGGCAGCCCGCGCCAGTCGTGCCGCTCGACCGGGAGGCGCACGCCGCGCCGCACGACCTGCACGGGCTCGGGCACGTCCTGCCAGACGATCGCCGTGCGCAGCGCCGGGATGTCGTCGGTGACCTGCTGCCAGGCCCGCGCCAGGCGGTCCGGGTCGTCCACGCCGTCGAGCAGGAGGCTGAAGTGCGAGGCGTAGGTGTCGGCGCCGGGGTCGGCCAGCGAGTGGAAGAGCAGGCCGCCCTGCAGCGGCGTGAGCGGGTAGACGTCCTCGACCGAGCGGCCGTCGCCCGCGACGCGGTCCACGGCGGCCTGGTCGAGCCGGGCCAGCGGGAAGTCGGAGGGGGTGCAGCCGCCCGCGCCGGGCTCCGCGCAGTGCTCGACGATCTCCGCCAGCGCCGCCGTCATCCGTTCGGCCAGGGCCGCCACGGTCGCCTCCCGATGCCGCCGGCACGAGTACGACCAGCGCATCTCCAGCCGGTCACCGCGCACCACCGCGTTGACCTCCAGCAGGTGCACGCGCTCCTGGCGCGGGTCGCGCTCGGTGCCCTCGGGAGTCGGCAGCATGCCGCGCGACTCCATCCGGCCCAGGTAGTTGAAGGCGACCTCGGGCTGCCGGTCGTCGCGCAGCTCGGCCCCCGCGGGGGACAGGTGGCGCAGCGCGCCGTACCCGAGTCCGCGCAGCGGGACCGCCCTGACCTGCTCCTTGACGGACCGGAGCAGGTCGCCCCAGCCGCCGTCCGGGAGCTCCAGCACCAGGGGGGAGACGGTGGTGAACCAGCCGACCGTGCGCGACAGGTCCACCTCGGGGAACAGCTCCTCGCGGCCGTGGCCCTCCAGCTCGACCAGGACGCGGGCGCCGCCCGCCCAGCCGGCCAGCACCCGGCCGAGCGCGCCGAGCAGCACCTCGTCGATGCGCGTCCGGTAGACCTCCGGCACCTCGCGCAGCAGCCGGCGGGTGCGGCCGGCGTCCAGCGTGGCCGTCACCGTCCGCAGGTCGCCGGCGACGTTCGCGCCCTCGGCGTCGTCCACGGGCAGCGGGGGGACCTCGGCGGCCAGCTCCCTTACCCGCCGCCAGTGGGGCAGCTCGTGGTCGAAGCCGCCGGCCGCCGCGTGGCCGCTCAGCCGCAGCGCCCACTCGCGGAACGACGTGGAACGCGGGCCCAGCCGGATCGGCTCGCCGGCGGCGGCCTGGCGGCAGGCGACGTCCAGGTCCGACAGCAGCACCCGCCACGACACGCCGTCCACGACCAGGTGGTGGGCGGCGAGGAACAGCCGGCGGGGGCCGTCGCCGGTGAGCAGCAGGGCCTTGATCAGCGGTCCGCGGTCGAGCGCGAACGAGGTCTGCGCCTCCACGGCCGCGCGGTGGGCGTACCCGGCGCGCTCGTCCTCGGGCACGCCGGACAGGTCGACGCGGCGCAGCACCCGGCCGTGCTCGGCGGCGGCGTTGTGCTGCCGCCACCCGGCGCCGTCCCGCTCCAGCCGCAGGCGCAGCGCGTCGTGCCGTTCCACCAGGGCCGTCAGCGCCGCCTCGACGTCGTCGTCGCCGGCTTCGGCGGGCGGTTCCAGCGCGACCGCCTGGTTGAACCGCGGCAGGCTGTCGGCCAGGTTCTCCAGGAACCAGTGCTGGATCGGCGTGAGCGGCACGTCGCCGCTCACCGGGCCGCCCTCGGCGTCCCGCGCGCCCGGCAGGTCGGCGGGCAGGCCGTCGGGGTGGCCGACGGGCAGCTCGGCGGCCAGGTCGGCGACGGTCTGGCGGAGGAACATCAGGCGCGGGGTCAGCGCCAGCCCCGCCGCCTGCGCCCCGGCGACGACCTGGAGCCCGAGGATGGAGTCGCCGCCGAGGTCGAAGAAGTTGTCGTGCACGCCCACACGCTCGACGCCCAGGACCCGCGCCCACACCTCGGCGAGCGCGCGTTCGGCGGGTGTGCGCGGCTCGGCGTACTCCTCGCCGCTGTGGCGGGCGCCGGTCGGCGCGGGCAGGGCCCGCCGGTCCACCTTGCCGCTGTGCGTCAGCGGCAGGGCGAGCAGGACGACGAACGCCGTCGGCACCATGTGCTCGGGCAGCCGCCGCCGCAGGGCCTCGCGCAGCTCCGCGGGGTCCGCGCCGCCCTCGGCCGGTACGACGTAGCCCACCAGCCGCCTGGTCCCGTTCGCGTCCTCCTTGACCGCGGCGGCGGCGGCGACCACGCAGGGCTGCTCCGACAGCGCGGCCTCGACCTCGCCCGGCTCGATCCGGAACCCGCGCAGCTTGACCTGGTCGTCGGTGCGGCCCGCGTGCTCCAGCCGGCCGTTCGCCAGCCAGCGGGCCCGGTCCCCGGTGCGGTACATGCGGGTGCCCGGCGGCCCGTACGGGTCGGCCACGAACCGCTCGCCGGTCAGGCCGGGCCGGTTCAGATACCCCCTGGCCAGGCGCGTGCCGCCCAGGTACAGCTCGCCCGGCACGCCGATGGGCGCGGGCCTGAGCCGCTCGTCCAGCACGTACGCCCGGATGCTCGGGAACGGCCGCCCGATGGGCACCGGCCCCGGGTCGGCGTCCGCCGGGGTCAGCGGCTCGCTCAGCGTGGCGCCGACCATGGTCTCCGTGGGCCCGTACCCGTTGAACACCCGCCGCCCCGGCGACCAGGCGCGCACCAGCTCGGGCGGGCACGTCTCGCCCGCCACCACCACGACCGCGCCCCGGGGGACGCCGCCCTCGGGCAGCGTCGCGAGCGCGGTGGGCGGCAGCGTGACGTGGGTGACCCGCTCGCGGGCGAGCAGCCCGGCCAGCGGCGCGCCCGGCGGGCGTTCGTCGTCGGCGGCGACCACGAGCGTGCCCCCGGACAGCAGGGCGAGCACCAGTTCCCAGAACGCGCCGTCGAAGGAGAGCGAGGCGAACTGCAGCACCCGCGCGCCCGGCCCGGCGTCCATGCGCTCACGCTGGACGCGCACCATGTCGTGCACGCCCTCGTGCGTGACCACCACGGCCTTGGGCCGGCCGGTGGAACCGGAGGTGTAGATCACGTAGGCCGGGTTCTCCGGCCGCACGGCGGGGGCCCCGCCGGGCGGTCCGGCGGGCGCCGGGTCGTGCGGCTCGACGAACGGCAGGCCGGCGGGCAGCGCGGACGCGCTCTCCCGGTTGGCCACCGCCAGCACCGGACGGGTGTCGGCGACCATGGCCGCGATCCGGCCGGCCGGCTGCCCCACGTCCACCGGCAGGTACGCGGCCCCGGCCTTGAGCACCGCCAGCACCGCCACGACCATGTCGATCGACCGGGGCAGCGCCACCGCGACGTACCGCTCCGGCCCCGCGCCCCTGGCGGCCAGCAGCCGGGCCAGCCGGTCGGCGCGCTCGTCCAGCTCGCCGTAGGTGAGCGAGCGGCCGCCGCACACCACGGCCTGGGCCGCCGGCCGGGCCGCCGCCTGCTCGGCGAACAGCCGCGGCACCGTCAGCGTCTCCGGCCCGGCGCCGGTCCCGGGCCACAACGAGGTCAGCAGCCGATGCTCGGTCCGGCCGAGCAGCGGGATCCCGGCCAGCGGCCGGCCGGGCGCCGCCGCGATCCCGGTGAGCAGGCGCACCAGGTGGGCGCTCATCCGCTCGGCGGTGTCCGGGCCGTACAGGCTCGTGTTGTAGGCCAGGCTCCCGGCCAGGGCGCCGTCCCGTTCGGTGAAGTCGAACGACAGGTCCATGCTCGCGGCCAGCACGGGCGGCGGCAGCTCGGTGACCCGCAGGCCGGGGAAGGCGGCCGTGCCGGGCGGCAGGTTGCGCAGGTTGACCGCCACCTCCGTCAGCGGCGGGCGGCTCGGGTCGCGTTCCGGGCGCAGCGCCTCCACCAGCCGCTGGAACGGCACCCGGTCGTGGGCGAACGCGTCCAGCACCGTCGTGCGCGTCCGGCCCAGCAGCTCCTCGAACGGGCGCGACTCGTCCACCTCGCCGCGCAGCACCAGCGTGTTGACGAAGAAGCCGACCAGGTTCTCCGTCTCGACCCGGTCCCGGCCGGAGACGACGGTGGCCACGGCCACGTCCGGACGGCCGGTGTAGCGGGCCAGCAGCGTGTGCACCGCGGCGACCAGCGTCATGAAGAGCGTGGCGCCGGCCCGCTCGCCGATCTCCCGGAGCCGCCCGGTGACGTCCGCCGGCACCTCGAACGCGCACGCCGCCCCGGCGGAACTCCTGACCGGCGGGCGCGGCCGGTCCGTCGGCAGGTCCATGGGGGCCAGCCGGTCCAGCCGGCGCCGCCAGTACGCGAGCTGCTCCCCGGCCTGCGGCCCCGAGGCCCGCTCCCGCTGCCAGGCGCTGACGTCGGCGTAGCTCACCGGCAGCGGCGGCAGGGCGGCGGGCGGGCCGCCGGCGGCCTCGGCGTACAGGGCGGCCAGGTCGTCGAGCAGCACCCGCGAGGACCAGCCGTCGGTGACGATGTGGTGGGCGTGGGCGGTCAGCACGTGCTCGCGCGGGCCGAGCCGCACCAGCCGGGCCCGGAACACCGGCCCCACCCGCAGGTCCACGGGCCGGCGGGCCTCCTCCTCCAGCAGGCGATCCAGCTCGCCGGGCCGCTCCGACAGGTCCGTCAGCGGCAGCGGCACCTCGGCGGCGGGCATGACCCGCTGCGTGCCGCGCCCGTCCACGGACCCGAACGTCGTGCGCAGGGTCTCGTGCCGGGCCACCACCCGGGTGAGCGCGGTCCGCAGCGCGGGCACGTCCAGGTCGCCCCTCAGCCGTACGGCCAGCGGCACCAGGTAGTCCACGGCGTCCGGGTCGAGCTCGTACATGAACCAGAGCCGCTCCTGGGCGGGGGAGAGCGGGACCGGGCCGGTGGTGTCCGTACGCGGGATCGGGTCGGCGGCCGACCGGCCGGACAGTCTCCGCAGCATCTGGTCACGGAGGTGTTCCGGCAGTGCCGCGATCCGCTCGTCCCGCTGGGAAGAGATGTGCATCGGGGTGTCTCCAAGCCTCCGGTTGACGGTCGGCCGTCCGCGCCTGGATGACGTTTCGATGAACTGCGGTAAGCGCGCGGCCCGGCCCTCGCGGGCGTCGTCCGAGGCCGCCCGCCGCCTCCTCCTGATGTTGTCAACGGCCGCCCGGCCGCTCCAGAGCATTGAACCGACGGCTAAAGAACCAGGTCGGAGGCGGGTACGGGCAGCGGGTGCGGAGCTGGTTAGGCCGGCGGCCCAAGGGGCAGAGCAAGCACGACGTTGTCATGGTCGAAGCGGATGCGACACGATCGTGATCGGATGTCGATGCTGAATTGTTAGCCCTGGAGAGGTATGACTCCCGCCGGCAAGAAGTTCAGGCTCATGCGGCGTCGCTGCGCGGAGATCGCCCGCCGATTACCCATGCCGCGGCCCTATCGCGTCAGAACGCTCTGCGACCTGGTCGCCGCCGAGCGGGGGCGGCCCATCCGGCTCCTGGAGCTGCCCGGCGACGACGAGATGCTGGGCGCCTGGCTGGCCACCGAGGCGACCGACCTGATCTTCTACAAGCCCGACACGACGCCGCCGCACCAGGACCACATCATCCTGCACGAGCTGAGCCACGTGATCTGCGGCCACTACCCCGAGGCCGGCCCGAGGGCCCAGCGGCACGTGTTGTTCCCCAGCCTCAACCCCGCCCTCGTCCGCCGCGTGCTCAGGCGTTCGATCTACGGGTCGGAGGAGGAGCAGGAGGCCGAGCTGCTCGCCTCGCTCATCTGGCAGCGGGCCTGCCGGGAGGCGCGCCCGCGGGCGTCGGACGTCCGGCGCGTGGACGCCGTGCTCACCGGGACCGCCGACGCGCTCCACGGCGGGGTGTCCGGCCTCGGCCGTGGGTGACTGGCTGCGGCTCAACGGCCCCGCGGTGCTGGCCTGCGCGCTGACGGCTTACCGGCTGGCCGCCGTGCGCTCCTGGGGGCGGGACCCGGCCGGGCGGGCGGTGTTCGGCATCCTGGCCGCGATCGCCGCCTCGACGACGGTCAACACGCCCTGGGCCTACGACGCCGTCTGGCGGCTGACCGGCGTGCCGAACCTGGCCAGGCTGGTGTCCCACGCGTTCATGCTGGCCGTCGCCTGGTCGGTCGAGACGTTCGTGCGGCAGGTCGGCCAGCCGCCGGACGGGCCGCGCCGCCGTACGTGGGGCGAGGCCGCCTGGCCGGCGCTCGTGCTGCTCGGCATGTGCCTGACCTTCGCCCTGGCCCGTACGCCGGTCAACAGCCCGCGCTTCGCCGTCCGCTACGGGGACACGCCGGGCGTGCTCGAATACTGGCTCATCTTCCTGTGCTACCTCGTGCCGGTGTTGTGCCACGTCACCTGGTTCGCCCTGCGCGAGGCCCGCCAGACGGAGAACCGGGCGGTGAGCGCGGGGCTGCGCCTGATCGCCGTGGGCGCGTCCCTGATCGTGCTCTACCACCTGCACAAGGCGGCCTACTTCACCTGCCGGCGGATCGGCGCCGACTACCCCGACCTGCTGCGCGCGCCTGCGGACATGCTGCTGGTGCCGCTCGGCGCGCTCGCGGTGCTGCTCGGCCTGGCCCTGCCGTCGTGGTGGCCCGCGCGGCTGCGCTGGTTCCGCGACTTCCGGCTGCACCTGCGGCTGCGTCCCCTGTGGCGGGCGCTCTACCGGGCCAGCCCGGACATCGCGCTGCTGGCCCCGGCCCCCTTCCTGACCGAGCTGGTCACCTTCCGCGACCTGGACCTGCGGCTGTACCGGCGGTTCGTGGAGATCCGGGACGGCCGGATCGCGCTGGAGCCGTACCTGGACCCGCGCGTGACGGACGCGGCCCGGCGGGAGGGCGCGCGGTCCGGCCTGCGCGGGCAGCGGCTGGAGGCGTTCGCCGAGGCCGCCGCGGTGGACGCGGCCATCCGCGCCCGCGCCCGCGGCCTGCCGCCCGACGGCGGCGCCGGACCGGCGGCCGTGCCCGGCGGCGTCGACCTGAGCAGCGACGCCGCCTTCCTCGGCCTCGTCTCGCGCGCCTACCGGCGGCTGGGCGCGCGCTGAGCCCCGTCACGACCGGTGGACCGCCTCCTCCAGGGAGTCCAGGATCCTGTCCTGCACCACCTCCGACAGCCCGGCGACGGTCGGCGTCAGGAAGAGGTCGCGCGGCGACAGCTCCACGCCGAACGCCGGCCGCACCCGCGACGTCACCCGCAGGCTGGTGATCGAGTCGCCGCCCAGCGCGAAGAAGTCGTCGTGCACGCCCACCCGGTCCAGGCCGAGCACCTGCTCCCAGATGCGGCCGAGCGCCTCCTCGGTCGGGTTGCGCGGCGCGACGTACGATGCCGCCTTCTCCCGTGGCGGGGCGGGCTCCGGCAGGGCGGCGCGGTCCACCTTGCCGTTGGCGTTCAGCGGCAGCCGGTCCAGGGACACGAACGCCGCGGGCACCATGTACGCGGGCAGCCGCGCGCCCAGGCTCGCGGCCAGCTCCTCGTGCGAGGGCGCGGGCCCGCCGGCCGCCGGCACCACGTACGCCGCCAGCGTCCGGCGTCCGGCGGCGTCCTGCCTGGCCATGGCGACGGCCTCGGCGATCCCGGGGTGCGCCAGGAGCGCGGCCTCCACCTCGCCCGTCTCGATCCGGAAGCCCCGGATCTTCACCTGGCCGTCCACCCGGCCGAGGAACTCCAGATCGCCTCCGGCCGTCCAGCGGACCCGGTCCCCGGTGCGGTAGAGCCGCCCGCCGCCGCCGAACGGGTCGGCCACGAATCGTTCGGCGGTCAGCGCCGGCCTGCCGAGATAGCCCCTGGCCAGGCCGGCGCCCGCCAGGTACAGCTCGCCCGGCGCGCCGACGGGCACCGGCGCCAGGGCGGCGTCCAGCACGTAGGCGCGGGTGTCGTCCATGGGACGGCCGATCGGCGCCCGTCCCGTCCGTACGATCTCAGGGGTCATCTCCCGGGTCGTGGCGAACGTGGTGGTCTCGGTGGGCCCGTACCCGTTGTGGAACGTGGTCCCGGGGCAGTGGTCGATCACCCGGGCGAGCGCCTGCGGCGAGGCCGCCTCGCCACCCGTCCACACCTCGCGCAGCCCGGCGAAACACTCGGGCAGCTCTTCGGCGAACAGGTTGAACAGCGCCGACGTGACGAACATCCCCGTGACGCCGTGCTCGGCCGCCAGCGCCCGCAGCCGCCGCGCGTCCAGGTCGCCGGGCGCGACCACCACCTCGCCGCCCGCCAGCAGCGGCACCCACATCTCGTACGTGGCCGCGTCGAAGGCGTGCGGCGAGTGGAACAACACCCGGTCGTGCCCGCCGCCGCGCCAGCGGTGGTCCAGGGCCAGGCTCACCACGTTCTCGTGGGTGACCGCGACGCCCTTGGGCAACCCGGTCGAGCCCGAGGTGTACATCACGTACGCCAGCGAGCCCGGCAGGGCGGCGGACAGCGGGGCGGCGGGGCCGGGGGCGGGCAGGTCGCCGTCCACCTCGACGGCGGGCAGGCCCAGGTCCGCGGCGCGCCCGGCCAGCGACCGGTCGGTCAGCACCGCGACCGCGCCCGTGTCCCGCAGGATCCACCGCATGCGCCCGGCCGGGAAGTACGGGTGCAGCGGCACGTACGCGCCGCCCGCCCTGAGCACGGCCAGCATCGACACCAGCGCGTCCGGCGAGCGTCCCTGCAACACCGCCACCCTGGACTCGGCGCGCACGCCGAGCCCGGCCAGCACCGCCGCCAGCTCCCCGGACCGGCGGTCGAGCTCGCCGTACGTCAGCTCCGCGCCGCCGCCGCGCACCGCCACCGCGCCGGGCAGCTCCCGCGCCCGCTCGGCGAACAGCTCGCAGACCGTCCGGCGCGGGTGGTCGCGCGCAGTGTCGTTCCACTCCGTCAGCGTCAGCC
This sequence comes from Nonomuraea sp. NPDC005692, assembly GCF_040631115.1. Lineage (NCBI taxonomy): Bacteria > Bacillati > Actinomycetota > Actinomycetes > Streptosporangiales > Streptosporangiaceae > Nonomuraea > Nonomuraea sp. NPDC005692. Next base: position 74,200 of record NZ_JBEXYU010000007.1, on the reverse strand, counting down.
GCCGCTCCCGCGTGCTCACCGCGCTCAGCGACCCGACGGTCCCGCCGGGGTCCGCGGCGAGCTGCCCGAGCAGCGCCGACAGGCCCTCGCCGAGCCGCCGCACGGTCGCGGCGTCGAACAGCTCCTCGTCGTGCAGCAGGACGAACGACAGCTCCTCGCCCGGGTAGACGACCAGGCCGAGCGGGTAGCCGTTCGCCTCGGCGGCGTCCACGTCCCGCAGGCGCGGGCCGGGGGCGGAGTAGTCGATCGGGTAGTTCTCGAAGACCACGATGCTGTCGAACAACGCCGTCCCCGGCGGCAGGTCGCTCCACCCGCGGATCCGGGTGAGCGAGGCCGCCTCGTGCTCCCGCGCCCCCGCCTGCGACTCCTGGAGCTCGCGCAGCCAGGGCAGCAGCGGGCGGGCGCCGTCCACGTGGACGTGGACGGGCAGCGTCTGGATGAAGATGCCGATCATGGACTCGGCGCCGTCCAGTTCCTCGGGGCGGCCCGACACCGTGGCGCCGAAGCACACCCGCGGCTCGCCGCTGTGCCGGGACAGCAGGATCGACCACGCCCCCTGGACCACCGTGTTGAGCGTCAGACCGGCCGCCGCGGCCCGGTCGGCCAGCCGCCGGGTCAGATCGGGCGGCAGGGCGGCGCGGACCCGTCCGGCCGCCTTCGGACGGTGTCGCCTGCCGGGCGGCCGGTCGTAGGGCAGCGGCGTCGGGGCGGTGAGCCCGGCCAGCGCCTGCCGCCAGTAGGTCTCGTCCGCGGCGAGGTCGCGGCCGGCCAGCCATTCCACGTAGTCGCGGAAGGGGCGGCGCGGCTCGGGCGCGCCGCCGTCGCCCTCTCCGGAGAGCCGGGCGTACGCGGCCAGGACGTCGCGCAGCAGCCGGTGCACGCTCCAGCCGTCCAGCAGGATGTGGTGCAGGGTCCACACGACGCGCACGGTGTCGTCGTCCAGCCGGATGACCGCCAGCCTGGACGGCGGCGCGGCCGTCAGGTCCAGGCCCGCGGCCCGGTCCGCGGCGAGGAGGGCGGCCAGCGCGGCCCGCCGTTCGTCCTCGGGCAGGCGCCGCCAGTCGTGCCGGACGACCGGCAGCCGGGCCCGCCCGTGCACGATCTGCACGGGGTGGTCCAGGCCGTCCCAGGCCAGGGACGTGCGCAGCACGGGCGTCCGGTCCACGACCGACTGCCACGCCCGCGCCAGCGTCCCGGGGTCGGTGACGCCGTCGAGCAGCATCCCGAACTGGGCCACGTACAGGTCGTCGCCGGCCGCCAGGCACTCGTAGAGCATGCCGGCCTGGCCGGGGGTGAGCGGGTAGACGTCGGCGATGTCGGTCACGTCGCCTCCGTCGCCGATCAGCCGGTCCAGGCTCGCCTGGTCCAGCCCCGCCAGCGGGAAGTCCGACGGGGTGCGCCCGCCCGCGCCCGGTTCTGCGCAGTGGCGTACCAGCCGGGTCACGTTCGCGGCGAACCCGTCCGCGAGCCGGGCGACGGTGGCCTCGTCGTGCAGGTCGGCCGAGTACTCCCAGGTCACCTCCAGCCGGCCGGCGCGCACCGCGGCGACGACGTCCAGGAGGTGCGGCCGGACGTCGCCGGGGTCCTGGAACAGGCCGATGGGCGCGACGTCCCGGTAGAGGTCGCCCAGAGGCGGGTCGAACCGGCCGAGGTAGTTGAAGCAGACGCCGGGGTGGCACTCGGGCGCGGTGCCGCGCAGGTGACGCAGCACGCCGTACCCGAAGCCGCGGCCCGGGACGGCCCTGACCTGCTCCTTGACGCTCTTCAGCAGCTCACTCCAGCCGCCGCCTCCGTCGCCGCCGTCGGGCAGGTGCAGGGCCAGCGGGAAGTAGGTGGTGAACCAGCCGACCGTGCGGGACAGGTCGGTGCCGGGGAGGATCTCCTCCCGGCCGTGGCCCTCAGTGGCCAGCAGCAGGTCCGTACGCCCGGTCCAGTCGCCCAGGGTGCGGGCCAGCGCGGCCAGCAGCACCTCGTTGACCTCCGTACGGTAGACGCCGGGGACGTCGCGCAGCAGGGCGCGGGTGGTCTCCTCGTCCAGCGACACCGTCGTACGCCGTCCCGACGCCACGAGGCCCGCCCCCTCGCGGTCCAGCGGGATGTCCGCCCCGCCCGCGACGCCGGCCGCCCGGGTCCAGTGGGGGAGCTCGCCGTCGAAGGAGCCGGCGGCGGCGTGCGCGGCCAGGGCCCGGGACCAGCTCACGAAGGAGGCGGTCTCCGCGCCCAGGTCGACGGGCTCGCCGCGGACGGCCTGCCCGTAGGCGGTGTGCAGGTCCTGGAGCAGCACCCGCCAGGACACGCCGTCCACGACGAGGTGGTGCGCGGTGAGCAGCAGGCGCGGCGCGCCGGAGCCGGTGAACAGCACCGCCGCGAACACGGGCCCGCGCTCGGCGTCGATGCCACGCTGCACGGCCTCGCTCTCGCGCGCCATCACGTCCAGCGCGTCGCCGCCGCGGGCCGCCGCGCCCGCCGCGTCCCCTTCGCCGGTCTCGCCGTCGAGACGGACGTGGCGCAGGACGTCCTCGGCCGGTGGCGGCGTGACGTGCTGGGACCGTCCGCCGTCGTGCCCCGTGAAGCGGGTGCGCAGCGCGGCGTGCCGGGTGACCAGGGCCGACACCGCCACGCCCAGCGCCCGTACGTCCACGTCCTCCGCCAGCTCGGCCTCCACGTACTGGTGGAACGTCCCCGGCACGGTGAACCGGTCGAACAGGAAACGCTGGATCGGCGTCAGCGGAGCGGGCCCGCCGTCGGCGGCGTCCTCGGCGGTGGCGTTCGCGGGCCGCTCGGCCCGCCGCACGTACGGCGCCAGGGCCGCCACGGTCTGCCGCCGGAACAGGTCGCGCGCGGTGAGCCGCAGCCCGGCGCGCTGCGCCCTGGACACGACCTGGATGGCCAGGATCGAGTCGCCGCCCAGCGTGAAGAAGGAGTCCTCGGCTCCCACGCGCTCGACGCCCAGCACCTCGCCCCAGATCGCGGCCAGCTCCCGCTGCACGGGCCCTGAGGGCGCGACGTAGGCCGCCGCCCCCGCCCGCGCGCCGGGTTCGGGCAGCGCCGCCCGGTCCACCTTGCCCCGCTCGGTCAGCGGGAACGCGGGCAGCACCATGATCACCGCGGGGATCATGTGGTCGGGCAGCGACCTGGCCAGGAAGGCGCGCAGCGCGGCGGGGTCGGGTTCGGCGTCGCCCGCCGGGGTGACGTACCCGTTGAGGCGGTCGCGTCCGGCGGAGGCCAGCACGACCGCGCCGCCCACCGAGGGGTGGCGCTGGAGGGCGGCCTCGATCTCGCCCGGCTCCACCCGGAAGCCGCGGATCTTCACCTGGTCGTCGCTCCGCCCCAGGTACTCCAGCTCGCCGCCGGGCAGCCGGCGGACCAGGTCCCCGGTCCGGTACATCCGTCCGCCCGGCGGGCCGAACGGGTCGGCGACGAAGCGCTCGGCGGTGCGGCCGGGCCGGTTCAGGTAGCCCCTGGCCAGGCCGGGCCCCGACAGGTACAGCTCGCCGGGCACGCCCTCCGGGACCGGGTTGGCGTAGGCGTCCAGGACGTACCCGGCGCTGCCGGCCAGCGGGCGGCCGATCGGCGGCAGCCCCTCGCCCTCCCGGCTCACGTCCCCGGCGGTGGCCACGACGGTGGCCTCGGTGGGGCCGTAGTTGTTGACCAGCCGGAACGGGATGCCGGGCCGCGGCCGGCGGCGCAGCACGTCGCCGCCGGTCAGGACGGTACGCAGCGCCGTCCCGTCGATCGCGGGCAGGTCGAGCACGGTCTCCAGCCGGGGCGTCGGCAGGAAGCAGATCGTGGTGCCCATGGCGGTGAACCAGGTCACCAGCTCGTCCGGGTCGTCCAGCGCGTCCTGGCCGGGGAAGGCGACGCGGGCCCCCGCGCACAGGTAGGGCCAGACCTCCCACACGGCGGCGTCGAACCCGAGCGAGGCCACCTGGGACGCCCGGTCGCGCGGCACCACCCCGAACGCCGCCACGTGCCAGGCGCACAGGTCGGCCAGGCCGCGGTGCTCGATCATGACGCCCTTGGGACGGCCCGTGGAGCCGGAGGTGTAGATGATGTACGCCAGGTCGCCCGGCTCCGTCCCGCACCCGGGCCCGGCGCCGGGACGGTCGCCCGTCTCCGCGTCGGAGGGGGCGTGGCCCGTCTCCGCGTCGCCGGGGCGTACGACCGGCAGCCCCTCGTGGTCCTCGTCGGCCAGCAGGATCGGCGCGCCGGTGTCGGCCATCACGTACGCCAGCCGCTCGGCCGGGATGCCGGGGTCGAGCGGCACGTACGCGCCGCCCGCCTTGAGCACGCCGAGGGCGGCGGTCACCATGTCCGGGCCGCGTTCCATGCACACCACCACGGGCACGCCCCGGCCCACACCGAGGCCGCGCAGCCGGTGCGCCAGCCGGTCGGCGCGCCGGTCGAGGTCGGCGTAGGTGCGGGTGCCGCCGTCCCACTCCAGCGCGACGGCGTCGGGTGCGACCCGGGCCCACTCACTCACCTGCACATGCACCGGCCGCCCAGCCCGCCCAGCCTGCTCGGCCCGCTCGCCGCCGGTCCCGCCGCGAGCGGCACCGGGACCGGCGGGTCCGGTCAGCGCGGGTCCGGTCAGGGCGGGTCCGGTCAGGGCGGCGTCGGCGGGCGCGGGAGCAGGAACGGGGGGCAGGGGGAGGCGGGCCAGGGGGCGGTCCGGGGCCGCGGTCACCGCTGCCAGCAGCGCGATCAGGTGCGCGGCCATCCGCTCGGCGGTCGCGGCCTCGAACAGGTCCGTGCTGTACTCGATCATCGCGTCGAGCGCGCCGCCGTCCTCGCGCTCGACGAACTCCAGCGTGACGTCGAAGATCGAGGACACGTGCGGCAGCCGGTACGGCTCGGTACGCGCCCCGGCGAAGCGCGGCGTCTTCGGCGGCGCGTTCTGCAATGCCACCATGGCCTGCACCAGGGGCGTCCTGCTGGGATCGCGCTCGGCGTCCAGCTCGCGCACCAGCCGGTCGAACGGCACGTCGCGGTTGGCGAAGGCGTTCAGCACGGTCTCCCGCACCGCGCCCAGGAACTCGGCGAACGTGGCGCGCTCGTCCACGGTGGAGCGCAGCACCAGGGTGTTGACGAAGCAGCCGATGAGCGGTTCGAGCTCGGGCAGGTCGCGTCCGGAGACGGGGGTGCCGACCGAGACGTCCCGCTGGCCCGCGTACCTGGACAGCAGCACCTGGCAGGCCGCGACCAGCACCATGAACGGCGTCGCCCCGGCGCGTGCGGCGAGGTCCCCGAGCGCGGAGGCCAGCTCCGCCGGGACGGTGAAGCGGTGCGCGGCCCCCGCCGAGCCGCGCACGGCCGGGCGCGGCCGGTCGGCGGGCAGGTCGAGCGGGGTGATCCCGTCGAGCCGGCGACGCCAGTGGTCGAGCTGGTCCGCCAGGCTGTCGTCGGTCCAGCGGTCGCGCTGCCAGGCGGCGTAGTCGGCGTACCGGACGGGCAGCGGCGCGAGGGCGGCCCGGTGGCCGTGGCGGGCGGCGTCGTAGAGCAGGCCCAGTTCGTCGGCCAGGATGCGCATGGACACGGCGTCGATCACCGAGTGGTGCAGGCTCAGCACCAGCAGGTGGTCCTCGGCGGACCGGCGCAGCACGGCCAGGCGCAGCACGGGGCCCCGGGCCAGGTCGAAGGGCCGGGTCACCTCGTGCCGCACCATGCGGTCCAGCTCCTCGCCGGGGAGGCCGGCGACGTCGGTGACGGTCAGCGGTACCTCGACGGCCGCATGCACCTTCTGTACGGGTTCGGCCCGCGCGGGATCGGGGCCGCCGTCCTCGATCGTCGTGCGCAGCGGCTCGTGCCGGGCGATGAGCTCGCCGAGCGCGGTGCGCAGCGCCCCGGGGTCGAACGGCCCGCTCAGCCGGTAGCCGAACCGGACGTTGTACTCGGTGCCGCCGGGGTCGTGCGCGTGGAAGAACCAGAAACGCCGCTGGGCGTAGGAGAGCGGCGCGTCGCGTCCGGGCGGGAGCGGGGTGACGACGTCCGCGCCCTCGGCGTGCGCCCCGGCGCGGTTCTCGTCCGGTTTCAGGGAGGCGGCCAGGGCGGCCACCGTGCGTTCGCGGAAGATCGCCCGGGGGGACAGGCTGGTGCCGAGCGCGGCACGGATGCGCGGCACCACGCGGAAGGCCAGCAGGGAGTTGCCGCCGATGGCGAAGAAGTCGTCGGCCACGCCCACCCGGTCCAGGCCCAGCACCTCGGCCCACAACTCGGCGATCACCCGTTCCTCGTGACCGCCGGGCGGCGTGTAGCCGGTGGCGCCCTGGGGGCCCGCGGCGGGCAGGGCGGCGCGGTCCACCTTGCCGCTGGCCGCGAGGGGGAGCCGGTCGAGATGCTGGAACACCGAGGGGATCAGGTACTCGGGCAGGTCCCGGGCGAGGAAGGCCCGCAACTGCTCAGGCGACGGCCCGGCCGCTTCCCTGACGGACACGCCGGCCGGTGCCTCCAAGGAGGCGGTGGGCCGGGCGATGGGGACGATGTGGGCCACCAGGCGGTCGCCGTCGGCGACGACCGCGGCGGCGGCCACCCGCGGATGCCGGGTCAGGGCGGCCTCGATCTCGCCGGGCTCGATCCGGTGCCCGCCGACCTTGACCTGGTCGTCGGCCCGGCCGAGGTATTCGAGCTCGCCGCCCGGCAGGAGGCGGACCACGTCACCGGTGCGGTACATGCGTTCGCCGTCCGTCCCGTACGGGTCGGCGACGAACCGTTCGGCGGTGCCGCCGGGACGGCCCCGGTACCCGCGGGCCACCCCGGCGCCGGCGACGTACAACTCGCCCCGCTCGCCGGGCGGGACGGGCCGCAGCCGGGCGTCGAGGACGTAGGCCCGCGACCCGGACATCGGCCGGCCGATCGGCACCGGGCCGCCGGGCGTGCCGTCGCCGGGTTCGAGGCGGAAGGCCACGCAGCCGACCGTCGTCTCCGTGGGGCCGTACTCGTTGACCACCGTCACGCCCGGACGGGCCGCGCGCCAGCGGGCGAGCGCGTCGCCGTGCAGCGCCTCGCCGCCGATCACCAGCTCGCCGCGCTCCGGACAGGCGTCCGGCGACCCGCCCTCCAGCAGCGGCAGGTGGCTCGGGGTGATCTTCAGGAAGGACGGCCGGACGCCGCCCGGCTCGTCCAGCGTCCCCGCGTGGACGCGCCCGCCCGCGACGAGCGGCCCCCACAACGTGGTCACCGACAGGTCGAACGAGATCGACGAGTGCAGCAGCGCCGTGCCCGCCAGCCCCGGGTAGTCCCGCAGGCAGCAGGCCAGGTAGGCGGCGAGCTGCCGGCGTTCGACCAGCACTCCCTTGGGGCGGCCGGTGGAGCCGGAGGTGTAGATCGCGTACGCCAGGTCCGCCGGACGGCCCGGGGGAGCGGGCGGCGCGTCGGCGAGCGGCGCGGGATCGTCGTCCACGCACACCACCCGCGCGGCCGTCACGGGCAGCCGCCCGCGCAGCGCCCGCTGGGTGACGACGACGGGTGCGTCCGCGTCGTCGATCACGACGGCGAGGCGGCTCGCCGGCACGCCGGGATCCAGCGGCAGGTACGCGGCGCCCGCCTTGAGCACGCCGAGCAGCGCCACGACCAGGTCGGGGCCGCGCTCGGCGTGGACGGCGACGAGCGTGTCAGGGCCCGCCCCGAGCCCGCGCAGGCGATGGGCGAACCCGTTCGCGCGCGCGTCGAGCTCCCGGTAGGCGAGCGAGCCCGCGGCCGAGGAGACGGCGGTCGCGCCGGGGGCCAGCCGGACCCGCTCGGCGAACAGATCGAGGACGTCACGTGTCGAGTTGTCCATCACCCGGTGCTCCTAGCCTCAGTAGATGACGCGGGACCGCGCGTCCAGCCGGAACTCGCGCGACTTGCGAAGATCCCTGGCCACGTTCAGCCGGCGCAGCCACCGGTCCGTCCCGTCGAACCGGGCGCGGAAGGGCTTGCGCCCGTGCACGGCCTTGTAGTTGTCGATGACGCAGATGTCGCCGGGTTCGAGCACGATCCCGGTCATGGCCGCGTCCACGGCCGCGGCGAGGGTGGCGAGCGCTTTCTCCTCGGCCTCTCCCTGTATTCCTTGCATATAGTGCGGATCGACGCAGAGATACGGGTCGTCCGGGGCGCCGAAAAGCACCGGCAGCGGCTTCGGATCGGTCAGCGCGCTTTCGACCTGGCGATAACTGCGGCGTTTCAGGTCGGCCACCCTCGGGTCGTCGTCCCGATCCGGGGCACGATTCTCCGGACGGTGCGAGTCGTCCGGCAGAATGAGAAATCGGTGCTCCCGGAGCAAGGCTTCCGTGGCCTCGTCGAGATGTATCGAACCGACCTCGGCGAAGGTCGTCTCCACCTTGTCGGGATTACGCAGGCAGAACAGCCCGAGATAATCCGTGCGGAGCGGGTGGAAGGCGTCCTCGGTGTGCCAGACCAGCGTTTCCGCGCTGCTCCAGCCGATTTGCTCGCGTTCGAAGCCGCGCATCGGGAAAACGTCGTGCATGATACGCCCGTCCTGCTGCGTCACCCAGCCGATCGGCTCCCCCAACAGGCTCATGACCAGGTAGAACGCGATGTCCAGCGACAGTGTCGGCGACGGCGTGGGACGCGATTTCCAGTCCTGCGGAGTGGGGCCGAGCGCGGCGTCGTCCACCGGCAGCCCGGAGATCACCAGCAGGCCCGACGGCTCGGCCAGCCGGAAATCGTGCAACTCCGCGCGGAGGCGTCTTGGCAGCTCGTCGGCATAAACCCGGCCGATTTTCTGGAATTGCGCGGACTCGACTCCCGGATGCTGCCGGGCGAGCTCGCCCGCCAGCTCCGTGATCGCCGTCGCCTCGTCTTTCCGCAGTTCGAAAGTCGACACAACTCGCTCCCTTCCTCGGCGACACCCGTCCGGTCAAGGTTCGGTCGTCGGAGGGCCGGAGCTCAATGTGTTTGAGCCTCAAGCTAAACAGGGCAGTCACGAAGCCGGTGTGCTAGCGTCGAAAAGGTATCAGCGAGCGTCCCGCGCCGGTGTCGGCCCCCGGGCGGAAGCGCCGCGCAAGTGAAATTCGCCGACGACCCGGCTCCTGGTCGGCGCTTCCCACGACGTCATTGACAGCGGAGGAGGACCCGGTGCGCCGATCACGACTGGCAAGGATCACCAGTGCGGCGGCTCATCTGCAGGTGTTCGCCATCGCGGGGATCAGCGCGGTGCTGCTGATCAGGACCTGGCTGGCGAGCACGGGCTACCCGAAACTCGGCACCGGCGACCTGCACATCGCGCACGTCCTGTGGGGCGGCCTGCTGATGGCGGTCGGGCTCGGCCTCACGCTCGCCTTCCTCGGCGAGCGGGCCAGGACATGGGGCGCGCTGCTCGGCGGGGCCGGTTTCGGCACGTTCCTCGACGAGGTCGGCAAGTTCGTCACCGAGCGCAACGACTACTTCTACCGGCCCGCCGCCGGCATCATCTACCTGGTCTTCGCCGTCCTCGTCGTGCTGGCCCAGTGGCTCAAGGGCCGCACCGGCTACACCGGCGCCGAGCGGACCGCCAACGCGCTGCACGCCGCCCTCGTCGGCGTCACCTCCGGGCTGACGGTCGAGCAGCGGCGCAGCGCGATCCGCCTGGTCCAGGACTCCGGCGACCCGCTCGACGCGGCCACGGTCCGGCTGCTCGGCATGGTCCCCTCCAGCGAACCGCCCCGCTTCCCCGCCGTGCGCGCCGCCCTGGCCTGGCTGGAGCGGTTGTGCCGGCGGCCGGTCGTGGTCGTGCTCGCGGTGGTCTACCTCGCCGTACGGGCCCCGCTGCCCCTGGCCGGGCTGGCCCTGGAGAGCTCCTACGACTCCCTCGGCCAGGAACGGGAGTGGGGAGCGGTGATCGGCCTGGCGGCGTCCGCGGCGGTGACGGTGCTGCTCAGCCTGTGGGGCGCGGCCCGGTTACGGTGGAACCGGGCGGCCGCCTTCCAGGCGCTCTACCTCGCGCTCCTGGTCGACATCCTGTTCGGCCAGGTGTTCGCGTTCATCGTGAACCAGTTCTCCGCGGTGCCGGGGCTGGTCGCTGACCTGCTGGTGCTGGCCGTGCTCGGCACGACGAACCGGCACCTGCGCAGAACCGCCCCGGCCCGCGACCCCGGCGACGGGCCGGGGGCGCGGGCCGGGAACGACGACCGGGACGGCTGAGGCTCCGGGAGCTACGACCGCGACGGCTCCGCCATGGCGACCGCGATCCGCCGCGGCCCCGTGTACGGCTCGCGCCCGTGCGAGGTGAGCATGTTGTCGATGACGAGCAGGTCGTCGGCCGCGTAGTCGAAGCGGCGGGAGGCCGCCCGGTAGCACTTGCGCAGGTGGTCGGTGACCTCGTCGGGGATGGCGCCGCCGTCGCCGTAGTAGGTGTTGCTCGGCAGGCCCTCCTCCCCGCACATCTCCAGCAGCCCCTCGCGCACGGCCTCGGGCAACGTCGTGACGTGGAAGAACGTGGCGTGGTTGAACCAGACGGGCTCACCGGTCACCGGATGCCGGTGCACCGCCGCGCGTACGGCCTCGGTGCGCAGCCGCCCGTCACCGAGCCAGGTCGCCCGTACGCCGTTGCGCTCGCAGTACGCGGTGACCTCGTCCCGGTCGGAGGTGTTGAACGCCTCCGACCACGGCATGCCGAGCTCGTCGTCGTAGGTGCGCACGACCATCCAGCCGCGCCGCTCGAACTCCTCGCGCACCGCCGGGTCGAGGGTGTCGTGCACCTCCCGCGTCGAGGCCAGGGGCGTGGCCCCCTGCGACTCCGGCGGCCGCATGCAGTGGAAGAACAGCACCATGGGCCAGACGGCCTGGTAGGAGTTCTCGTTGTGGAGGAAGATCTCCTCCTCGGGCGGGTAGTCGGTCGAGGTGTAGACGTTGCCCTTGATCACGCTGCGCGGCGACGACCGTTCGGTGTAGGCCAGCGGCGTCCCGGAGAACGCGCGCACGGCGGCGTCGAACCCCTCGACGCCGCCCACCTCGAAGCCGCGGAACAGCAGCGCCCCGTGGCTGGTCAGGCTCTCGCGCAGCGCGCGGTGCCCGGCCCTGATCCGGTCCTGGACGGGCTCGCCGCCGCCTTCGACGATCAGCACGGCTCACTCCTCCATCGCCGCGATGAGGCTCTTGGGCCGCATGTCGGTCCAGTTCTCGTTGATGTAGCCGAGCGCGCGCTCCCGGTCGGTCTCGGGCAGCGCGACCGCCCATCCGGCCGGCACGTCCACGAAGGCCGGCCAGAGCGAGTGCTGTCCCTCGTCGTTGACGAGCACCAGGTAGATGCCGTCGGGGTCCTCGAAGGGGTTCGTGCTCATCGTGCGTCCTCCCGTGAAGGTCAGTTGCGTTGTGAGATCAGGTGTCCGCCGCCGCGCAGCAGCGCCATGCCCAGCGACGTCAGCGTGTGCAGGGCCGTGTTGCGGTTGCGGGCGGTGGTGATGAGCCCGGCCTTGCGCAGCACGGTGGCGTGCTTGCTGGCGCCGGCCAGGGAGATGCCGAGCCGCTCGGACAGCGCGCCGGTGGTACAGCTGTCCATGAGCGCCTGCATGGCGGCGGCCCGGGTGTGCCCGACGAGCGCGCCGAGCGCCTCGTCGTCGGCCGTGGGCTCGGCCACCAGGTCCGACAGCACGGCCGGCGTCCAGGGGACCGAGACCACGAGCGCGGGCAGCCCCGTCTCGTGCTCCCTGTCCAGGAACAGGCAGTGCCTGACCTGGAGGAAGAACGAGGGGCTGAGCAGCAGGCCGTTGCCGTCGAGGTACACGTCGCGGTCCTCGTCGTGCGGGACCTCCAGGACCGGCGGGTTCCAGACCAGCTTTGGGTGCAGGGTGTCCAGCAGGCACTCGACACCGTTGGTGATCGTGATACGGCCGAACGTCTCCCGTTCGAGCTCCAGGTAGGCGCGCACCCGACCCCAGTACGGCAGCACCGCGGCCCGGCAGAACGCCAGCACGGTCGCGGTCGCCCATGGGACGGCGGCGTCCCCGGCGCGGAAGCCGGGCTCGCCGGGGGAGCGGTCGAGCAGGCCGAGCAGGTCGCCGAGCGGCCGGCGCTCGCGGGCCAGCCGATCCACCTGGCCGGCCGTGCCGTTCATGCGCTCGCGCACGTCCCTGCGCCACTCGCCGTGGACCGCGCCGCCGCTTCTGGCGAACAGGTCGAGGGCGAACACGCTCTCGGTCACCGGGCCCAGGGTCGCCGCCATGCGGAGACGTGCCAGGTCTTCGACCGTGAAATGAATCCGCAGCACCGCGGCTCCCATTTCGCATTTTCCGGGTTCGTCGATCACGCCGCGCCGCGGGAGAAATGCGCACGACGCGGTGGCCGCGTGGATCAGGGCGGCTTGGGCGATGAGGGCGTCCGCGGTGGGAGCCCCCAGTTTTGCTCAAGCTAACTCGGAGGCAGTTGGGAAGTCAACTGGCGTTGGTGGATCAAGAAATTCGCATCTACACCAGTTGATGACCGCCTGTGGGCAACCGTGAACGCCCTGCACAGGGGGCGCATGCCGGGCCGCGGGGCCGTGCCGCCACCACCCGTCTGACCGCCCTGTTTAGCTCCGGCGTCAATGAGCTGGAAATCGGCCGGGACCGTCCGGCACGCTCGAAAAAGGGCGGTCGGCGCACTTCCCGTCCTATTTCCGGTTCTTCCCGACGCGCGTTTCCCGACGCCATGGACAAGGGCTCAAGAATGGTAAAGAACGTCGTCATCGTGGGCGGTGGCACCTCGGGCTGGATGACCGCCGCATATCTCCGGGCGGCATTCGGCGACCGAATCGCCGTCACTCTGGTCGAGTCGAAGAACATCGCGACCATCGGCGTGGGAGAGGCCACGTTCAGTACGATCCGCCACTTCTTCGACTATCTCGGGCTGGACGAGCGGGAGTGGATGCCCGCGTGTCACGCCACGTACAAGCTGGGGATCCGGTTCGAGAACTGGCGCGCCCCGGGCCACCACTTCTACCACCCGTTCGAACGCCTGCGCGTCGTGGACGGCTTCCCCCTCACCGACTGGTGGCTCGACGCCCGCCCCGGCGGCAGCTTCGATCGCGACTGCTTCGTCATCAGCTGGCTGTGCGAGGCCAAGCGCTCGCCCCGCTACCTGTCGGGCGAGCTGTTCGAGCAGGACTTCACCGAGAACGCCGACGAGCGCGCCTACCGCACCACCCTGACCGAGCAGAACACCCAGTTCCCCTACGCCTACCACTTCGACGCCGCGCTGCTGGCCTCCTACCTGACCCGGTTCGGCACCGAGCGCGGCGTCCGGCACGTCCTGGACGACGTCGTGGACGTCCGGCTGGACGAGCGCGGCTGGATCGACCACGTGCTCACCAAGGAGCACGGCGAGCTGTCCGGCGACCTGTTCATCGACTGCACCGGCTTCCGCGGCATGTTGCTGAACAAGGCGCTGTCCGTCCCGTTCGTCTCCTACCAGGACAGCCTGCCCAACGACCGGGCGGTGGCGCTGCGGGTGCCCGCCGACATGGCCGGCCGCGGCCTGCGCCCCTGCACCACCGCCACCGCCATGGACGCCGGCTGGATCTGGACCATCCCCCTGTACGGCCGCGTCGGCACCGGCTACGTCTACGCCGGCGACTACTGCACCCCCGAGGAGGCCGAGCGCACCCTGCGCGAGTTCGTCGGCCCCGAGGCGGACGACCTGGAGGCCAACCACATCCGCATGCGGATCGGCCGCAGCGAGCGCTCCTGGGTGAACAACTGCGTGGCCGTCGGCCTGTCCAGCGGCTTCGTCGAGCCTCTGGAGTCGACCGGCCTGTTCTTCATCCAGAACGCCGTCGAGCAACTGGTCAAGCACTTCCCCGCCGACCGCTGGGACGACCGGCTGCGAGAGTCGTACAACCACCAGGTCGGCAACGTCATGGACGGCGTGCGCGAGTTCCTCGCGCTGCACTACCACGCCGCCGCCCGCTCCGACAACGACTACTGGAAGGACGCGGCCACCCGGCCCCTGCCCGACGGGCTGGCCGAACGCCTGGAGCTGTGGCAGGCGCGCCTGCCCGACAACGAGACGATCTTCCCGCACTACCACGGCTTCGAGTCCTACTCCTACATCGCCATGCTGCTCGGGCTCGGCGGCGTCCCGGTGCAGGCCCCGCCCGCGCTGCGGCACTTCGACCACGGCCGCGCGGAACGTGAGCTGCGGCTCGTCCGCGAGCAGGCCGAGGCGCTGGTCGCCAAACTGCCCAGCCAGTACGAGTACATCGCCGCCCTCAACGGCGACGCCATGCCCGGACGGCGACCCGAGCTGAGCCGGACACGATGATCCCGGCCGAGGGACCGGCGCGGATCGCCCTGTTCGGCGTCCTGCTCGCGGCGGTCCTCCTCCTCGCCTGGGCAGGGCGGCGGCTGGCCGGCGTGCTGCGCCAGCCGGCCGTGATCGGCGAGGTGGCGCTCGGGATGGCGGCGGGCCCGCTGGCCGTGGCCGTGGCCGGTCCCGGCGCCGCGCGGGCGCTGCCCCTCGACTGGCTGAGCTGGTGCGGGCATGCCGGCCTGGTGCTCTACCTGGTCGGCGTGATCCACGAGCTGCGCCTGGCCGCGCCGCTCGTCCGCGGCCGGGCGGTGGGCTGGACCGCGCCGGGCGCGCTCACCGTCCCGATGCTGGCCGGCGCCGCCGTGGCCGTGTGGGCGCTGGCCGGGGACGAGCCCGGCCTGCGCGGCACGGCCCCGGCGTCCGCGCTGGTCGTCTTCCTGGCGGTGTCGCTGTCGGTCACCGCCGTCCCCGTCCTGGCGCGGATCCTGTCCGAAGCCCACCTGGTCGGCACCCGGGTGGGGGCGTTGTCGATGACGGTCGCCACGGTCACCGACGTGGTGGCCTGGCTGCTGATCGCGCTGGCGGTGAGCCTGGCGACCGGCGGCCTCGGGAACGTGGCCGTGCTCGTCGCCGTCACCGCCGCGGCCCTGACGGGTGCGGTCGCGGTACGGCGCGCGCTGGGCACGGCCGCGCTCCTGCGCCTGCCCGCCCGCGCCCCGCGGGCGGCGGCGGTGCTCCTCGCCGTCTGGGCGCTGGCCGCCGCGGCGGCGATGCGCTCGTGGGGGCTGACCGAGATCCTGGGCGCGGCGCTCGCCGCCCTCGCCCTGCCACTGACGGCCCCGGCTCCCGCCCATGGGCCTGCCGCGGGCGGGGGCGAGGACCCGTGGGCAGGGCCCGTGCGGCTGGTCGCGGGCGCCGGGCGGCTGCTCGTCCCGGTGTTCTTCGTGGTCACCGGGTTCACCGTGTTCGCCGAGCCGTTCGCGGTGGCTCCCTGGTCGGCGATCGTCCTGGTCACGCTGCTCGGCATGGCGGGCAAGGCCGGGGGCGCGTACGCGGGCGCCCGCCTCGGCGGCGAGCCGCCCGGGACGGCGCTCCGCCTGGGCGTGCTGCTCAACACCCGGGGGCTGACCGAGCTGGTCGCGCTGCAGATCGGCCACGAGGCCGGGATCCTCACCCCGGCCATGTTCCTCGCGCTCGCCGTCATGGCGCTGGTGACCACGGCGGCGACCGGCCCGTCGTACGCCCTCCTCCAGCGGCCGCGACGGCCGCGCGGGACGGCCCCGGTACCCGTCGCACAGAACGGAGGCTTGCGATGACGGATCTCCCGCTGGTGGAGGCCCTGCCCATGACGCCGACGGTCGACCCCGACCGTTTCCGGTCGCTGATGTCCACCTTCCCGAGCGGCGTCGCCGTCGTGACCGTGACCGACCCCGACGGCCGCCCCCGCGGCATGACCTGCTCGTCGGTGTGCAGCGTCACCCTCGACCCGCCGACGCTGCTGGTCTGCGCCCGCAGCCTCAGCCCCACGCTGCACGCCATGCTCAAGACGGCGCAGTTCACCGTGAACCTGCTGCACGCCCACGCCCGCGACACCGCCGAACTGTTCGCCTCGGGCGCCGCCGACCGCTTCGACCGGGTCCGCTGGTCCGCCCGCCCCGCCTACGGCGGGCCGCACCTGGTGGAGGAGTCCCACTCCGTCGCCGACTGCCGGGTCGCCAGGACCGTGGAGGCCGGCGACCACATCGTGGTCTTCGGCGAGGTGTACGGCATCGAGCGGTGCGCGCCGGCCGTACCCCTCCTGTACGGCCTGCGCGCCTACTCGTCCTGGCGTCCGGGGACCGAGCCGTCATGACCGGCTCAGAAGGTGCCCGTCCACCGCAACCGCTGCCACGTCTGCGCCCACGGCAGGCGCGGCCCCCGGCACACCAGCAGCTCCTTGCCCTCCTCGAAGTGCGGGACGGCGAAGGTGAGCCGCCCGCGCGCCTCGCACCGGCCGAACAGCGCCGAGAACGACGCCCGGTCCACCCCGACCGCGACGACCACGTCCACGCCGTCGGCCGGACGGCCGAAGTCGGCGTAGGAGTTCTGGGCGCTGTAGGTCCGGGGCAGCCCGTACGCGCCGCCGTACCGGGCCAGCGCCCCGGCCTCGCCGTAGTTCTGGGCGTACACGACGGCCCGCCGCCGTTCGTCCTCCGGCAGCGCGCGGTGGACGGCGGACACCTGCGCGGCCAGGTCCGGCCAGCCGGTCTCCCCGAACTGCTCCTCGCCGAGCACGGCCAGCACCGGGTTCCCGGCGTACGTGGCGATCGGCAGGACCGGCAGCACCATGAGCGCCGCGAGCACCCCGTTGAGCACCGCCGCCGCCCCCAGCCACAGGCGGCGGCCGAGCGTCGCCGCCCGCACGCACCCGGCCGCCACCAGCACGGTCAGCAGCCCCTCGGTGTAGCGGGGCTCGGCCCCGAGCAGCATCAGCAGCGGCGCCACGACGAGGTACGCCGCGGCGACCGACCGGTACGGCCGCCACTCCGCCCGCCGGAGCAGGGCCACCAGCCCGATCACCCAGACCGGGGTGAGGAAGGGCCCGATCATGAGCACCTGGCCCACCAGGAAGTTGACGGCACCCGCCGGCCCGGCCGACATCTCGCCCGCCATCGTGAACTGCGGCCATCCGTGCGCGGCCTGCCAGACGAGTCCGGGCGAGGCGATCAGCAGCGCGACCCCGGCGCCGCCCAGGAGCCACCCGCCGCGCAGCACGCGCCGCGGCCCGGCGACGAGCAGCCCCGCCGCGAGGGCGACGACCAGCAGCACCACCAGGTACTTGGCCAGCAGCCCCACGCCGACGACCGCGCCCACGGCGAGCCACAGCCGCTCGTCGCCGGTCCGCAGGACGCGGATCACCAGCCAGCACGCCGTGACCCACACCAGGTGGTCGACGGCGGTGGGGTGCAGCACGTGCCCGGCGGCGAGCGTGGCCAGCGTGGCGGCGCAGACGCACGCCGTCAGCACCTGGAGCCGGCGTCCGGCGCCGAGCTCGCCCGCGATCAGCCCGGTGACCAGCACCGACACGGCGGTCAGCAGCGCCGGCACGACCCGGATCGCGGTCAGCGAGTCGCCGAACAGCACGATCTGCAGCCGGGCCAGCAGGGGGACGAGCAGCGGCTGGTCGACGTACCCCCACGCGAGGTGCTCGCCGGCGACCCGGAAATAGAGCTCGTCGACGTAGTAGCCGGGGCCGCCGGCGAACGCCAGAAAAACCGCGAGGACCGCGACGGTGACCACCGAAAGACCGATGACGGCCCTTTTCGGAGATGTCTCCGCCCGGGGTGGAGAAAGAGTTGCGACGGTGTCCACGAGAACCCCTTCCAGCGTTTGTGTGGAGGTGTAACCGCTGGTCGCAGCCTCCCATCGAGTCGATGAAGACACAACGGAATTGACTCGTCCGGAAAACACACAGCTCGTCGGCCGAGTCCTCCGGCACGCATTGACGGAAACGAATTGAGCGATTTATTTTGCGTCCGGGTATCCCACTCCAAAACGCACGTGAGGTGAATGTGATGCAGGAACTCCAGGCGAACAATCTCACCGAATTCGAATGTCTGGCGCTGAACAGCCCGCTGAACCTCGCCGACGGGCACGCCCGGCAGGCGCTCACCGCGAGCCAGGCGCGGATCATCGACGACCTGCCCAACCTGTTCGCCAAGGCCGCCGCGCGGGCTCCCGAGGAGGTGGAGCTCGACGCCTGCCGCGCGTACCTGGGCCTGCTCGGCCAGCACAGCCACCCGGTCGGCGAGGGCCGCGTGTTCGCCTGCTACTCCTCCTCGGTGGCCATGGAGATCTTCGCCAGGGCCCTGGCCCAGAAGGGCGACACGGTCGCGCTGATCCACCCGACGTTCGACAACATCCCCGACATCCTGCGCGGCGTGGGCCTGAACCTGCTCCCCCTGGAGGAGGACGTCCTGCACGGCGGCGACCTGCCCCGCGCCCTGCTCGACGCGGTGAGCTGCGTCTTCGTCACCACGCCCAACAACCCCACCGGCCGCGTGGTGACGGAGGAACGGCTGCGCGCCCTGGCCGCCCAGTGCGCCGAGCACGACGTCGTCCTGACACTGGACACCTCGTTCCGCGGCTTCGACCCCCGGGCCCACTTCGACCACTACCGGGTGCTGGAGGACAGCGGCTGCCGCTGGATCGTCATCGAGGACACCGGCAAGCTCTGGCCCACGCTGGAGCTGAAGATCGGCTGGCTGGTGACCTCGGCCAGGCCCGGCCTGCCCGTCGCCAAGGTCTACTCCGACATCCTGCTCGGCGCCTCGCCGCTCGTACTGGCGCTGGTGCAGCGCTTCGCCGAGGACGCCGCCGACGGCGGCCTGCCCGACCTGCACCGCTTCATCGCCGGCAACCGCGCGCTGGTGCGGCGCTCGCTCGCCGGCCTGCCGGACGTCGACTTCCCCGACCCCGCCAGCCGGGCCAGCGTCGAACGGGTCCGTCTCGGGCGGCGTTCGTCGCTGGAGGTGTGGTCCGCGCTGCGCGAGCACAACGTGTACCTGCTGCCCTGCCAGAAGTTCCACTGGGCCGACCCGGCCGAGGGCGACCACATGCTCCGCGTGGCGCTCGCCCGGCCGGCCGCCTCGCTCGACGAGGCGACGCGGGCCCTCCGCCTCGTCCTGTCCTCCCGATGAGCCTCACCCCCGCCGTGTCCCCGGGGCGGGGGCGGGCCGGGCCCGGGTCACACGCGCTGCGGTGGGAGGCGGGCGTCGTGCAGTCGGTGGCGCCGCCCGGCACGACCGACCTCGGCCCCGGCTACCTCGGCCCCGGCCTGCTGCCCGTGGACCTGCTGGCCGAGGCGTACACCGAGGCCATGACCGGTTACGGCGCGGCCGCCCTGGCGTACGGCGACGACCGCGGCGCGCTCACCCTGCGCGCGGCGCTCGCCGCCCGCGGGGTCGCGGGCGGGCCGCGTGGGGTGCTGGTCACCGCCGGCACCTCGCAGGCGCTGCACCTGCTCGCCACCGCCCTGGCCCGGCCGTGCGACGCGGTGCTCGTCGAGGACTCCTGCTACGACCTGGGCAGGCTCATCCTCACCGACTGCGGCCTGCGGCCGTACGGGGTGCCAGGGGACGCCTGCGGGATGGACCCGCAGGCTCTCGACGCGGCCCTGACCCGCATCCGCCCGGCCTTCGTGTACCTCAACCCCACCTTCCACAACCCGACCGGCCGGGTCGTGCCGCTCGGTCGCCGCCGCGAGCTGCTGGCCGTCGCACGCCGGCACGCGACGACGATCGTCGAGGACGACGCCTACGCCGACCTGCGCCTCGACGGCGACGCCGGACCGCCCGCCCTGGCCTGCCTGGACGGGCACCGGGGCGTGATCAGGCTGGGCACCTTCTCCAAGTCCCTGGCCCCCGGGCTGCGCCTCGGCTGGCTGACGGCCGAGCCCGCCGTGGCCGACCGGCTGGCCGCCCATGGCGTGTTCCAGAGCGGCGGCTGCCCGAACCACACCACCTCGCTGGCCGTGGCCACCCTGCTGGAGCGGGGCCACTATGACCGCCACCTGCTCTGGCTGCGCGAACGCCTGCGCGAACGGCGCGACGCCTTGGTGGACGTCCTTACGGCGCGGCTCGGCGACGGCTTCGCCCTCGACCGGCCCGCCGGCGGCCTGTTCGTGTGGGTGCGTGCCGACCGCGGGGAAGCGGGGCTGCTCGCCGCCGCCCGCCGCGCGGGCGTCCTGGTCGCCGCCGGCTCCCGCTTCGCCCCCGCTCCCGTCCCCGCCTCCGTCCCCGGCTCGGCGGCGGGCTCGGGCGGGGGAGCGGCGGGCGCCGTACGGCTCGCGTACGGACTCAACCGCCCGGACGAGCTGGCCGCCGCCGCGGAACGGCTGGCGGAGGTCTGGAACGCGATCCCCCGAGAGACCTGAGAACCCGATGCCCCGACAGGAGATGACCCCCTGATGACCGCACCCCCGCACACCGCACCCGAGCCCGCCGCGTCCCCGCCCGCCCTGCCGTCGCGTGGCGCGTCCCCGCACGGCTACACGCTCCCGCTCTCGCCCTCGGGGCGTGCGGCGATGGTCACCCCGCCGCCCTGGCACTTCTCCGGTGACGTCATCATGGCCGACTACCGCGTGGACCCCGAGGCCGCCGCCCGCTTCCTGCCGCCGGAGCTCACCTTGGGCCCCGACCCGGGAGCCGCCGCCGCGGTCTTCGCCGAGTGGCAGTGGTGTTCCGCCGACGGCGCCGAGCTGGCCGACCCCGCCCGCTGCCGGTTCGCCGAGTTCCTGATCCTGCTCGCCTGCGAGTACCGCGGCCGCCCCCTGGCCCGCTGCCCGTTCGCCTGGGTGGACGAGCCGGTGCCGCTGGTACGCGGCTGGATCCAGGGCATGCCCAAACAGTTCGGTCAGGTGCACCAGATCAGGCCGGCCCGGGTCGGCAGGGCGGGGCCCAGGCTCGCCCCCGGAGGCCGCTTCGACGCCGCGCTGTCGGCGGGCGGCAGGCGCGTCGCCGAGGCGGCCGTGACCGTCGAGGGCCGCGCCGACGGGCCGCCCCGCCTGCACACCGTCCCGCTGGTGCACACGCGGCTGTTCCCGGCCTGGCTCCCGGCGGAGGAACCGGTGACGCGGCTGGTGACCTCGGAGGTGAGCGACGTGGAGTTCTCGGAGATCTGGACGGGCCGCGCCGAGGTGCGCTTCCCCGACGTGCCGGACTCCGACCTGGCCGAACTGGCCCCGGTCGAGGTGGGCCGGGGGTACGTCTTCTCGTACGCGGAGACGCTGCACCATGGCCGGGCACTGGAGCCGGCGTAGACTCCCGTTAACGGAACGCTATTCGGTCGTCAACTGAAGTTAATTCCTCTGGTATGCTCGCAGCAGCGTCCCCTTCTCCACCCAGCCGCCTCCGTGCATCCGGCAGAGGAATCATGCCCGACACCCCGTCCGAGGGACGCCGTACCCTAGCGGCGAAGCTGGACCACCTGTTCCGCACAGTCCACTCGCGAGAGGGCGGCGAATACAGCTTCGAGGACGTCGCCGACGCGCTGCGGGCGGCGGGCGGGCCCACCATCTCGGGCACGTACATCTGGCAGCTCCGCAAGGGGTTGCGCGACAACCCCACCAAGCGCCATCTCGAAGCGCTCGCGGGATTCTTCGGCGTCCCGCCCGCCTACTTCTTCGACGACGAGGCGGCTGAGCGCATCGACGCCGAGCTGTCGCTGCTCGCCGCGATGCGCGACGCCTCCGTCCGGGGCATCGCGCTGCGGGCGGCCGGGCTCTCGCCGAAGAGCCTGACCGCGATCCTGGAGATGGTCGAGCGCGTACGCGAGCTCGAAGGGCTGCCCGACGCCGCCGAGGGCGACGCCCCCGAAGAGTGACCCGCGACGCGTCGAACAGGACCGGCGCGATCACCACGCCGAACGCCACGAACGGCTCCACCGCGGCCCCATGGGGAGCAGCGGGCTGCTGAGGTCGTCCGTCGTCAGCCGGCCGTCAGAACCAGAGGCCGCAGTGGTGGGCGGTCCTCAGGTTGATCGGCCGTACCGCTTCAGGAGCGAGCGCGAGCGCGCGGTCGGCGGCGTCCAGCCGGGGCCATCCGGTACTGCCCGCGCCGTTGGGGTCGCCGGTTCGCACGAACCTGGTCCAGTACCCGACGAGCCGGTCGGCCAGGCGCCGCTTCGCAAGGGACGGATGGCATGCCGAGACAGGTGGACCATGATCAGCGCCGCCGCCAGATCGCCGAAGCCGTATGGCGCCTGGCGACCCGTGGCGGTCTGGAGGACGTCACCCTGAGACAGGTCGCCACCGAGGCCGGGGTCTCCGCCCGGCTGCTGCAGTACTACTTCGGCACCCGCGACCAGTTGCTGCTCGGAGCGCTGAAGATCCTCAACGACGACGCCGAGCGACGGGCCCGCGAACGCCTCGCGCTGCTCGGCGACGCGCCCGGCATGCGGGCGATCGTCCGGGGAGTGCTGCTCGAGCTGCTGCCGCTGGATGAGGAGCGGCGTAACCGGCATCTGGTGTACGCCGCCTACTTCGTCCGCTTCCTCGCCGACCCCGCCCTGGCCGAGGTCGCCCGCGACGCGCCGCTCGCGCTGGAGAACCTCGTCGCCGGCCTGATCGCGCAGGGGCAGGAGCTCGGCCAGGCGCCCCGGGACGTCGACGCCGCGGCCGAGGCCGCGTTCCTGCTGGCGGGCGCCGAGGGGATCCAGTCGAGCGTCCTGCTGGGGCAGCGGTCCGCCGCAGACGCCGTAGCCATGATCGACCACCAGCTCGCCCGCGTCTTCGCCACGACGAACCGCTGAGGCGTGTCGGCGGTTGTCGGAAGCGACGCCTTGATGGGCGGGACGTGCGGGTGGCGACGGCGAGCGCCGCAGGAGGCCGGCTCGCTCGGAACGGTTGTTTGAAACGCTTGTCTGTGACCTTGGTAGGATCGCCCGCGTGGGAGTTCCTGACGATCTGCTGGCCGCGGCCAAGCAGTGCCTGTCCGAGCGCGGGTACGCACGCACGACCGTCCGGGACATCGTGGCCGTCTCCGGCAGCAACCTCGCCGCGATCAACTATCACTTCCGGTCCAAGGACGCCCTGCTCACCCAGGCGATGATCGAAGTGACCGGCGAAGCCGTCGCGGAGGTCCTGAAGGCGTTCCCCGACGACTCCAAGGAGTGGTTCGAGGCGTTCTGGGCGGAACTGATCGCGTCCTTCCGCTCCCGTCCGATGGTGTGGCGCGCCAACGTCGAGACGCTGGCGCAGGCGCCTCATCTTCCCGACGTACGAACCAGCCTGGCCGAAGGGCAGGCACTGGCCCGGCGTGAGCTGGCCCAGCGCCTGCCACGTCAGGACGAGGCGGCCGCGCAGGTGTTGTTGACGCTGTTCATCGGCCTGCTGGTGCGGTGGCAGATCGACCCGGACCACGCCCCGACGGCTCACGAGCTGGCCGCGGGCATCCGGTCGCTGGGCGCGGCGGCCGACGGCTAACGCATCGCGTGCCGTCCGGACTGGTCCGGCTCGGGCTGCGGCCGGCTCGCTCGCCGTACGGAACGCAGCAGGACGGGCGCGAGCAGTGCCATCAGGCACAGGACGGCAGCCGCGGCGATCATGGCGTAATGCTGGCCTTGTGTGAAGGCTTCGCGGGCGGCGGCGGCGAGGGCGGTCGCGTCCGGTTCCGTCAGCTGCCGCGCCGTCTCCAGGGCGCCGCCGAGGGTGTCGCGGGCCGCTGCGGGGGCGCCGGCGTCGCTGAGGTGCTCCCGGTAGACGGCGGTGCCGATGCTGCCCAGCAGGGAGATGCCGAGCGCGCCGCCGAACTCGGTGGCCACCTGCGACAACCCGGCGACCGACCCCGCGCGCTCCGGCGGCGCGGTGGCGATGATCAGGTCGGCGGAGACCGTCAGGACGAGGGTGACGCCGCCGGCCATCAGCATGATCCCGGCGATCAGCAGACCGCTCCGGCCGGTCACCTCCAGCTGGGACAACAGGGCGAAACCGCTCGCACCGATGAGCAACCCGGCGCAGACCACCAGCCCGGGACGGATCCTGCGCACCAGGATCGGGGCCAGTCCGGCGGCGAGCATCGCCGTCCCCGCTGACGGCAGCGCGTACAGTCCCGCGATCAGCGGCCGGGCGCCCATGACCATCTGCAGATACTGGGTGGTGAACAGGCTGGAACCGACCATGGCGAAGACGCCGAGGGTGTTCGCGGTGACGGCGGCGGTGAAGGCGCGGCTGCCGAACAGGCGCACGTCCAGCATCGGGTCAGCGGTCGCGCGTTGGCGCCGGACGAAGGCGGCGCCCGACACCAGCCCGGCGACGATGGCCAGCACCGGCGGCCCGCTGAGGCCGTCCTGTGCGATGTGCTGGATCCCGTAGATCGTCGGCAGGATCGCGCCCAGCGACAGGGCAACCCCGAACAGGTCGAACCGTCCCGGACGCGGATCACGGGACTCGGGCAGCAGCAGCGGCGCGAGGACCAGCAGCAGCGCCATCACCGGCAGGTTGGCCAGGAACACCGAGCCCCACCAGAAGTGCTCCAGCAACGCGCCGCCCATGAGCGGGCCCAGCATGGCGCCGCCGGCGAACGCGCCGGTCCAGATGGAGATGGCGATCCGGCGCCGGCCGTCGTCGTGGAACATGTTGCGGATCAGCGACAACGTCGAGGGCATCAGGGTGGCGCCGCCCACCCCGAGCAGGGCCCGGGTGGCGATCAGCAGGTCGGCGCTGGGGGAGAACGCGGCGACCGCGGAGGCCGCGCCGAACGCGGCGGCGCCGGCCATCAGCAGCCGTCGCCGTCCCACCCGGTCGCCCAGCGCGCCCATCGGCAACAGGAGCCCGGCCAGCATGAACGGGTAGATGTCGATGATCCACAGCAGCTGGGAGCCGCTCGGCGCCAGATCGGCGCTGATGAACGGCAGCGCGTACGACAGAACGTGCAGGTCGACGGAGATCAGAAGTACGGGCAGGACCAGGACGGCCAGTCCGATCCATTGTTTGCGTCCGGCACTCATGAGCGGCCTTTCTCGCGGAGAGGAGCACCGGCGTGGTGCAGGTGGCGGAGGGCCTCGCCGTGCGAGGCCACGAAACCGGCCTCGTGGTACGGCAGGCCGAGCCCGCGGCAGTAGGCCCGTACGAGGGGTCGGGCCTTACGCAGGTTGGGGGTGGGCATATGGGGAAACAGGTGGTGTTCGATCTGGTAGTTGAGCCCGCCCATGGCGAGGTCGACGAACCGGCCACCGCGCACGTTGCGGGTGGTGAGCACCTGCTTGCGCAGGAAGTCCAGCTCGTTCTCGCCGGTGAGCGTGGGCATGCCCTTGTGCCCGGGGGCGAAGACGCAGCCCATGTAGAGGCCGAAGAGTCCCTGGTGCACGGCGAAGAAGACCAGCGCCTTGCCCGGCGACAGGACCCAGGCCAGCGCGCCCAGGTAGAGGACGAAGTGGGCGAGCAGCAACGCGCCCTCCAGGACGCGGTGTTTCAGCCAGGGCCGCCGAAGGGCGCGGATGCCGCCCAGGTGCAGGTTGAGCCCCTCCAGCAGCAGCAGCGGGTAGAAGAGCAACGCCTGCCTGCCGCCGATGAGCCGGGCCAGGCCGCGGCTGTCGCGTGCCTGTTCCGGGGACCACACCAGGACGTCGGGCACGACGTCCGGATCGAGGTCCTCGTGGTTGGGGTTGGCGTGGTGGCGGGTGTGCTTGTTCATCCACCAGCCGTAGCCGAGCCCGATGGCGAGGTTGCCGCCGAGGAGCCCGAGGACCTCGGTGGGGCGCCGGCCGGTGAAGATCTGCCGGTGGGCCAGATCGTGCAGGACGAGCGCGACCTGTGCGAAGACGATCGCGAGGAGGGCGGCCAGCGGCACCTGAAGCCAGGAGTCGCCGAGCAGGAAGAACGCCGCCACGGCTGCCAGGTAGAGACCGGTCACCGCGCTGAGCCGTACCAGGTAGTAGCGGGGGCGGCGGTCGAGGAGCCCGGCCTGCCTGATGCGGCTGGACAGTCGGCTGAAGTCGCTCACGGCCGTGGCCGTTGCGGATGCTTGTGCCATGCCGCCGAACATACACACGTTTGGCGCAAACGTGCAAAACACTTGTTTGTGACGCTTGTTTGGATAAGGTGGCGGCATGAAGGAGCGAGACAAGCTGATCGAGGGCGCCAAACGCTGCCTGCAGGAACGCGGCTACGCCCACACCACGGCCCGTGACATCGCCAGGACCAGCGGCGCCAACCTGGCCTCCATCGGCTACCACTTCGGCTCGAAGGACGCGCTGCTGGTCGAGGCCATGCTCGAGGCGACCGCCGAGTGGGCCGACAAGCTGCGTCAAGCTCTTGCGGAGGACGTGCCGGAGTCCGTGTGGCGGCGGGCGATCGAGCTGCTCGACCTGCACCGTCCCGTCTTCGTGGCCAACATCGAGGTCTTCGCCCAGGCCGAGCGCCGGCCACAACTGCGGCAGGCGCTGGCCGACGCGCAGGAGACCGCCCGCCAGGAGCTGTCCCACTGGCTCGCCGAGGCGACGTTGCCGCGGGCCACGCGGCAGGCGATCGGAGCCCTGTGCCTGACCCTGCTGACGGGGCTCATCCTGCAGCACCTCATCGATCCCGACCGCGCCCCCACCGCTGAGACGCTGACGGAGGCGCTGCGTGCCGTACGGTCCGGCGCCGCCGGATGACCACGATGCCGCCACTCACCCTGCGTCAGGGCCTGATGATCGTGGATGCGGTGAACGGGCTGGGCGCCGCGGAACGCACGGCCAAGGCGCGGTTGCTGGCCAGGGGAGTGGCCCAGGTGATCGCGTTGGGCTCACCGGAGACCTGGGCGGCCGAAGGACGCGTCCTGCTGGACATGATCGAAGCCTGGAGCGTCGACCGGCGGCTGATGGTCGTCGATGCCGCCGAGCGGTTCTGGACCGGTACGGAGGGCGGATACGAGGAGGGGCTCAGGGAGGTGGGGCTGCTCTCGGAGGGAGCCTCCGGGCCGGCCCTGGACGCGGTCAGCCGGTCGCCGACATCCGGCGCTGCCCAGGCCCTGGGCCGACGATCGTGACCGCACCTCGGGCTACCAGGCCCATCGGAAGCCCGCCGCCGCGTTCTCCAGGGCGGGGACGTAGCGGTGAGCGCGATGAAGGTTGTCGAGCGCCACAGGTTCCTCGGCGAGCACGGCGCCGGCACGGTGATGGTCCCAGGTCGACCACCACGTGTGGCGCGGCAGCCGTTCGACGTGGAACTGGACGGCGATGCTGATGCTCTCGGTGCGGGCGTGGAAGACCCTTCGGTATTCCGTGTCCGGCTCGGAGGAAGGAAGGAACGTGCGGCGGTACTCCAGGCGGGTGTCCTCGCCTGCCAGCAGCGGCCTCGGAAGCAGGATCTTCATCACGGGCGGCTCCAGGCGGACCTCGTGGACGGTCTCGACATCGGCGGTTCTCGGCGACAGGAAGCACGGATAGCAGTCGATGTTGTCCTCGCAGGCACGGATTATCTTCGTGGAGCGCTGGGCGGCCGCCCGGCCGTCGGCGTCGATCGTGCGGTGTTCGAGAAGCATCAGCGTGCGGTGGCGCTGGCGCAGGGGGAGCGGCTGCGGGGCCCTGATCCCCGCCGGCGGGCCCGTGAGGGCTTCCCGCAGAGCCCGCTCGTCCTCGTCGCTCATCTCGAAGGCGTCCACGAACAGGCTGAGGGTGTCGGGACTGAAGACCGTGCCTGCCAGGGCGCGGCCGATCCGGTCCTTCAGAATCCTGCCCGGGTCCTTGACCGTGTCCGCTAACAGGCCCTGCTCCACCAGGTGAGCAGCCACGACCTTGGCCACCGCGCGCCGGCTGGGCACACCGGACGGGGAACACCGCTGCTGATGGCGCTGCCAGCGCCGACGGTGTTCCGGCCGGTCGAGCAGTGTTCGCAGCAGCCGACCGGCGAGCTCGGCCCGGGTGGGGACTGGCTCATTGGCCACGATGGCACCCCTGGTTGCGATCTATCAGCGACAGACATCTGCTTTATTGGCCGTCTCACGGCCGTGACGGCAGCATAGCCGCGCTGCTCGCCGATCAGCCGTGCCATTCAGGCAAATCACGCAACATGGGTGGGGTGGGCTCAGCGCATGGCCGATTTACGCATGCA
Organism: Nonomuraea sp. NPDC005692; assembly: GCF_040631115.1. Taxonomy (NCBI): domain Bacteria; kingdom Bacillati; phylum Actinomycetota; class Actinomycetes; order Streptosporangiales; family Streptosporangiaceae; genus Nonomuraea; species Nonomuraea sp. NPDC005692. The sequence continues at coordinate 46,428 of NZ_JBEXYU010000007.1, read as the reverse complement.
CTACGAGCGGCAGGCCGACGGTCCGCTGGTCAAGGGCGACCAGGTGGACGGGGTGCCGGTGACGGGGTTCGCCACGGCTCTCGAATCCGGTCCCGATGACCGCCTCCTCCTGGCCGGGGACGAGGCCTGCGCGCGCATCCCGACACGGCCGATCCCGCCGCGCGAGGATCCGAGCATCAAGCGGTGCGGCCCCCAGATCGCGCACCGGATCGGGGAAGGGGATGTGACGGACGCGGACGACGTCAGGCCGGGGCTTCGCGCGGCGGTGAGCAGAGCCATCGACCAGCGCCCTGAGCCGGGCCGTTTCGTGCGATCGCTGGTCGCGGAGTTCGCGCGGCGGGACTGCGCTCTGTGGCTCATCGGCGGTGCTGTCCGGGATCTCGTGGCCGACCCGGCCCCGGCCGTCAACGACCTCGACTTCGCCGGCACGATGCTGACCGGCGAACTCCACGCCCTGGCCCCCGAGATGCTGGCGCTCAGCGGCCTGGGAGACCACCGCCCCCACATCTCGCCCGGCCGTGTGCTTTCGGTCCAGGACGGCATGCCGGGCTCCGAGCGGATCATCGAGTACAAGGCGCTGTCGCAGCACGGGTTCCGTTTCCCCGCCTCAGGCGGCGACCTGCTCGACGACGTCGGCACGCGTGATCTGACGATCAACGGTCTCTACTACGACCTGCGGCGGCACGTCCTGATCGATCCGTCGGGGCAAGGAGTGCGACATCTTCGCGCCATGCCCAGGACGCTCGCGCCTGTCTACGCCGGGGATGACCCCGTCGAGCGCGTGAAGGTCGTCATCCGAACAGTGAAGTTCGCCGTCCGATCACCGGACGCGGACATGTCGGAGGCAGCCGCGTGGATAGATCGCCATCTTGCCGATCTGGCTGGTGAACTGCCCGCGGACATGCGACGCAGCCTGCTCGGCTTCTGGGGACGGTGCATTCCCAAGGAGCGGACGTCAGAAGCCCTGCGGGCGGTGGAACGGCTGGGTGCGGTGGCGGGCTCGCTGATCCAGGCCGTACGGGAGGGGGGCCGTCATGCCGGCTAAGCCGCTCAGCAACTGGGTGCGCCCGGCCGCGGACCCCTACGGCGACGTCAACGACGGAGACGAGAGGGCCGATGCGCGACAGCTGCCGCACTTCGCGCACGGGTGGCGGCACGACCGCGCGGACGGGGCCCTCGTCCTTGTGCACGAGCAGACCGGCGAGAGGCTCGTCGAGGTGGACGAGACGTGCACTCCGATCCGGGTCACCCAGGAAGGGCTGCGCGTACTGCGACGGATCGAGGACGCGTGGCCGCACGCGCCGTGGGACGCGGAGTCGATCGCCGTGCTGGCAGCGGAGGACCGGCCGCTGCGATACCTGCTGCTGGCGCGGCTCGTGACAGAGGGCGAGCCGCCGCCGCAGCTCTTTCACGTGCTTCCGTGGGAGCTGGTGACCCGGCTGGCCGAGCAGGTACGGGCGACGCTGAGAGGGCCTGCGGCCGTTCCCGGAATCTTGTCACGGCACTGGTTCGCCCCCGCCGGATCCCGCTTCACCGCGGCACTGGATCAGCTCGCGGCCGGCCTGCGCTTCGGTGACGCCACTGCTGCTCGGGCCGGCGCCACCGCACTGTGCAGCCGGATATCCGAGCTGCAGGCGGCGCGGGTGCCCGCCGTGACGCGTGAGGCGTTGTCTCTCCTGCTTCTGGAGCTCCCCAGCCGCGATCCGTTGTTGGCACACTTCGCCTCGCGGAGCGCGGAGAGACTGCTGGAAGCGGCCGACGTCGGCGAGGGGGCCGTGCGCGTGCCGATCGCCCTTCCTCCCGCGGCCGACACTTCCGGCGTGCGTCGGATGCGCTATCGGCTGCGCAGGGATCCCTTGGAGGTCGAGGCGGTGGTCACCAGCAGCGGAGTCTTGGAGCTCGGTGTCACCGCACGGCTCGATCCCGGCCGTGCCGGCTACGTCGCCGAGACGTATGGTGTCGTGGTCTCCCGCGTGGACGTGGGCCCGCGCACCTTTCTCATCCCGCTGGACCGGCATGCCGACGGCTTGTCCGGCACGCTGCCTGTGAGGCTGCCACTTCGCGAGTTCGACGTGGATGTGACCCTGCCCGCCATCGGCGGCTTCGAGGTGGCTGGGCTGAGCGAAGAGGACCTGTTGCCCTCGCTCCCCGCGAGTCTGCCCCGGCCCGCCCTGCGGTTGTGGCGCGAGCTCGCCGCCGAACTGCGTGACGACCATGTCCTGCACTCCCTGCTGGCCCGCCTCTCGGGGGATGTTCTGTGAAGGACGAGGACGTCAGGAGGCTCCTCCACGACTCGGCCGCCGCCGAGTACAAGGCCGTCGACCTCGTGGGGCCTGGGGTGCCTTTCACGAGATTCGTCCGGGCCTGTGTCGCCGACGGGGACATGGAGTCCCTCGCCCGGATCGAGAAGGGCGGCACCGCCCTGGAGGACCTGCTCGGACAGCTGCCGACGGTCTTCTATCCGGATTTCCTGGACGGCGAGACGTCTGTGCCGTCCGCGGTCATCGTGGCCCGCCGGTTCGCCGGTTTGGCCTTGACCTTGTTGGAGGCGGACGGGAGGGAGCAGCGCGTAGAGGCGTGGCTGGACTGGCAGCGGCGCGCGTTCGCCTCCCCGGTACCGCGGCCGACGGCCACCGACGCAGCGCTGGCCTGGCTCGCCGGCGATGATCCTGGCATCGCTCCGGAGGCCGCGACGGGCGTGCTGTTCGCGACGAACGACGCTGGGCTGCAGGGCCGGCTCACGGCGCGCCTGATTCCCGGCCGCCCACCCGGCCTGGCACCCGATCCATCCCAGATGACGTTCTTCACCGCCGATGCGGACTTCCAACGCGGGCTGGACACGGCATGGCGGCAGGCGGGTGGACGGCTGGCCGGGCAGGTGTTGTGGACGATCGAGTCGCAGACCGGCGAGTTGCAGGCCGGACCCGCGGCACGGATCGTGGGCGGCTCCCTGAGCACAGCGTTCGCCTTCATATTGAACGAGCTGCAACGAAGGAGCGGCCGGCGGCACGCGTTGACGTGGTCCAGGCCGCGTGCCCACCTGGCGATCGTCGGAGACCTCAAGGACGACGGCTCCGTCGCTCCCGTCGAGGGATACGGGGAGAAGTTGGCGGCGGCGGCGGGCATCAAGCGGCTCATCGTCCCTGCCCAGGACCTGGCGAAGGTGAAGACCCTCGCACCGCCAGGGCTCGTGGTGCGGGGGGCGAGAACCTGGCAGCACGCGGCCCGCCAGGCCCGTCGCCCCCACGGATGGAAGACCCTCAGCGCGGCACTCGCAGTGCTGCCGTTCGGCATCATCGCCGGGTTCGGTTACACGAACCACGTCGCCGCCCAGGCTGCCACGCTGCTGCGCCAGAGCGACGACGCATGGCAGCAAGATCTCGTGCTCGCTGGGCAACTGGCTGCGAAGTCCTGGTCGCTGCGCCGAACGCCCGCGGCCCGTTACCGCATGCTCAGGACGGTCACCACTCGGGTCCGGGCGATCCTGCCGGTCGGGGACTCGGAGATCGTCATGGCATTCAGCCCGGCCAACGACCGGCTCGCCACCGCCGGCATGAACGGCGTGCTCCAGCTGTGGAAGCCGCAGACCGGAGAAAACGCGATCACCACGAGCCTCATCGGCAAGAAGATCTCGGGACTGACGTTCAGCGCGGATGGCTCCCAATTGGCGGTCGCCCTCTCCGACAGGACCGCACTGCTTCTCGACCCGGCGACCCTGCGTCCCCTGTCCGAGCCGCTGCGGCACGACAGCCCCGTTCTGTCGGTGTCGTTCAGCCGTGACGGCCGAACCCTCGCCACCGTGACCGAGGAGGGGACGATTCGCTTGTGGGACGTTGAGCGGCGACGCCTTTCCGTGCCGCCGTTGAGGATGGAGCCAACCGGGCAGATCACCATCGTCGCGCTGAGCCCCCGCGGCGACGTCTTCGCCACCGGGGGCATCGACGGCAAGGTCCAGCTCTGGGATCTCGGTACGCGCCGGCTGATCAAGACGCTGTCCGGCGGCAACTCGTCCGTCAACGCGGTGGCCTTCACCCCCGATGGCGCCAGGCTGGCGGCGGGCGGCACGGACGGCGTGGTCACGCTGTGGGACGTCGGCACCCGGAAGGCCGTCGCCGCGTTCCGCCACGACCAGAGCGTCACGGGCCTGTCCTTCAGCGCCGACGGCACGACTCTGGCCTCGTCCAGCACGGACATGACAGCCCGGCTGTGGGACATGGAGACCTTGCGGCAGCGCGGCGCGCCCTTCAACGGCCAGGGACGATACCTCACGGCGGTAGCGCTCGCCCCGGATGGCCGCACACTGGCCACGGCTGTCCAGGGCGGCACCGTATGGCTGTGGGACGCGACCTCCTGGCAGCCGGAAGGCAAGCTGCTCCCCACCCGGGACGAGGCGGTGGCCGTGGCCTACCACCCAGATGGGCGACTGGCCGTCGCCGACGGTCGTGACGTCAGGGTATGGACTCCGCCGGCCGGCACCTACACGTCGTACGCTCACCCGCAGCAGGTCAGGGCCGTGGCCTTCAGCCCCGACGGACGAACCCTGGCCACCACAGGCCGAAAGGACGCCGTGCGGTTGTGGTCGAACGGCGGAGTGAGAGCCGTATCGCCCCCGACCTCCGGGCTCTACAGCGACCTCGCCTACAGCCGGGACGGCAGTGTCATCGCAACCGGCGGCAGCGGACAGGCGCAAGTGTGGGACGCGGCCGGCGCCAAGCCCATCACCAAGCCGTTCGGCACGGGCATCCTCGGCCTGGCGGTGGGCGGCGAGCTCCTGGCCACCGCGGACTCCCGCGGCAACGTCGAACTCAGGACCATGCGGGAACCGGACAAGCCCGGAAAGGTCCTGAAGACGGGCTGGCCGCACACCGTCGATGTCGACGTGAGTGCCGACGGCAAGCTGGTGGCCGCAGCCGAGGGCCAGACCGGGCAGGTGGCCATCTGGGACGCCGACACCCGCCGGCCTCTCCGGAACTTCGTCGTCAAGACGTCCTCGATCTACCACATCGCCTTCAGCCCCGACGGAAGGATGCTGGCTGCCGGCACCAGCAACGGCGAGGTTCATGTGTGGGACGTCGATGACGGCGGGTTGCTGGCTCCTGGGCTCCGCGTACCGGGTGGCGTCACCAGCCTGGCCTTCAGCAAGAAGGGCGAGCGGTTGGCGGTCGCGACCGTGTCCGGCGTGCAGATCTGGCGCCTGGACGTTCCCGCTGACCCCCTTCGCGTCATCTGCTCGCTGACCCGGGAACCCGACACGGAGTACTGCCCAGCATGAGCGGGAGGTTCCGCAGCTCGTCGTAGCCGCTGGTGCATGCGGGCGGCCCCCGGAGTGATCCTCCAGGGGCCGCGATGGCGGACGATGCCAGGCGCTACGGCCTGATCTCGCGCACGAGCCTGGAAGACCAGTCGCACCAGACGAGGCCGGGGAGGAACGCTCCGCCGGCCTCGTCCAGGTGGTCCTCGACGTAGGGGATCGTCGCGTCGCAGACTTCGATGAACTGGTCGAAGAAGTCGATGGTGTCGGTGTTGAGGTGGTAGCTCCATCGCGGGTTGTAGTCGGCTTCGCGCTTGAGGATGCGTCCGACGACGTGCGGCCGGTCTGTGGTCTCGCCGTTCACCAGGTCGCGGGCGTGCTGAATCTTCGCAGGGTCGGTGAGCTTGACGACGAACCTTTCGTGGGTGACGTCGGTCATCTCGAAGTAGGCCGCGTCCGCCGCCTGGGCGGGTGCGGGGCCGGCGACGCCGAGGGCCGCAACGGCGACGAGAGCTGTGAGGGTCTTGGCCAGGACGCTGCGCATGGAGATCCCTTCACCAGGTGTGACTACAGTGAGTTGTGATCGGCAACGCTAAGTAATCACATGATCTGGCGGTCACCATCTGGCGTCACCGTGACAACGTAGTCACTCTCCGCATGGGCGTCCGCGTGCGCTTCCGTTCCCCGGTACTCCGGGGCCCGTGTCGCCGCCCCACCCACTCCAGCGCCGCGATCTGGTCGAGGAACCCGCGGTTGGGCGGCGCGTCGTCGAGGAACGCGAAACCCTCCGCGCCCACGCGGCAGTTGACGGTCACCACGACGAGTCCCGCCCCGGCCAGCGCCGCCGGGTCGTACATCGGGTCGCTCGACGCCGCCGAGACGTAGCCGCCCGCGGGGAGCCACACCAGCACCGGCAGTCCGGCCGCGCCCGGATCCGGAGTGCCGACGTTGAGCGTCAGCCAGTCCGTGCCCCGCGGCGGACCCACGTCGACCGGCAAGGACAGCGGCACCGGGGGGCCGAACTCCGCCGCCTGCCTCGTGCCGTCCCAGCGGTGCGGCGGGGCGGGCGCGGCGAACCGGAGCGCCCCCACCGGGGGCTGGGCATAGGGGATGCCGCGGAACACCGTGTGCCCCTGCCGCCAGCGCCCCTGCACCACGCCTTCCGCGGTCCGCACGCCCGCGCGTTGTGGCGGGTGGTGGCGCAGCGCGGCGTCACGCACCTGACGACACGGGTGGTGGCGCAGGAGGCGGGCATGTCCCTCGGGCAGCTGCAGCACTACTTCGCCTCCCGGGCCGCCATGCTCTCCTTCGCCATGGACTTCGCCTCCGAGCAGACCTCGCTGCGCGTCGAGCAGGGCCTTGCCGAGCTCGGCGACCGTCCGCACCCCCGTGACGTGCTGCGACTGACGCTCGCGGAGATGCTTCCCCTGCACGCCGACGCCCGCGCGACCAGCCGGATGAGCGCCGCCTACGTCCTGGAGGCGCTGCACGACGAGGCCGTCCACGAGCAGGCGCGCCGCGGCCTCGTCCAGGGGCGGGCTCTGGTCGAGCAGCTGGTCCGCCAGGCGATCGCCGACGGGCACATCCCCCCGACCGCGACCCGGCGACCGAGACCAACCTGCTCCTCGCCCTCACCGGCCTCACCCCTGCTCGAACTGGACGTGATCACCCCCCAGGACGCCCTCACCGCGATCGACCTGCACCTGGACAGGCTGTTCACCGAGCAGAACCGGAACGCGTGACCGAAAAGCCCGGTGAACGCGCTGGCTTCTGCGAAAACGGGGGCTGGGCGGCCCCGCGTCCGGAAACAGCGGAGCCCCGCGCGGAGCTCCCCGGGCGGGTTGCGTGTGGCACCTTGAGCGGGTGATGCTGGGGCGGCCCCGGAGCGACACTTCGATGTGGAGGCCCATGGACGTGGTCAGCTTCGCCGACGTCCCGCCGCAGGAGCGGTTCGCCTTCTGGCGCGAGATGAGCTCGAAGATGTGGATGCCGCTGGACGCGTCCTGCGAACCACGTCTGGAAAGCGCGTTTCAGGCTCACGTCGCGCTCGGCGGGCTCGGCCTGGTGCAGGCGACCTTGCTGACCGCGCCGTCGCTGACGATCCGGCGTACGCCCCGGCTGATCCGCCGCTCCGACCCGGAGACCTTCTTCGTGACCTGCGCCGTCCGGGGTCACGCCGGCGGAGAGCAAGCCGGCCGGCGGGGGGAGCTGCGGGTCGGCGATCTGATGCTCCGGGACAGTTCGCAGCCCTATGTGACCACGTTCGAGTCGAGCGGCCCCGCCGACGGCCAGGTGCTGTCGCTGCAGTTCCCGCGCTCCTTGCTGCCGCTGCCCGAGCGGGGCCTGCGCGAGCTCAACGCGGTGCCGATCAGGGGTGACCGGGGGATGGGCGCGCTGGCCTCGCAGTTCCTGCTCCAGCTGGCCCGGCACCTGGAGGAGTTCAGCCCGGCCGAGGCGACCCGGGTCTCCACCCTGACCCTCGACGTCCTGACCGCCGCGCTGGCCGGTGCTCTGGACGCCCACAGCGCGGTACCGCCGGGCAGCCGGCGACGCGCGTTGCTCGCCCGGATCCACGCCTTCGTCCAGGCGAACCTGGGCGACACGGACCTGACCCCGTCCGCGATCGCCGCGGCACACCACATCTCCCTGCGGTATCTGAACAAGCTGTTCCACGCCGACGGACACACCGTGGCCGGCTGGATCCGCGAGCGCCGCCTGAAGCAGTGCCGCCGCGATCTCGCCGAGCCGCATCTGGCCGGCTACCCGATCCACGCGATCGCGGCCCGGTGGGGGTTCACCAGCCCGGCGCATTTCAGCCAGGCGTTCCGCGGCGCCTACGGGTTGTCGCCGAGCGAGTTCCGCCGGCAGTGCGCGAGGTAGTGCCCGCAGGCTGAACATCCGTGCCCGCAGCCGTAAGGCCCGCTCCGGCCGCGGCGGGCATTCTTTTGCCTGGACGGGGTCAAGAACGCCGAGACCTCCGATCGCGTCACACGGGGGCGTCACGGGAACCCCATGAGCAAAGGAGAAACCCCTATGAAGACAGCGGGAACGTTCAGGAAGGGCCGCCTTCTGGGTGCCTTCCTGACGATGGCGACCGCTCTCGCGGTCACCACGACGGTCGCGAACTCGCCTGCTTCGGCCGAAGTCGCGGATGCCAGGAAGGTGGCCGGGATCAGCCGGTGCCTCGGGCTCTGGGCCCAGGACGGCAGGATCAAGCTCCAGCACCAGAGCCGTTGCGGCCCCAACGGCTCCTACCACATCCGCGTCTGGAGCCCCGGTCGCAGCACCAACAGCGGCACCTACACCTACAGCGGCGTCGCCCTGACGTTCAACAACCCCTGGCCGGTGCCCGCGGGCACCAACATCTGCGCCGAACTCTGGCACCACGAGCCCGGCGGCGGCTATTCGAGCTGGGGCCTTCCCTGCGACACGATGTGACGCCGGGCTGAACCATCGCGCGGGAGGCGGCTGCCCGGTGGCCGCCTCCCGCGTCTGCCGTGCGCGGGGAGGTCTTCGGAACGTCGGGTCAGTGGTGGTGGGCGGCGGGCGGCGCGTGGTGATGGTGGCCCGCTGGTACGGGCGGCCGCTGGTCCGCCGGTCTCCAGGTGGCCAGGGCGGTCAGCAGTCCGGCCGTGGTGAGGAGGCCGCCGACCCAGTTGACCGAGCTCAGGCCGAGGCCGCCGTCGATGGCCGCCCCGCCCAGGTGGATGCCGATGGCGCTGCCCAGCGTGAAGGCGGAGATGTTGGCGGCGGAGGCCACGTCCGGCGCCTGACCCGCGGCCGTCATGACCCGCAGCTGCAGAGGGGCGACCACGGCGAAGGCCGCGTTCCCGAAGACCAGCATCATCACGACCGTCGCCGGCCTGCTCTCGATGGCGAAGGTCATCGCGAACAGGGCGACGGCCGCCCGGCCGGGCGTCGTGGTGGTGTTCGTGACGGACGTCCGCCGTGTCGCGGCGGCCCAGCGAGCCGATCAGGCCGAGCAGCGCGACCGCGCCGAAGACCACCAGGGTCCAGAACGTGAACCGCCAGCCGAGCGCCTGCCCGATCGCCGCCCCGATCGGCGCGCCGAGCACCGTGGAGGCCGTCAGCCCGGAGAAGACGATGGCCACCGCACGTCCCTTGCGCGACGGGTCGCGACGCCGAGCGCGTAGACGCTCTCCAGCGCGCCGACGGCGCCGATCGTGACGTTCAATGACTGGGCGATCTCACGGACGACACCGGCGACGATGAACTCGTCGGCGCCCATCGCGAACGCTCCGACGACCATCGCCCAGATCGCCAATGGCAGCTTTCTCATAGCGCGCTCCCTGCGTGGAGGGCCGCCTGCCGGGGGTTCGCACCCTCGGCAGGCCTTGCGCCGCCGTAAGCAACATACCCGTCCGGGGTATTTCGGTATCCGTGAGGGGTCAGGTCTGCTGGTAGCCGAGGAGGGTCATCATGCCCGATTCGGCGTGGTAGATGTTGTGGCAGTGGATCATCCAGAGCCCCGGGTTGCCGGCGTCGAAGTCGACGTTCAGCGTGCTGCCGGGCAGGACGATCACCGTGTCCTTCCGGACGCCGCCGTCCGCCAGGGCGAAGGTGTGGCCGTGCAGGTGCATCGGGTGCCACATGGTGGTCCGGTTCACGAACGACAGCCGTACGCGTTCGCCCGACCGTACCGGTGAGATGATCTCCGGGTCGTACTTCTTGCCGTTGATCGCCCAGTCGTAGGCCATCATGGTGCCGGTCAGCTCCAGCCTGACGGTGCGGTCGGGCTCCTTGGCCGGCAGCCGCACGCCTTCGGCCGGCTTGAGGTCGGCGTAGCGCACGACGTCGCCGTCCAGTTCCCGGGGGCGTACGCCGGCCTGGGGAGCGGAAGCGCCGTCGCTGGTCCGGATCAGGCCACGGGCCACGGCGTTCTTGCCTTCGGCCAGGGCGACCAGCGGGAAGACGCCGTCCTTGAGGGTGACCAGCACGTCGTAGCGCTCGCCCATGCCGATCAGCAGCGCGTCGGTCCCGGCGTGCTGGACGGGGAAGCCGTCGGTGTGGGTGACGGTCAGCCGGTGTCCGGCCAGGGCCACGCGGAAGGCGGTGTCGCCCCCGGCGTTGATGATGCGGATGCGCAGCCGCGCTCCCGGCCTGGCGCGGAAGGTCTCCGCGGCGGCGGGGACCCGGCCGTTGAGCAGGAAGTGGGGGTAGCGTACGTCACCGGCGTCCCCGCCGAGCAGCGGGCTCGTCGCGCCCATGAGCATGTGCTTCGCCGGGCCGGAGGAGGGGGCGGCGGTGGCGCCGTGGTCCATCCCCGGCATGTCGGGCATGTCGCCCGTGGGGGCGGCGGCGCCGTGGTTCATGCCCATGCTCATGCCTCGGGACAGCTCGGCCAGGACCTCTTCGGGCGTGCCGGTGACGCCGTCCAGCCAGTCGTCGAGGACCACGACCCATTCGGCGTCGTAGCCGAGCGGCTCGTGGGGGTCCTCCACGATCAGCGGCGAGTACAGACCTCGGTCCAGCTGGGTTCCGGAGTGCGGGTGGAACCAGTAGGTGCCGGGGTCGGGGGCGGCGAACTCGTAGACGTGCTCGGCCCCGGCGGCGACGGGCTGCTGGGTGACGCCGGGCACGCCGTCGGCCTCGTTGCTGAGCGCCAGGCCGTGCCAGTGGATGCTGGTGTTCTGGGGGAGCCGGTTGGCCAGACGGGCGCGCACCACCTCGCCGGCCCTGACCCGGATGGGCGCCCCCGGGACCCTGCCGTCGTACGCCCAGGTGCGCACGGTGACGCCGCCGAGGTCCACCTGGCTCTCGGCGGCGGTCAGGCGGAAGTCGCGGACCGCGCCCGTGCGGCGCGCCCGCTCCACCTGCCGGACCTGCTCGCTGGTCGGCGTGACGAACGCCGGCCCGGTGGCGGCGGGCTCACCGGCGCACGCGGTGAGAGCGCTGCCCAGGACGCCGAGCCCGGCGGCCCGCAGCATGGTACGTCGATCGATCTGCATGATTGATGCCTCGCTGAGAAGTCGTGCTCACGGATGAACGCAGCCGGATCCGGCCGGGGCGCGAACGCCACGGCGATCCGCGTCCGTGACTCAGGTCCGCAGGACGACGGTTCGTCTCAGGACGAGCGCGTCGGGCGGCCCGCGAAGCCGTCCGGCGACACGCCACCCCACACGGGAAAGACCGCTGGACGACGAGCCGAACAGCCCCGCCAGATGGAGCACCGGCAGGGCGAGCGCGACGAGGCCGGCCGCGACGGCCAGGCAGACGGGGGCGGTGTCGTGACCGCCGTCCGGCGCTCCGCCGTGGCCGGGCATCGAGGACCGGCCGTCGTCGGCATGGACGACCCCGGCAGGGACGGGCGGCGGCTCGTTCCGGACGCCGACGTGGCCGAGGGTGTGCATCGCGGCCAGGCCCAGGGCGACGAGCACGGCCAGCAGCAACAGCGGGAGCAGGCCCTCTCGCTCACCCCTCGAAGTCACACCGCCAGCATACCCCCGGCCAGTATCAGGCAGGACGCCTTGGACCGCCGGCGCCCGACCCGTCAACGGGACGCGGGGGAGGCCCCACCGGCAGGCACCACGGCCACCGGGCACGCCGCGTGGTGGAGCACGCCGTGGCTCACCGAGCCCAGCATCGTCGAGGCGAACTCGCCCAGCCCGCGCGAGCTCACCACGACGAGGTCGGCCGTGGAGGAGGCGTTCCGGAGAGCGGCGACGGGATGATCGCACACCTGCTCGTCGACGATCCGCACGTCAGGGTTCCCGCCCCGCCACGGGATCACCTGCTGGGCGGCGTCGCGGGCGTTCTCCTCGAAGCTCTCGCCCGGCATCCTGTAGGCGGAGGCGAACGAGGACAGGATCGGCGGCCGCCAGGCGTACAGCGCCAGGAGCTCCGCGTCCTGGGCGCGTGCCTGCTTCAGGGCGTACTCCATGGCGGCCGGGGACTGCCATCCGTCGTATCCGACCACGATCCTGCCGTGGCGGATCGTGGCGGCCTCGCGGACGACCACCACCGGGCTCGCGGCGTGCCCGGCCAGCGCCAGGCTCGTGGAGCCGAGCACCATCCCGGCGAAACCGCCCCGCCCCCTGCTGCCCAGCACCAGGCTGTCGGCCTGCGCCGACTCCCGCACCAGGTCGTCCACCACCGGGCCGGGCAGGATCTCCGTGCCGATCTCCACGCCGGGAGCCAGGCCGCGCGCCCGGTCCGCGGTCGATTCCAGCATCCCGGCGCAGTATTCGGCCGTCCCGACGTCGCCCGTCCACGGCTCGCACACGTGCACCAGCCGCAGCTCCAGCGAGCGCCTGCGGGCGTCCGCCGCGGCCCACTCGACGGCCGCCATCGAGGGCGGAGAGCCGTCCACGCCCGCCACGATCCGTCCAGCCATCTTTCGCCTCCCCCGAGCCCCCGCCCTTCCCCTACCCCGAAGCCGCCCACCGCCATCCGGGCGCCGGTCGGGGTCGGGCAATGCGCCGTCCATGACGTGCGGGACGCCCGTCGGGAGGGCGGGCGTGACCAGTGATCACCAGTGGATCACAAGGCGGCGCCGGTAGATCAGGACGGGTGAACGATGCTCTCCATCCGCTCAGCCGCAGGGAAGGCCCGTCCGAGGCGTGCGAGCCGTCCGGGCCTGAGCGGCCGGTGATCCCGCTCGACACCTCATTGCCCGACGTGTGCGTGCGCCTGCCCGCGTGCCTGGCGCGGCACGTCCGGTCGGAAGGTGGGATGGGCCGGCTGCTGGGCGGCCTGGCCGTCTCGTGGGGGGTGTACGGGCTGCTGTGGGCCGCGGCCGGGATCTGGCTGCCGGGACCGTCCGCGTTCGCGCTCGCGCTCGCGACGGCTCTGACGTTGCCGCCCGCACTGGTGTCGTTGGTGCTGCACCGGAGGTGGGGGCATCGGGGGTGGTGCTGGGTTCTGCGGTCACTGGATCCGGACGCGGTCATGATGGTCCTGGCCCTGCTCCTCGGCCCGTTCCGGTGGCTTGAACCGGTCTTCTGGGTGGCGGTCTGGCCCTTCCGTCAGATCCTGCGGTTGTTCGCCTGGATCGGGCGGGTTCTGTCAGCTTTGGGCGATCTGTAGCGCCCGGCCTCCAGCTCGGCGGTCGTGAGGCCGGTGGCGAGTGGTGAGCTCATACGGCCGCGGCGACGGCGGCGGCGATGAAGAGCACCTGAAGGCCCGTGCGGGCGGGCAGCGGGGTCACGGGCTTCCCGGCCAGCGTGAGGCCGCGGCGGGCCGCCGAGACGTTGGCCGGGAACATGGCGACCATGAGCAGCGCCAGCCCGATCGCCGCGTACGGCGCGACCGGCGCGAGCAGCAGCCCCGCGGCGCCGGCCAGCTCCAGGACGCCGGTGAGGGTGACCAGCAGGTCCGGCCGCGGGAACGACGGCGGGACCATCGCGACGAAGTCGCGGCGCCAGGAGGGCAGGAAGTGGGGCACGCCGGTGAAGACGAACATCAGGGCCAGGGCGCCTCGCAGGGCCGGCTGCCAGGCGTCCAGTGCGTCGATGCCGACCAGGCCGGCGAGCCGCAGGACGATGAACCCGCCGGTGAGGGCGATGAACGGAACCATTCCGTCCTCCAATCTTGTCGTTGGACAGATTGGAGGAGGTTCGTCATCTTGTCAATGTCAAGCTAGGGTGTGGTCGTCACGCTGAGCCCTGGAACGCGGAGGTGAGGAAGATCAGCCAGCCGTCCTACCACCACGGCAACCTGCGGCGCGTCATCATCGACGCCGCGCTGCGGGCCATCGGCGAATCCGGCCCGGCCGGATGGAGCCTGCGCGAGCTGGCCCGCCGCGCCGGCGTCTCACACGCCGCTCCCGCCTACCACTTCGGCGACAAGCAGGGCCTGCTGACGGCCGTGGCCGCCGAGGGCTTCACCATGTTCGCCGACGCTCTGGAGAACGCGGCCCCCGACGTGTGGGAGGTCGGCGTCGCCTACCTCCGGTTCGGCCTTGACCACCGGCCCTACTTCGAGGTGATGTTCCGGCCCGAGCTCTACCGCGTGGACGATCCCGGCGTCCGATCCGCGCAGCGGCGCGCCGCGGACGTACTCAACACCAGCGCCCACTCGCTGTCGCCGAGCCCGGAACACGACCGGACGACCACGATCGCCGCATGGTCGCTGGCTCACGGCTTCACCACCCTGTGGCTGAGCGGCGCCCTGCCGGAAAGCGCGAACGGCGACCCGGAGGCCCTGGCCCGCTCTATGCTCCGCCTCGTCCTCGGCGCCGTGCCGGGCGGACCGGACGGCCCGTGATACGGCGGGCGCCCTCGCGAGGCGGCGCGAACCCGGGCGCGCCCCGGCGCCCCGAGACCTGGCCACCGGCGCCGTCAGCGACCGTTCGGAACCGGGTCGCCCATCAGGTGGGTTGCGCGTTCCGTGCGCAGGTGGAGTGCCGTGCGGCCGTTGCGTTGTGTCGACACCAGGCCCGCCCCGCGCAGTGCGCCCAGGTGTTGTGAGACCGCGCTCGGCGTGATGCTCAGGCGGGTGGCCAGGGCCGCGGTCGTCAGGGGTTCGGCCAAGGCGGCGAGGATCTGCGTTCTCGTCCGGCCGAGCACCGGGATCAGGCCCGTCAGCGCCGGTCGGGGCGACTCCCGGAGCAGGCCGACGCCCATCGCCGGATAGCGGATCGACGCGGCGGTGACCGGGGCCTTGTCGACACCCACGTCCGGCCAGTTGAAGACGCTGGGCTGCAGGACCAGGCCATGCCCGCCGGCGTCCACCGTGTACACCGAGTGCGGGGTGCGCCGGCCGTGGACCACCAGCTGGCCGTCGTCCCAGGCGATGTCGCGGTGCAGCTCGGCGAACAGCGCCTGCACCCCGCCCTCCACCAGGGTCAGCGCGCGCCGGCCGATGTCGGCCTCCAGCACGGCGCGCATCCGGCCCCACTGTGGCGCGATCAGCAGCTCGTGGCAGCGACGCAGCGCCTCGGCCAGTCGTGGCAGTACCGTCGCGGGCTCGGGGGCGTCCTCGGCCGGCATGCCCAGGACCGCGCCGTACTCGTGCCGGAAGAAGTCCTCCTGCGTGGCGCGTACCAGGTCCAGCTCCGTCGCGATGGAAGGCAGGCGCTGAGCCGGCGCCGGGAACAGGAACGACGGCAGCGGCCCGGCGATCAGCGCGCGCAGCAGCGGCAGCTCGCTCTCGCCCGCCAGCAGCGGGCGCGCCTGGCGCACCCAGGACCGGTGGACGGCATGACCGCCCGTGCCGAACAGGATCCGCAGCGCCAGCACCGTCTCGCCCAGCGGCGAGACGGCGAACCGCACCTTCGCGACCGACGCCGCGGTGAACCTGATCTCGACCGCCATCCGCCCTCATCATGTAGCTGTGACTGAACGATAGCCGAGGCGCGGTGTCCCCCCGCAGGCTGGCGGGCATGAACTCCTTCACCTCCTACGACGGCACCAGGCTCGCCTACCACGTGTTCGGCGACGGCCCCCCCGTGGTCTGCCTGCCAGGCGGGCCGATGCAGGCCTCCGCCTACCTCGGCGACCTCGGGGGCCTCTCGGCGCACCGGCAGCTGATCATGGCGGACCTGCGGGGCACCGGGCAGTCCGCCGTGCCGCCGGACACCGCCTCGTACCGTTGCGACCGCCTGGTCGATGACGTCGAGGCCCTGCGCGAGCATCTCGATCTCGACCGGATGGACCTGCTCTCCCATTCGGGGGGCACGAATCTGGCCGTGCTCTACGCGACCCGCCATCCGGAACGTGTCAGACGGCTCGTCCTGGTCACTCCGAGCGTCGCCGCCGTCGGCATCGGGATCACCGAAGAGGTCCGGCGGGGGACCGCCCGGTCCCGCGAGGGCGAGCCGTGGTTCCCGGGGGCGTACGCGGCCCTGGAGAGGGTCATGTCAGGGCAGGCCACCCGTGACGACTTCCAGGCCATCGCGCCGTTCTGGTACGGCCGCTGGGACGAGACGGCCCAGGCGCACAAGGCCGCCGAGGACGAGCAGCGGAACGACGAGGCGGCAGCCGTCTTCGGCTCCGACGGCGCCTTCGCCCCCGACGCCACCCGTGCCGCGCTCACCCGCTTCACCTCGCCGGTGCTGCTGCTCGCCGGCGAGGTGGACCTGAACTCCCCTCCCGCCGCGATGACCGAGCTCGTCGCGCTGTTCCCGCACGCCGAGCTCGTCGTACAGGCCGGGGCGGGGCACTTCCCGTGGCTGGACGACGCCAACCGGTTCGTGGCCACCACCTCGGCGTTCCTGGGCTGAGCGCCCCCGCCCGGCGAGGGGCCCCTGGCTACCGCCTGCCGGTCTTCACTGAGCGCTCGCTGAGGCCAGGCGGGTGGTGAGGGTTCGCCGGACGGCCGGCCACTCGGATGCGACCACCGCGAACATCGCCGAGTCCCGGAGCATCCCCTCCTCACCGGGTGCCCAGGACATCGACCAGTTGCGGAGAACGCCCTCGAAGCCGATGCCGAGTCGCTCCAGTGCCCGCCGGCACCGGTGGTTGCGGGCGTCGGTCTTCAGATCGACCCGTGCGACCCCGATGCTCTCGAACGCGTACCGCAGCAGCAGAAGCTTCGCTTCGGCGTTGATCCCGGTGCCCTGCGCCGCCAGGTCGACCGCGTGCTCCATCGTCAGCGGCTCCAGCCGCACCAAGGAACCTGCGAGCACGGGAACATCGAGCTGAACGCTCATCAGACCTTCCTCATCGTGCCTGGCGTTGGCACCTTGCCCATGGCTGGGCAGGTTGCCGGACCGTCACAGGGCCAGGTCCCTCGGATCCTCTGGATGATCAACTGAGGCCGATCATCTCCGACGGCCGACGACCTCGTCAACACGTGAGGGCGACGGCGGCGGCGCGGAAACCCCAGCCGGGCACGGCCCGGCTGGGGTTTCCGGTCAGGGACCAGTCCAGCCGTCAGCTGGTGAAACGTCCCTCACGGGTGTACTTGCAGGCCCCGCCGAGGCAGTTGGGGCTGGAGCCCCAGCCGTCGTCATAGCTGACCCTGCGGTGCAGCTTGATCTTGCCCTTGACCTCCTCCGACTGGAGGCCGGGGCCGACCTTCCTGTCCACCTGCTTCCACCAGCTGGTGCCGTTCCAGTAGTACAGGCGGTGCCGGGCCCACAGGTAGCTGGGCGAACCCGCCGGCAGGCAGTTGAAGACGTAGCTCTCCGCGCGACGCTCCTTGAAGCCGCCGAAGCCGAGGGTGGTGAACGACTTGGGCGCCAGTCCGGCCTGGCCGTTCTCGTGCCACAGGTGCCAGCCGAAGTGTTCGGCGGTGCACGAGCCGGAGAGCACGGCGCCGGCCGGAGCGGCCAGGCCGCGTACGGTGACCGGCTCGCTGGTGATCCGCCGTCCCCGCAGGCCGGCGGGCAGGTCGGCGCCGTGGTCGTCGACGAGCCGCTGGGGCACCGGCACGTCGGGCGGGGTGATCTCCAGGTAGGTCTGCAGGTAGCTGTTGCTCCGGTCCCAGGCGATGAGCGGCGCGCGGCCGATGATCCCGAGCTGGGACATCCCCACTTCGTCGGAGGGCCGGCTGTCGGAGAAGGTCACGGTGAGACCGGTCGTGTACTCGATGGAGGCGAGGGGGATCTCCCGGTCGCTTCTCTCGGGTTCGGCCGCGGCCGGGGAGGAGGCGAGCACCATCGTGGCGGCGGTTGCTGCGATGAACCTCATGTCGCTCCTTGCGGTAGATGACGGCCCGCGCAGAACATTAGGCATAGGCCCTTTCAACGGCCTTGAAAATGAGCCCGGCGCATACTTCCGGCGCGCCGGGCCGAATTGACTGTCAGGTCGCTGAAACCCCCGCGGCGGCCTCATCGGCTCATGGAGCCACGGTCAGGGTGAGGGTGGCCGTGTGGTCGAGGGCGACGCCGTCGGCCAGCACCGTGATCGGGTAGGTGCCGGACGCGGTGCTCGCGCCGACCGTGACGGTCAGCGTGGAGGTGGCGCCGGTGGTGATGCTCGCCGGGCTGAAGGAGGCGGTCATGCCCGCCGGTAGCCCCCTGGCGTACAGCGAGATCTGCTGCGGGCCGCCCGAGACGACGGCGCTGCTGACGGTGACGCTCACGGTCTGGCCGGGCTGCACGGCCGCCGCGGTGGGGTCGACCGCGACCGAGAAGTCGCACGTGTACGGCTCCCCGGCGCGGACGGGCACGCGGACGGCGTTCCACGCGGCCTTGACCGTGTTGTACTCCAGGCACGACCCGGGGAACATGTCCAGGGCCGCCTGCAGCGAGGCGCGGCGGGCCATGGTGTGCGGCCAGGAAGTGGTCTTGCGCAGCAGCGTGCCCATGTAGATCTGGCCCGCCTTGCGCGCACCGAGCCCGACGATGGAGGAGGAGTCGCAGGTCGGGCTGGGCGGCTGGCCGTTGGTCGGGTTGCTGCCCTCGGCCAGCAGGTAGAACCAGTGGTTCTGGACGCCGGCCCCGACATCGGGCGGCATCGACGGCACCGCGCTGCTGAAGCAGTCGGGGTGACCGGGGATCAGCGACGGCTTGTACATGTAGCGGATCGGGCCGGTTCCGTCGACGTTGACCTCCTCGCCGACCGTGTAGTCGGGCGGGTCGAGGGTGGCGGGCTGGTTGGCGTACTGCTCGGTCAGCGCGCCGAAGATGTCGCCGGTGGACTCGTTGAGTATGGCCTTCTCGTTGTCGCCGAGGTCGATGCCGGGCGTGGTGGCGAAGACGGCGTGGCCGTACTCGTGCGCCACGACGTCCATCGCGGTGAGCTGGCGGCGGTTGTCGGAGGTGTGGCCGAAGACGGTGTAGTTGCCGTTCCAATAGGCGTTCACGGCGTTCAGGCCGACGCGGGCGGGGTAGCCGTCGCCGACGCCGTTGAAGCCGGAGCGTTCCAGCCACGCCCTGAGCATGTCCCACTCGGTGTCGATCGCGTAGAGCACGTCGACGCAGGCGGTTTCGAAGTTGGTGCCGGTGCCGTTGCCCCAGTTGTCGTCGGGGCCGGTGTAGGCGGAGCCGTTCTGGCCGCCGCAGCGCACGTTCCGCCGTACCGGGTCGATCATGGCGAAGGAGGAGCCGGTCCCCATGGTGCCGATGGTGACCGGGTTGCCGTTGTAGTAGCTGTTGCCCACCCCCTCCCTGACCTCGTCGGACTTCAGGACGACCGCGCCGGTCAGCGCGTCGACGAAGACGTGCAGCTTGCTCTCCCTGCCGCTGATCGCGCCGTGGAGGAGCACCTCGTAGGCCAGCCGGCCGCGTCCTTGCGCCATGACCACCAGCCGGGGCGTGACGATCGAGAAGACCTCGGGCAGCCGGCTCCTGGCCACCCGGGCCGCTTCGGCCGCGCTGAGCCTGGGCGTGGTGGCCACGTCCAGGGGGCTGTCCTGGGAGACGGAGGTGCTCAGGACCTCGCCGGAGGCGGCGCTGACCACGACGAAGTCGCCGCCGTAGACGGGCAGCCCCGCGTACGTGCGGGTGTAGGGCGTGTAGCGCAGACCGCCCTTTCCTTCGATCGGGCTCTGCCGGACGTACGCGTCCTCGGGCGAGCTGCGGAGCAGTGCGGGCCTGGCCTTCACCAGGAGGTCGGCGGGATCGCCTTTGGCGGCGTTCGCCGAGCCGGGGACCGAAGTGGCCACGAGCACACAGGCGGCACTCGTGACCAGGGCTAACACGGCATTGCTTCTCATGGGGTCGCTCCTTTTGCGCCGGCGAGCGATGGATGTGTCACCTGCATTTGAGTTGATGAACTACAAGAGGTCAATATCAAGGTAAATAGGCGGAAAAATTGGGATTTATCACCGTTATGGCCTGTAATTGGCCGAGCCGGGATTCGAGCGCCGAGGCGAGCTCCCGGCTCGGCCCGGCCGGGCGCGGGCCGCTTCCGTGCGGCGCCTGAAGATCATCGCTAGGCTGTCGCGCCGAACGAACTGGAGCCCCGATTGTCGCGATCAGCCTTACTGGTCTGGGTGGCCGCCCTGACCGCTGCCGCCTACCCGACCTGGATCGCCTGGCAGGCCGAAGACCTCGAGTCGCAGCCCTACGTCTGCATGGGCGGGATCGGGGATCTTGAGCACATCTCGCCGTTCCTGCCGCTGCGCGGCGACCTCGGCACGCTGACGGAACTCCTGACGACCTGGGGACTCCCGGCGCTCGTCGTGCTCGCCGCCCTGGGCCACCGGCATTCGGCGGCGGCCGGGAGACGGGCCGCGGGGCTCCTCGTCCTGATCGCGATCGCGACCCCGCTCACCCCTTGGTACAGCGGCGACGGGCCGTGCGGCGAGCTGCTCGAACCGTTCGGCCTGGACTGGTTCCAGGCCGTGATCGGCTCCTGGGGGCCCGTGGAGAACGCCCTGCTGATCTCCGCCGCGCTGGTGCTGCTCGCGACGCACGCGCCGGGCCCCGACCAGGAGCCCGCCATCACGCCCATCTGGCGGACGGGGGCGGTGTTCCTGATCGATTACCTCGTCGTCGCCCACGTCGTCACCCTCGCCGTCGTTCTGACCGACGGCTGGGCGGTCAGCACGCACAGCGGCCTGCTGCGCTGGCTCAGCTTCGAGGAGCTCCTGGACGAGCCCGCCCGGCTGCTGTTCTGGCCGGCGCTGATCGGCTACGTCCTGCTCAGGCGGCGGCTCGCGGCACGTCCTGCCGCGGTGGCGAGCCTTCCCCGGAGATCCACGGTCCCGCCGTGGATCTCGCTGATCTGGACGGCGGCCGTGGCCGCTGCCGCCTTTCCCACCTGGCAGTCCTGGGAGGCCGTGCCCGCCGAGTGGGCGCCTCACATGTCCGGCTCCGGCGTGCTCAGGCTCGTCCTGGAAACGCTGCGCGGCGACGCCGGTCGCGTGGTGGAGTTCGCGATCGTCTGGGGTGTGCCCGTCATCGCCGTCCTGGCCTGCGTCGGCCTGCGGAGCCCTGCTCCCGTGGGCCGGCGGGTGGCGGGGCTGCTGGCCGCGATCGCGGTCGCCCGGCAGCTCCTGCTCACCCTTCGCTTCGACACGGACCTCTGCTGCCCGGCGCCGGGGATCCGGGACGTCGGCGTGCTCTACGTGGACGGCGAGCTCGTGCAGAACGGCGTCCAGGTGCCGGACGGTTGGCTCACGGCGTCCCTGCTGGTGGCGGCCGTGCTGATGCTGGTCGCCGCACGGTGGATGCCCTCCGCCGACCGGCCGGTGCGAACGAGGTCGTCGCGGCGGGTGACGGCGCTGCTGATCGACTACCTGGTCGTGATCACGATTCTCCTCACCCTGCCCAGGCTGGGCGTCACAGACGCGCTGACCCTCGATCACGGGCTGCTGGACTCGATCTGGCGGGAGAGGATGTTCCCGGACGACGAGCGGCTGCTCGTCCTGCTGTCGGTCTTCCTCTACGCGTCGAGCGGGCACACGGTCGGCAAGCTGGTCATGCGCGTACGGATCGTCACCGCCGGTACGGGCCGCCGGCCGGCGTGGCGCAGGTTGGCCGCGCGGGCGCTGGTCTTCCCGCTGCTCGCCTTCGTCCCGCAGGCCGGGATCGCCTTGCTGGTTCTGGACGGGCTGTGGGCCCTGCTCGATCCCGCCGGGTGCAGTCTGCACGACCGGCTCTCCGGGACCCTCGTGGCCGACAGACCGGGCAGCCTGAGGAGCCGGTGACGTAAGGAACTCCACCCATCGGCACGTATCTGAGGCACGCCGGACCCGCTCGGGAGGGGAGGCCACACACATCCCCAGGAGGCGCCCATGCCCAGGATCGGGCTCGAATGGCAGTTCCAGCGTAACGAGCTGAGGTTTCTGGCACTCCACCAAGCTTCCTGACACGTTCCTGCGGACCGACGAGCAGGAGGGCGACGCGACGACCGGCTCCAGGCGGTCGAGCAGGATCCGGACGAGCGCCAAGATGCAGGCCGTGCGCGTGGCCCAGGGGCACCTGAGGACCTACGACGACGTCCAGCCGACCGATGACCTGCGCTTCGTGCCGAACACCAACGTGGGCAACATCATCACCGTGTCCCTGGCGGCGCCCATCAAGAGGTGCGACTTCAACCTCGCCGGCAACCCGGTGATGACGACCGTCTACGCCAAGGGCGACGTACTGGCCTTGACCGCCGGCAGGGACCTCGTCCACGGCACGGCTCAGGCCACCCTGGACGTGCCGCTGGCGGAGCTGCCCGACCGGCTGGGGATGCTCGGCTTCGATCCGAGTGACCGGGTGGGCACATGGCTGCGGGGGCGCCACCAGACGGCCAACCTCATCGGGTTCGTCACGCTGATCCAGTACATGCTGTGGGTCTTCGCCCACCAGAACCTCACCTCCGGCGACGGGCCGAAGGCGGGCTTCGCGCTGCTGCCGCGGACGAACCTGCGCTCGGTCTACATGAACGCGCTGACGGAGGTGGAACGGTCCGCCTTCGACGCCATGGTCAACGCCCTGTCCGACGGGGACAAGGATTCCCGGGTGTGCCCCCGGCCGTACGGTCTGGGCGGGCGGCAGACGTACGACAACCAGCTCAGCCTCTTCTGGTGGCTGCGGTCGATCCAGGCCGGCGACCCCGGCCAGGGCAACGAGACGCTGGCCCTTCACATGAGCGGCGACGGCCCGCGCGGCATCGCCTACGATGCGATGTCCCCGCCTCGCGGCTACCCCGCGCACGAGGGCTTCCCCGGGCGACCGGCGGAATGGTTCACGTACTCCATGGGGCAGAAGACGACGCCGTACAAGGCGTCGCACGTGGTCGTGGAGTACCGGCAGACCGACCTCTTCGGCCTGAAGAACGGTATGGGAACGTACGAACAGTTCGTCACCGCGGCGATGGCCGCGGCCGAGAGCGCCGGCCTGGACATGCCGCACTGACGGCTCAGGTGTGGGCGGGCGTGGGCTCGGCATCTCCCACCAGGTAGATGTCGGCGAGGGCGACCGCGTCGCGGTGGACGGCCGGCGGCGGGTCGGCTTCCTGGAGACTCTGAAGGGCCAGGCGCATGTGCTCGTGGTTCTGTTCACGGGTCCAGGCGCGGCCGCCGCACCGGTCGATCAGGTCCGCGCCCGTGGGCGTGATCTTGCGACGGCGGACGTCACCGTAGCGGGACCGGCTGAGCTGCTCCGCCGGCCACAGGTCCGACAGGTCGTTGTGGTACTGCACCGCCATGCCGAGATGGAACCCGAACCGGCCGACGGCCTCCACCTGCGCGCCGGAGGCGTCGGTCAGCAGGGCCGGCAGGCAGCACACTGCGCGCACGCCCTCGGCGGTCTTGGCCGCCTGCACGGAGATGGCCTGGTCGAGGCTGGTCTCGCAGCGGCCCTCGTGCTCCTCGTCGCGGACCTGGCCCGCGCACAGCTGGAGCCAGCCCTCGCGCATCGTCCGCAGCGCCTGCCGGGTACGGGGGTGCGGGTGCTCGCCCAGGTGGGAGAAGGCCAGGGCCAGCAGGGCGTCACCGGCCATGATGGCGTGCCCGGTGGTGTAGGCCGCCGGCACGGTGGGCCGGCCGCGGCGCTGGGCTTCCAGGTCGATGATGTCGTCGTGGAGGGTCGCCACGTTCATGAGCAGGTTGCCGGCGACGACGGCGGGCAGGCCGCGTTCGACCGGGCCGCTCTCCCGCAGCGGTGACGGCAGGCGGTTCACCACGCGCATGAGCGCCGGATCGGTGATCCGCGCCGTGTCGGCGAGGATCTGCTCGGCGGTACGGGCAGGTCCGGACGGGGCGACAGGCACGTCAGGCAGCTCCGTTCTCTCCCGGGCACGGTCACGTCCATGGACGTGGTGTGTGATGCTGTTTCCGCAGGTTAAGCGGTCAGTGTCTGGGGGAGCGGGTTGCGGGCCGGTGTGTCGTCCTGGCCGGCACGTCCATGTGGCGCCGGCAGAATTTGATCTACATAGTAAAGGCGCTGGCGCGGTCGAGCTGAACGGCTGCGAGAGCGTGTCGCCACTTCGTCTCACCGAAGAGCTCCTGCCCTGCCGCTCGCCACGCCTCAAGTGGGTTCTCGTGTTCCGTCGAGGGCCTTGCGGAGCAGGGTGGTCAGTTGGTCCTGTTCGTGGGCGCTCAGGTTGGCGGTGGCGGACCGGGCGAACTCGAAGGACTGCTCGAAGGCGGCGTAGAGGCTGGTTCCGCTGGGGGGCGGACGATCTGCCGGGAGCGGCGGTCGTCGGGGTGAGGACGACGGCGGACGAGATCGCGCGCCTCGAGCCGGCGGATGATCCGGGTGATGTTGGACGCGTCGCAACCGAGCTCGTCTGCCAGTTCCCGCATCCCGACCTGCCTGGTCAGCCGCCCCAGCACGCAGGCCTGCGCCACGCTCAGGCCGTGCTCCAGGGCCGCGGTTTCGTAGGCAGCTGCCGGCCCGCCCGGAGGTCACCTGCCTGCTCACCGAACGGGACACCGAGGCGATCGGCTACGTCTCCTGGCTGGAGCGGATCAGCTTCTGGTCCGGCGAGGACTACAGCCGATCTGCTCGTCGCGGGCCGCGGCTTCTTTCGCTCGGCTGCTTCTCGGACGGGATGTGCCCGAGCAGGTGATCCGGTGCATGGACACGTCCGCCATCACGTGACTCTGTCCATGCCGGAAGGCTTGCGAGCCGCACGGACCGGCCGTCCGGGCCAGTAGGGTCGGCGTTCATGTACCCGGTCACGATCTCCTCCCCGAGGCTGGCCCTGCGGGAGTTCGTCCCGACAGACGTTGACGGGCTGCTGGCCGTCTACGGCGATCCGCGGGTCACCGAGCACATGAGCTTCGAGCCCCGCAACCGTGAGCAGGTCGAGAGCACCATAGCCGGCGTGATCGAGACGGCCCGGAACGACCCGCGGACGGACTACTGCCTCGCCGCGGTGCTGCCGGACGGCGAGCTGGTGGCGTTCGCGCGCATCTCGATCGACTTCGGACACCCGCTGCAGAACAGTGCCCAGATCGGGTTCGCGCTGCGCTCGGACCGGTGGCGTCAGGGATTGGGCGCCGAGGTCGTACGTCTGCTCCTGCGGCTCGGGTTCGAGCAGCTCGGCATCCACCGCATCTGGGGCGCGCGAAGCCCGTTCAACGAGGCGTCCGGGCGGGTGATGAGCAAGCTGGGGATGGTCGAGGAGGGAGTCATCCGCGGGCACCTGAAGCTGGCCGGCGGGTGGCGGGATTCGGTCGTCCACTCCATCTTGGCTCCCGAGTGGAAGGCGGCGTCCGGCTGATCGAGCCGGAGTCCGTCACGGCGGAGGGGCACTTCCTGGTGGCACGCGTCCCGCGATGCGATCCTCGAAGCACATCGCCGCCAACGTGCGAGAGGAGGCGACGTGACCGGCAGCGGACACCGAGGCCAGGACCCGCATTCAGGAGAACGGGCCACGGACGACGACGTTCAGCCGAACCATGGGGGACACGACACCGCACTGGTGGCGGTGTGGCCGCTGCTCGGATTGCGCCTTGCCACCGCACGCCTTGAACTCGCCGTCCCCACCTCCGCTGACCTCGCGGATCTGTTCGACGCGGCCGCCGCCATCCAGCCCCCTGGCCAGGCCCGCTTCCAGCAGTCCTTCCTGTACGCCTCGTCTCCCGAACGGGAACGGGGACTCCTGCAGCGGCACTGGCGCGCACTGGCCCACTGGCGACCCGACAGCTGGGACCTTCACCTGGCCATCCGCCTGGACGGTACCGCCATCGGCGTGCAGAGCATGTGGGCGACAGACTTCGCGATCACCAGGACCGTCGAGACCGGATCCTGGATCGGCCTGGCCCATCAGGGCCGGGGGTACGGCACCGAGGCCCGCATGGCCGTGCTCGAGCTGGCCTTCACCCACCTCGGCGCGGCCGAAGCGCGGACGGCATACGTCGCCGGCAACCTCGCGTCCGAGGCCGTGTCGCGGAAACTCGGCTATCAGGACAATGGCCACAAGGTTTCCGCCCAGGACGGCGAGCGACTCGTGCAGCACCTCATGGCGATCGACGCCGCCACATGGAAACGACGCTCCCGCGGCCCGGTGGAGGTGACAGGTCTGACTCGCTGCCTCGACCTGTTCGGCGTCGCCGCAGGCAGCTGATCGGGATCAGCCCGAGCCCGTCCGCTTCCGCCACTCATGGCCGGACGGATCATCACCGTCGCGGCGCCCGTGCGGGCGCTCAGCAGCGCGTACGGACAGTCACCTGGTCGGCTTCAGGTATCCGGCGGCGACCAGCCCCGCGAAGGCGATGTCGGTGTCGGTCATCTGTCCGCTGAGCACGTGCTGGACGAACGCGCCGACCGGCATCAGCACGGTCTCGACGAACTCGGCGTCGTCCAGTCTCGGTTCAGCGACTTTCCGGCACCCGCGGGCCAGGACCGCGTGGCGGCGATGTGAGGCGTACGACGCCAGAAAGGTCTGCATGACCACCTCGAGTGTCGCAGCTTCGTAGCCGGTCTCCTCCAGCAGTTCCCGAGCCGCCGCGGCCTCGACCGGCTCGTCTCCGTCCGCGTTTCCGCCCGGCAACTCCAGCAGTACGCGCCCAGGCCCCGGCCGGTACTGCCGGGCCAGCACCACCTGCTCGTCGTCGGTGACGGCGACGATCGCGACGGTCGCGCCGCCCACGAGGATGTCCCACACGTCCTCGCTGCCGTCTGGGTAGCGGTACCGGCGGCCACGAACCTTCAAGAACCCGGCCGGCTCGTCCAGCTCACCCGTCTGCGTCCACTCACCGACCCTGACATCACCCACACGCCCAACTTTACGGTTACCCGGACGAAGAAACGAGGTTCACCGTATAGGTCACCAGGATTTTGGCGTCGACATCTTGCGTGAAGGCATGATAGTCGCACTCGATCGTCTGGAAACCGTTGATCTCGTCAAAGCGTACCTTGCGGTTGAAGGAGCCCTGATAAGGAAGGTCCTCGTTCAGAAACGCTATATGTTCTTCCAGGCCCTGGTTGAATACCAGCATTTGATTGAGATGCCCTTCGGTCTCCTGTTCGAAGTGTGAAACTGTAAGCCGCTTCGTAACGTTGTAGGTGAGGCTCTCGCCTGGCTTGATGCGTGTCGCCCCACTTGGATGCAACGGCTCTTCGAGGTTCAGGTGCAGATATAGAGATTCGGCCTCAAAGGTCTGTTCGTCGTCCACGGCGCGGACGATTCTGGCGGTGAGGGCACCTTTTGGCGCGACACTTCGCGTGCCTACGTTGTGAATGGACGCCAAAGCAACGTCAATTGTCTTGGTAGCCATGATGCCCTCTCCTTGTGAGCTTTACCTCGCGCGGCAGCAGCCACTTGACTCGGCATCCACGTCTCGGTGAACGGTGCCATATCCGCGCTCGCTACGATCTGCAATCGATCGCTATCGTACGGTAGCTACCTACCCTGCTGGCGGCGTCGGCAAAGACGCAGTGCGGGCTCAGCTGGGTGAGGCTGGAGGCTCCCCCACAGAGCCTCAGACGCCCGGCGTCAGCGCCCGCGGGCCGCGAGGTCCTGCTCGGCAGAGATGCGGGCGTAGGTCTCCTCGCCCAGGCGGACGTAGCGGCTGAGATGCACATGAACGGCGGGCATACCGCCCTCTGGGACGGCGGAGTCCGACGCTACCTCGGCACCCTCACATCCACGATCTCTGCCGCAGACGTCAGCGCCCTTGCCTTCTCTGCGGACGGGCGCGTGCTCGCCGTCGGGATGGGCAACGGCGCAGTTCAGCTGTGGGACACCGAAACCCGGCAACCTGTGGGAGCGCCCATCATCACTCCCGGCAGCTGGATCTTCGCCATGTCCCTGCACGACAACACCCTCTACGTCGCGGCCGAGCACGTCCCCTTCCAGCGCTTCGGCCTCACCCCGGCGGCTGCGACCGCCACCATCTGCCAACGGGCAGGCGGAGGCCTCACGCCTGAGGACTGGGCCACCTATTTCCCGGGTCACCCCTTCCAGCCCACCTGCGGCGGTGACGCCCGATGAGGCTTGGATTCGCATCGGTTACGTCCGCACAGGGCCACTCGGTCGGTCTTCGCGGACAAGAACGCCCAACGCCCGGCGCGGCCGTCGCCCGAGATGACCAGCCTGCTTGCGCTGCGGACCATCGGCGGATCACCTTCACCACTTACCGGACCAGCGAGTCATCGCCGCCCCTTGAGCCGTTGGAGCTTGGCTGGAAGGCGACCGTCGTCATGGAGTGAGCTCGTCTGTGGCTGGCCGGTTCTTCATGGTCAGGGCCAGGAGGATTGCGCCGGCGGTGAATACGGCGGCGACGGTGAAGGCCGCGGTGACCCCCTCCGTGAGGACCTGGTGGGCCGGGCCGTGCGAAGCGCGTGTGGCTGCGCCGAACACCGTGACGAGGATGGCCAGCCCCAGCGCGCCACCGATCTGCTGCATGACATTGAGCAGGCCCGAGGCGGCGCCGGCGTCCTCGGCCCGGATCCCGGAGGACAGCACGGTGGTGGCTCCCACCAGCAAGGTGCCCATGCCAAGACCGGCGATCATCATGGGGCCGAGCAGCGCGGAGGCGTAGCCGGTCTGGGGCGTCAGCTGCGTCATCCACAGCAGGGCGACGCTGATCGCCGCGGCGCCGGCGGCGATCAGCGTCTTGGCGCCCAGGCGCGGCAGCAGCCGGGCCGCCGCGCCGGACGAGGCCAGGATCACCAGGGCCAGCGGCACGAAGGCGAATCCCGCCTGCAGCGGGCTGTATCCGCGGACCTGCTGCAGGAACTGGGTGAGAAAGAAGAACATGCCGTTGCCCGCGGCCAGCACGAACAGCAGCACGACGTAGCCGCCGGCGCGGTTGCGGTCGGCGAACAGCCGCAGCGGGACGATCGGCTGCCGGGCACGGGACTCGACGGCCACGAACAGGACCAGCAGGACGGCGGCCACGCCGAGCGCGCCGAGCGTGATCGCGTCGCCGAAGCCCTGCTCGGCGGCGCGGATGAAGCCGTAGACGAGCGCGGTCATGCCGAGCGTCGAGGTCAGCGAACCCGCCAGGTCGAAGCGGCCCGGGTGGCGATCGGTCTCGGTGATGAACAGCGGGGTCAGGATCAGCAGGACGATGCCGATCGGCACGTTGACGAACAGCACCCACCGCCAGGAGATCCAGTCGGTGAGCATGCCGCCGGCGATGAGGCCGATCGCGGCGCCGGAGCCGGAGACCGCCGCGTAGGCCCCCAGTGCCCGTGCCCGGCGCGCAGGGTCCGGGAAGCCTACGGTGATGAGGGCGAGCACGGTCGGTGCGGCGACGGCGGCGCCGATCCCCTGACCGGCCCGGGCCGCCAGCAGCATCCCGGCCGATGTGGCCAGCCCTCCGGCCAGTGAGGCGAGGGTGAAGACGGCCACCCCGCCGATGAGCGCCCGCCGTTGGCCGACGATGTCGCCCACGCGACCGCCGAGCAGCAGCAGCCCGCCGAAGGCCAGCATGTAGGCGTTGAGCACCCAGGACAGGCCGGTCGCGGAGAAGCCGAGGTCGCGCTGGATGTCGGGGAGGGCGATGTTCACCACGTTGGTGTCCAGGATGAACATCGTCTGGCAGATCAGCACGATGGCCAGCACCAGGCCGGGGTTGCGCTGGTGTCGGGCGGCACCGGCGGGTCCGGATCCCGCTCTCGCCACGTGCGTGCTGTGCTCGGTCATGGCACTCCTCAGCATGGTGTCCAAATAAACGAGGAAGCTCCTCGCTTTCGGTGGGCTAAGATATGAGGAGCTTCCTCGTTTTGGCAAATGTGTGGAGGGTTGCGGTGGTGGATCGATCGACGCAGGCTCGGCCCGTGGGGCGCAAAGACGCGCGGCGCAATTATGAGCGGCTCCTGACGACGGCCCGTACGGCGTTCGCCGAGCACGGCGTCGGCGCCTCCCTGAACGACATCGCGCGCACCGCCGGCGTCGGCAACGTGACCCTCTACCGGCACTTCCCGACCCGCCAGGCGCTGCTGGAGGCATTGCTGGGCGAAAGCCTGCGTGGTCTGCAGGCGCGCTCGGACGAGTTGCTCGCCTCACCGTCCCCGCGTCAGGCTCTGCTCACCTGGATGACGGCCGCGGTCGAGCACGCCATGGCCTATCGCGGCCTGGTCGACGCCCTCGTCGACAGCCTCGCCGACCCCGCGTCCGAACTCCACGCCACCTGCCAGGCCGTCAAGGCCGCCGGGGCGCAACTGCTGACCAGGGCCCAGGGGGCAGGGGTGATCCGGCCCGATGTCGACGCGTCCGCGCTCTTCTCCCTGATCGCTTCAGTCGCCTGGGCGGTGGAGCGGACCCCCGTACACCGTGATCAGCTTCTGGCCGTCATGTTCGACGGGCTCCACCGCGGGGTGGATGAGCACGTCTGACCCTGCCGGTCCGATGAGGCGGGGCTCAGTGGCCCGGCTCGTCGCCGGTGAACGTCGCCGCCTCCGGCGCGGCCGCGAAGACGGTACGCAGCTCGGCGAGCAGGTCGTCGAGCGTGGGCTCCGGCGAGGCGGTGGTCCAGCCGCGCAGGGCGGCGTGGAAGGCCGCCACCAGCAGGTCGAGCGCCAGCCTGGGCCGCTGGTCGCGGTCGCCGAGGCCGAGCCGCCTGCGCAGGGTGGTCTCGAAGGCCGCGCTGGTGCGGTCGCAGAACTGCAGCCCGTGCGCGGCGATGGACGGCGTACGCTGCGACAGCTCCTGGCTGAGCCGCACGCGGGCCACCCATTCCGGCCCCTCCGCCGACATCCGCCGCACCGCCGCGAGCATCGCCTCCTGCAGCACCTCCAGCACGGGACGGCCGCCGAGCGGCGCGTGCTCGACGTCGTCGAGGAGCGCGGTCCACAGTGCCTCCAGCGGGGCGGAGGCGACCTCCTCCTTGCTGGCGAAGTTGCGGAAGAACGTGCGCTTGGAGACCTCGACCTCCGCGCACAGCTCGTCGAGGGTCACCTGGTCGAAGCCGCGCTCGGTGAACAGCGCGAGTGCGGTGTCCACCAGGGCGGCCCTGGTCTTGAGCTTCTTGCGCTCGCGGAGCGGCAGCAGGTCGGCAGTCATCGTCCCCCAGTGTATCCGGAGCGCATATGCCTCCTATAGGCTTATGCCACTCAGTGGCACTTTGGAGGATGTCGTCATGCGCGCTCTGATCGTCGACCGTTCCGTTCCCGGTGGCCTGCGGGTGGGCCAGGCGCCCGACCCGGTGCCGGCGCCCGGCCAGGCGCTGGTCCGCGTCACCGCCACGTCGCTCAACTACGGCGAGGTCAGGCACGCCCTCCAGGAGGCGCCCGAGGGCACGGTGCTCGGCTGGGACGCCGCGGGGGTCGTCGTCCAGGCCGCGGCCGACGGCTCGGGGCCCGCCGCGGGCACGCCCGTGGTCACGCTTGGCTGGGACGGCGGGTGGGCCGAGCTGCGGGCCGTCCCGACCGACCGGATCGGGGTGGTGCCGCAGGGCGCGGACCCCGGCGCGATCAGCACGATCCCGGTCGCCGGTGCCACCGCGCTGCGCGCGCTCGACCGCCTCGGGCCGATCCT
Organism: Nonomuraea sp. NPDC005692; assembly: GCF_040631115.1. Lineage (NCBI taxonomy): Bacteria > Bacillati > Actinomycetota > Actinomycetes > Streptosporangiales > Streptosporangiaceae > Nonomuraea > Nonomuraea sp. NPDC005692. Next base: position 14,958 of record NZ_JBEXYU010000007.1, on the reverse strand, counting down.
GGGACGGCGCGTCCTGATCACCGGCGCGACGGGCGGCGTCGGCCGGTACGCCGTGCAGCTCGCCCGGCTCGGCGGCGCGTACGTCATCGCCGCCACCGGCGACCCGGACCGGCACGGCGACGGGCTGCGCGCGCTCGGCGCGAACGAGGTCGTCGCCGCCCCCGCCGAGAGCGGCGGACGACTCGACGGCGTCCTGGACATGCTCGGCGGCGTTCCACTGGTCGAGGCGTTCGACCAGCTCACCGAGGGTGGCACGCTGGTCGCCGTCGGCCACTCCACCGGCGAGGGCGAGAGCTTCCCGTTCGGCGCGCTGTTCGGCGGGGCCGACCGCCACGACCGCTCGCTCGTGACCTTCCACCTGCTCTACTGCCACGGCCTGCACCGCGACCTGACCTGGCTGGCCGGACAGGTCGCGGACGGCACGCTGAGCCCGGAGATCACCTGGCGCGGCGGCTGGGACGACGCCGCCGAGGCGGCGACCGCCCTCCTCGACCGCCGCGTGCACGGCAAGGCGGTGCTCGACCTGGGGTGAGAGCAGGCTGGAGGAGTAAGTGCTCGGGCGGGCCGGCGCCCGGTCAGCCGATCGGTGGGGCGAGGTATTCCAGTGCGTAACCCTCGCCGGAGGGCGTCACGCGGGCGATGCCGGGCGAGTCGAGGTGGGCGCCGGCCACGAAGTGGTGCGGCCGGCTCAGTCGTTCGAGCAGTGCCGCCCGCGCGGCGCGGGCCTGGGGCTGGTCGCCGTCGAGCTCCCAGGACACCTTCGGCCGGTCGAACTGGAGCGTGGGGACGTGAACGGTGTCGCCCCAGACGAGAAGGTGGCCGGCGTCGCTCCTGATCTCGTAGACGGTGTGCCCGGGGGTGTGGCCCGGTGTCGGGAGCGCGGTGGCCCACTCGTTGATCGCCACCTTCTCCGACACGGGGACGACCCGGTCGCGGATCGGCTCCAGCCGCCGCCCGGTGAAGACCGAGGTGTCGCCCGCGCCGATCCACACGCGCTCGAGTTTCGGGAACGCCTCTGAGCCGTCCGGCGCGATCAGGCCGCTCACGTGGTCTTCGTGGTTGTGGGTGATGGCCGCGTCGGTCACGTCCGCGCGGTCGACCCCCGCTTCGTCGAGCGCGTCGTAGATCAGCCCCATGGTGGGGTCGTGCCAGGCGTTGGACGCGCCGGTGTCGACGAGCACCGACCGCGTGCCGTCGGTGACGTAGAAGGCGTTGACCGACAGCCGCAGGTTGTCGCCGGCCAGCGGGACGGCGGCCGGCAGCTCGCCGAGCGTGCGCCCGTCCTCGTCGCGGAGCCGTGTGGGCGGCATGTCGATGTACCCGTCCCGCAGCGAGATCACCTGCAGCTCGCCGAATTCGAACGTGGCATGGAGCCGGCCACTCGAGATGAAACGCATGGAACCTCCGTCGTGTCGGGCGCGCATCGCCCGTCTTCGATAGAAGACTCTATCTCCTTTAGAAGAAACCCTACAATGTGGGACAGCGAGGTACCGATCGATCGAGGAGCACGGTGGTCGAGAAAGACGGAAACGTGGACGAACCACAGCACGGTGACGACCTGGCCGGCGCATTCGGCGTCAACGTGCGGCGACGTCGCGAGGAGGCGGGCCTGACGCTGGAGCAGCTGTCCGCGCAGTCGTCGGTCAGCCGGGCGATGTTGTCCAAGGTCGAGCGCGGTGAGAAGAGCCCGACGATCGGCGTCGCGTCCAGGATCGCCCACGCGCTCGACGCGTCGCTCTCGGACCTGATCGGTGCGCCGGCCGGGGCCGCGTCCGGTGTGGCCGTCGTCATGCGCAAGAACCATCGTCCGGTGTTCCGTGACCCGGAAACCGGCTTCGAGCGGCACATGGTCTCCGCGGCACCGGGCGCGGGAGGGGCCGAGATGGTCGTCCACCACCTTCCCGCGCAGGTGTCCACCGGGCTGCTGCCCGCCTATCCGCCGGGTACGGAGAAACAGCTCGTGGTGCTCGAAGGCACCCTCACCGTCGCGATCGGCGGCATCAACGAGACCCTGGACACCGGCGACTCCCTGTTCTTCCAGGCCGACGCCGACCACGGCTTCGCCAACCGGACGAACGCTCCCTGCGAGTACATCATGTTCATCTCGCGCCGCACCTGATCGGCCGTGAAGCACGCTCCGGCTACAGGCGACGGCAGTTTCGCGGGCGTTCCGGGCGGTCGTCGGTCCAGCGCGTCGTGGGCGTCCAGGTCTGCGAGTCCACGACCTGTCCCTTGGGCAGGCCCACGGTGTCCTCTCCCGCCCTGGTGACCTGTGCCAGGATCTCGCCGGTCGCCGGGTCGAGGACGGTCGTGTGATCCTCGGTCACCTCGTCGTCCTCGCCGAACTCCCTGAAGTACCGGTTGCCCTTGTCGAAGTCCACGGCGAGGCCCTCGCGGCTCAGCGGGTCCTCGACCATTCCCCGGACGCCGGTGGTCGGCAGGTCGGCCAGCAGGCGCAGGACGGTGGCCCGGACCGCCGGGCGCAGGGGCGTCGACAGCAGGAACCGGGAGCCGGCGACGACCTCCTCCGGCGGCCGCGTCCTGCCCTCGTCCTCCTTGGCCGCCTCGGCCCTCAGCCACTCCCGCAACCCCTTCTCGTCGGCCGGCAGCGCCAGGATCTCGGCCGTCGTGTACCTGCCGAGCGCGTCGGCGCCGGGCCCGCGGCTCGGTGCGACGTCGCGGGTGTACTGGCAGACCCGGTTCCTCGCGAGCATCGGCAGCTTCACGCAGTCGACGGCTCTCGTGCCGGAGGTGCACACCCGCTCCACCTTGCCGGGCGATCCCGCGGCCTGCCAGGCGCGCTCGTCGGCCGGAGTCGCGGGGCTCAGGATCGGCTCCCCGTTCTGCGTCTGCACGGGATCCTTGGGGTCGCGTGGCAGCCACAGCTCCGATTTCGAGGAGACCTTCGCGTTGAACGTGCGTCCCCCGGCTCGTACCCGGATCAGGGTGTCGTTCAGCAGCGACCTGTGCCAGTAGACGCCGTGGTCGTCCGGCAGCCGCGCGACGCGGGCCGCCAGGCGGCGCAGTGCCTCGTTCCCGTCGGCGGGAGGCGGCGCGGGATTCGACACGGGGGCGGGCACGGCGATCAGGTTCGAGACCAGCACGACCGCCGTGAGGACGACGGCGACCGCCGCCGCGGCCAGGATCGGCAGCCCGCGCAGGCCCCGTCGCCGCTGGACCGGGGCAGGGGAGGCGACCGGTGCGAGGCTCTCGGGTGACACCAGTTCCGCGCCGGCGGTGAAGGCGTCGCGAAGCCGGTCCTCGATGTTACGGGTCATCGTTCCTCCTGCAGTTCGGCGGCGAGCGTCCGCAGCGCACGGGACGCCGTCGATTTGACCGTTCCGCGGCTGACCCCCATCACCTGGGCGATCTCCGCCTCCGACAGCTCAAGGTAGAAACGCAGCACCAGCACCTCGCGCTGACGCCGCGGCAGATCCCGGACCGCTTGGAACACCTGCCGCCGGGTCTCGCCCAGCAGCGCCGCGGCCTCGGCCGACCAGAGCGGGACCTCGCGTTGGCCGCGGAACCGCCCGATGACCGCCCTGCGCCGCAACACCATCCGGGATCCGTTGAGTACGGCCGTGCGCAGGTAGGGCAGCACCTGTTCGTGGTCGGCCAGCGCGCTCCACCTGCGATACACCGCGGCGAACGCGTCCTGGACCACGTCCTCGGCGGTCTCCTGGTCTCCGACCAGCAGGAACGCCAGCCGTACCAGGGCAAGCCGGTGAACGAGGAACAACTCGGTCACCGCCGCGTCCGCCGACGCCGCGGCGGCCGGAGAACGGGGCGGTCCGTGGGTGATGTCGAACTGCATGTCTTCTGCATGCGCGAGCACCCGCGGAGGTTGCGTCACACCGGCATGATTCCGGCCGGAAGCTCGACGCCTGGAGCTCACCCGGTTCCCGGGTCGGCCGCGGCCATGAGGGCCTTGAGCAGTTCGGCGGTTGGCGTTCCGCGGCCTGCCGTGAGCGCGGAGGCGAAGGCCGTCTCGCCGAGCTCCGCGCGGAGCGCGTGCCGCAGCCGGCTGTCGCCCGGACCGCCGGGGCCGGTGGGTGTCGCGGCGCCCAGCAACCGGGCCGATCGGGCCGGGAAGCCGGCGGCGTGTTCGGTCTCGGCGAGCAGCCGCAGGCCGGCGGCGATCAGGTTGTGGTCGTTGAGGGAGATCGCGGTGCCGGCCCCTTTGAGGAGATGGTGTCGCGCGCGCCGGTGGTCGCCGTGCGAGGCGGCCGCGCGGCCGAGCCCCAGACGGCAGTAGGTCGCGCAGCGAAGGTCTCCGATGCGGTGGAACTCCGGCAGGAGCTCGGTGAGGAGCGCCGTCGCCGCCTCCTGGTCGTCGCGCTGCTGGGTGAGACGGGCCCGGTGGAGCTGGGCGTGCAGGCGTTCGTGGTCGCTTCCCGTGCCCAGGGCGAGGTCGAGCGCCTCGTTCAGGCAGGTCTCGGCCTCTGCCAGGCGAACCTCGTCGCGGATCAGGCGGCCCGCGAGGTGGTTGAGGCAGTTGGCGCGTTTCACGTGGTCGCCCAGGCGGCCGAACAGGGCCGCCGCGGCGCGGAGCCGGTCCACCGCGGTCGCGGTGTCGGCCGCCATGCTCCCGAGCACGGACAACGCCAGCGCGTGATGCCAGTCGTCGCCCAGCCGTTCGAAGACCGCGGCCGCGGCGTCGAGCGCCCGGGCCGCCTCGGCGTGTCCGCGCCGGTAGAGGGCCACCTGGCCGGCCGCCAGGGCGGCCGACGCCTGCTCCTCCTCGGTCGTCGCCTGCTCCGCCGCCCAGCGGGCCAGCTCCAGCGCCCTGTCGGTGTCCTGGTAACAGAGCAGCAGGCAGGACGTGATCGCGGCGCGGACCCCCGCGGAGCCGTCCGGGAGCGGACGGTCGAGCAGCGCGTTCACCCAGGTGAACAGCTCGCCGCGGGCTCCGAGGATCTCCCATCCGGTGCCGATGCCGGTGAGCAGGCCCCAGGCCGCGGCGGTGTCGCCGGCGTCGAGGGCGCGTCCCATGGCCGTCCGCAGGTCGGTCCAGCGGTCGGCGAACCAGCGCAGGGCCGCCGGCTGGTTCTCGCCGCGCAGCGCGGGGGCGAGCGACACGGCGTGCCTCAGATGGTGGCGGGCGTGGCGGTCGTGGATCTCCTCGTACTCCTGCCGTTCGGCCAGCCTGTTGCCGGCGAACTGGCGGACGCTGTCGAGCAGGCGGTACCGCGTGTCCCCGCCCTGGCGCCGGGCGGAGATCAACGAGCGGTCCAGCAGGCGCGGGAAGAGCCGGGTGAGGCCGGTGCCGGTGAGCGGCGGCGCGGCCAGCACCAGCGTCGCGGTGTCGTAGTCGAACTCGCCCGGGAACACCGAGCAGCGGTCCAGCAGGAGACGCTCGTCGCAGTCCAGCAGGTCGTAGCTCCACCGCAGGGCCTCCTCGAGGGTGCGGTGGCGGTTGGGCCGCGGCGCGTCGGTCAGCAGCGCGAACCGGTCGTCGAGCAGGCGCAGCAGCTCGCCGGGCGAGGCGAACCGGGTGCGCGCGGCGGCCAGCTCGATGGCCAGCGGCAACCCGTCGAGGCGCCGGCAGATCGTCGCGAGCACCGCCGCGTCGGCCGGCGTGACGGTGAGGCCGGGCACGACGGCGGCCGCACGGTCGGTGAACAGCCGGACGGCGGCGCAGCTCAGGATCTCGCCGGGATCGGCGCTCTCGTCGGGAACCGGCAGCGGCGGCACCTGGTAGACGACCTCGCCGCTCACCCGCAGCGGCCCGTGGCTGGTCGCCAGCACGCGCAGCCCGCCGGCCGCCGCCAGCAGCCCGGCCAGCAGGGCCGCGACGGCGTCGGCGACGTGCTCGCAGTTGTCGACCAACAGCCAGCACGGGCTCGCCCGGATCGCGGCGACGATCTGCGGGCCGAGGTCCCTGCCGTCGCCGCCCGCGCCGAGGGCGTCGGCGAACGCCCTCTCGACCGGCCTGCCGGGCGCGGCCGAGGCCAGATCGACCAGGACCGCGGGAGCCGGCCCGGCGGCCTCGTGGGCCAAGCGCAGGGCGAGGCGCGTCTTCCCGATTCCCGCGGGGCCCGTCAGGGTCACCATGCGGCCGCCGGCGACCAGCCCGGCGAGGTCGCGGAGCTCGCGCTCCCTGCCGACGAACGACGACAACGGCGTGGGCAGGGTGTGCGCCCGGCTCCGGAGCCGCGCCGCGCCCTCGACCAGGTCCCTCCTGGCCGGGTGGCCGAGCTTGCGCAGCAGGGACGACACATGGCTCTCCACGGTCCGCTCGGACAGCCTGAGCCGGTCGGCGATCTCACGGTTGGCCAGCCGGTCACCGACCAGCCAGAACACCTCCGCCTCCCGCCTGGTGACCCCGGCGGACCGTAACGCCTCCGGCAGCGCGGCGTCCTTCATGACGCGATCATCCCCCAGAAAAGCTCCGTACTGAGCACGGATGTGCCGGCTTCGAGCATGAGATGTGATGGCGGAAGCCTCCTGAAAGGACCCGCGCATGGCAAGCTCCGTCACCGAGATGATCGCTCACGCTCGCGCCCAGGTTCGCAACCTGTCGGTCGCAGAGGTGGCCGAGGCCCTGGAGTCGGGCACGGTGACCCTGATCGACCTGCGTGAACCGAGCGAGGTCGCCCGCGACGGCAGAGTTCCCGGCTCCGTCCTCGCGCCGCGCGGCATGCTGGAGTTCTGGGCCGATCCGGCCAGTCCCTACCACCGGCCCGAGTTCGATCCCGCCGCCACGACCATCCTGTACTGCGCGTCGGGCGGCCGTCCCGCGCTCGCCGCCCTGGTGCTGCGGGAACTCGGCTACGCCGACGTCGCCCATCTCGACGGAGGGCTCAACGCCTGGAAGGAGCACGGCCGTCCCGTGACCCTCCAGGCGGAGCAGGAAAACCGGTGAAGGGGGACGCGCACGGAGCGGCGTTCGCGCGGGCGCTCGCCGCCAAGGACCGCGACACGCTGCGCGCCCTGCTCCGCGACCCGCTCGACTTCAAGGCACTCACCCCTGGAGCCCACTGGGACGCCGACAATCCCGAAGAGGTCGTCGACCGGATCATCCTCGGCCAGTGGTTCGAACCCGGCGACGACATCGAACGTCTCCTGCACGTCGCCACCGGGCGTGTGGGCGACCGGGAACATCTCGCCTACCGCCTGCGGGTCCGTACCGGCTCCACCCGTTACCTGGTCGAACAGCAGGTCTACTACAGCGTCGCCGGCGAGGGCATCGCCTGGCTGCGCATCCTGTGCTCGGGGTTCCGGCCCGCCCCGGACGAGGAGCCGTAGGAGGGCGGATGTTGTTCATGGTGATCGAACGATTCCGCGGCCAGGACGCGAAGGCCGTCTATCGGCGATTCCGCGAGAGGGGCCGCATGACCGGCGAAGGTCTGGTGTTCGTCTCCAGTTGGGTGACGGCCGATCTCAGCCGGTGCTTCCAGCTCATGGAGTGTGACGACATCGCACTCCTGCAACGCTGGGTCGCCGAATGGTCGGACCTCACCGAGTTCGAGATCGTGCCGGTGGTCTCCGGAGCCACGACCGCCGCCGCGCTCGACGGCTGATCCGGACGTCGCCGGTCAGAGCATCGGACGTGGGTATCCGGCCGGGGGAGTGCTCAGCCGCCACGGCTGGTGGACGTCGGCGGCCGGTACGCCGTCGAGCTCGGGGACGTGGCGGCGTACGTAGTCGCCCGCCGGGTCGAACCGCTGCGCCTGGCGCAACGGGTTGAAGCCGCGGTTGGGACGCGTGTCGTTGCCGGTGCCGGCGATCCACTGCCAGTTGCCCGAGTTGTTGGCCACGTCGCCGTCGAGGAGGTGCTCGAAGAAGTGCCGGGCGCCGGCGCGCCAGTCGACCCCGAGGACCTTGACCAGATAGGAGGCCACGATGAGGCGGGCCCGGTTGTGCATCCAGCCCTCGGCGAGGAGCTGGCGCATGCCGGCGTCCACGATGGGGAGCCCGGTCATGCCCGCCCGCCAGGACTGCAGCGCGTCCTCGTCGTCGCGCCAGCGGTGGCCACGGGGGCGGTAGTCGTCCCGGTTGATGCGCGGGAAGGCGTAGGTGACCTGGTGGTAGAAGTCGCGCCAGCACAGCTGGCGGACGAACGGCTCGCTGCCCGCGGCCAGGTGGGCCAGTTCCAGCGGGGACAGGCAGCCGAACCTCAGGTACGGGCTCAGGCGGGAGGTGCGGTCACCGGCCAGATCGTCGTGGCCGTCGGCGTACCCCGGCAGGGCGCGGTGGATCCACCGCCGGGCGCGGTCGCGGGCGGCGGTCTCGCCGCCGGGCACGGGTCCCGGCCGGGCCGGGACCGGCAGCCGCCCGGCGTCGAGGTCGTGGGGCGTCGGCACGTGGCGGGGGGCCGCGAGCAGCGCACGGCGCCGGTGCCGGCTCCAGGAGCGCCAGTACGGCGTGAAGACCCGGTAGTGATCCCCGCCCCCGGACGGGGTGAGCGTGCCGGGCGGCACCACCGTGACCCCGGGGAAGAGCTGGTAGGAGAGGCGTTCGCGGGCCAGCCGGTCCTGCCGGCGCCTGGCCAGCAGGCTGACGTCGGCACTGGCGAAGACCGCCTCGGCCCCGGTGCCGTGGACGAGCTTCATGGTCTCGGTCACGACGTCGCCGTGCCGTACGACCAGGTCCCCGCCGCGTGCCCGGAAGGACGCCCGCAGGTCGGCCAGGCACTCCAGCAGGAAGCCATGGCGGCTGCCGGCGGGAACGGCCTCGTCCAGCACGAACAGGGGGAGCACGGCGCGGGCGCGCTCGCAGGCGGCCGTCAGTGCCGGGTGGTCGTGCACCCGCAGGTCCCTGTTGAACAGGACGATCACCGTGTCCATCGACGGCCCCTGCACGACGAGACGGGATGCGGTCGCGGGCCGGTGCGGCAGCGGGCGCGGCCGTGGCCGCCGTCGTTCCGGACCGGCTCGCCGAGCGGGCAGCCCGGCGCCGCCGCCACCCGCGGCCTGCCACAACCGTGCACCTCAGCCATGCCTCACAGATGCCCCGCCGGCCGCGCCCGCACGCGCGCGGGGGCATTGCCTGTGGGAGGGGCGGTGACCGGACCGCTCCGGCATGAGGCCCGAGGGACGGGGAAGGTGCGTGGGCATGGCATTGTGCCTGGTGACCGGGGCAACGGGGTACATCGGCGGGCGGCTGGCGCCCGAGCTGCTGGCCGCCGGTCACGACGTGCGGTGCATGGTGCGCTCGGCCGGACGCCTGCGCGATCTGCCGTGGGCGAACCGGGTGGAGGCCGTCGAGGCCGACGCCACCGACGCCGAGCGCACGCGCCGGGCGCTGGACGGGGTGGACGTCGCGTACTACCTGATCCACGCGATGGGGACGAGCGGCCGGTTCGCTGAACGGGACCGGCTGGCGGCGCGCACGTTCGCGGCCGCGGCGGCCGAGGCGGGAGTGCGGCGGATCGTCTATCTGGGCGGGTCGACCGCGGACGAGAAGCTCTCGCCGCACCTGTCGTCGCGGGCCGAGGTGGGGGAGATCTTCCTGCGGGGCGCGGTGCCGGCGGTGGTGCTGCGTGCCGCGGTGATCATCGGGTCGGGGTCGGCCTCGTTCGAGATGCTGCGTTACCTGACCGAGCGGTTGCCGGTGATGACGACGCCGCGCTGGGTGCGCAGCCGTACGCAGCCGATCGCGGTGCGGGACGTGCTGCGTTATCTGGTGGCGTGGGCGGAGGTGCCGGGAACGGTCAACCGGGGGTTCGACATCGGCGGGCCTGATGTCCTCACGTATGCCGACATGATGCACGGCTATGCCGCGGTGGCCGGGCTGCCGCCGAGGTTGATCATTCCGGTGCCGCTGCTCACCCCCCGGCTGTCGAGCCTGTGGGTGGGGCTGGTCACGCCCGTCCCGGCGAGCATCGCCCGCCCACTGGTGGAGTCGCTGCGCAACGAGGCCGTGTGCGGCGAGCACGACATCGCCCGCCACGTACCCGACCCCGAGGGCGGGCTGGTCGGCTTCCGCCGGGCGGTGTCCCTGGCGCTGATGAAGATCAAGGAGGCCGACGTCGCCACGCGCTGGTCCTCGGCGTCCACGCCGGGCGCGCCGAGCGATCCGCTGCCCACCGATCCCGACTGGGCGGGCGGCAGCCTGTTCGTGGACGATCGCCGCCTGGTCGTGCAGGCGAGCCCGGAGGCGTTGTGGCAGGTGATCGAGAGCATCGGCGGCCGTAACGGCTGGTACTCGCTGCCGGTGGCGTGGCAGCTGCGGGGCTTGGCCGATCGGCTGGTGGGCGGCGTCGGGTTGCGGCGCGGCCGGCGCGATCAGGCCCGGCTGCGGGTGGGCGACTCGATCGACTTCTGGCGGGTGGAGGAGGTGCTACCCGGACGGCTGCTGCGGCTGCGCGCCGAGATGCGGCTGCCCGGACTGGCCTGGCTGGAGCTCGGCGTCACCCGCTCCGGCGGCCGGACGGTCTACACGCAGCGTGCCGTCTTCCATCCGCACGGCCTGCTCGGCCATCTGTACTGGTGGGCGATCTCGCCCTTCCACGGCCTGATCTTCGGCCGGATGCCGGTCAACGTGGCCGCCGCGGCCCGGCGCAGGGATCAGTCACCGGCTACGAGCTGACCAGCGCCTGATCGAGTGATCAGTCGTGAGAGTTCTGCGCGGCGGCGTCCAGCTTGACCTCGTTCAGCCGGCCCGTGGCGACGTCGTAGACGAACCCGCGGACGGAGTCCTTGTGCGGGATGAACGGGTCGGCCTGGATGCGCCTGACCGACTGGCGCACGTCCGCCTCCAGGTCCTGGAACGCCTCGGCGGACCAGTCGGGCTTGACGCCGACCTCCTGGTAGATGTCGTGCTTGAATCCGTCGTCGGTGAAGGTCAGCATGCCGCAGTCGGTGTGGTGGATGAGGATGATCTCGCGGGTGCCCAGGAGACGCTGGCTGATGGCCAGGCTGCGACGTTCGCCGGCGGTGACGACGCCGCCGGCGTTGCGGATCACGTGCGCGTCGCCCTCGCGCAGGCCGAGCAGGCCGTAGACGTTGAGCCGGGCGTCCATGCAGGCCACCACGGCCACACCCCGGGCGGGCGGCAGCGGCAGGTCGCCGGAGTCGAAGGCGGCGGCGTAGCGCTCGGAGTTGGCGATCAGCTGGTCGGTGACGCTCATGGGGGACGCCCTCCTGTCACGTGCCGCGGCCCGCGGCCATAATCCACATTCCCTACTGACTGTACATGTTATTGCCTCGCCGTGTAGCCCCTGTCGGCGACGGCGGAGGCGGACAGGAGGGTTGCGGCGGAGAGGGTGCCCCAGAGGGCGGTCGGTCCGTGGGAGGCGAGTGTGGTGATGACCGCCGGGGAGACGGCGAGGCCGAAGCCCGTGGAGAGCTGGAAGCGGGCGAGGGCGCGTCCCAGGAGATGGGCCGGTGCGAGGGCGGTGACGAGCGCCGTCGCGCTGCCGGCGTAGATGATCTCGCCGATGGTGCAGACCACGGACACCATGGCAACGGCCGGGGCACCCCAGCCGGGCCCCAGTGAGGTGGCCGCGAGGAAGCCGAGGTAGGACGCGGCGAGCACCACGCCGGCGAGAGCCAGCACGGTCCGCCGGGAGAAGCGGGACAGCAGGACGGTGACCGGCACCTGCAAGGTGACCACCAGCACCGTGTTGGCCACGAAGACGGCCGCCGGCCACACCGGGGACGCGTGCATCTGTGTCACCAGGACCAGGGGCACCGCGATCTCGGGGACGTTGAGGCAGAAGACGTACACCACGTTGGCGGCCAGCAGCGCGCGCATCCGGGGCGCGGGCCCGCCGATCATGTCCTTGCCCGGAGCGGCGGCCGGACGCGCACGCAGGTGGACCGACCACGCCAAGGCCGCCGCGGCGAGACAGGCGAGCCCGGTGACGGCCGCCAGCGCCCGCAACGCGGTGGTGCCGCCCGCCAGGCACGCGGTGGCGAGGAGGGCGCCCACGCCCAGAGCGGCGTTGCGCAGGGCGCGGCCTGCCGCGAGGGCGGCGTCACGTTCGCGGCCGTGGGCGACCGTGGCCACGAGGGCCGCGTGGGCGGCCGGCCAGGCCTGGTTGCCGATGCCGAGGAAGAGCGCCGCCGTCGCGAACAGCCAGACGTGCCCCGCCGGGGCGGCCAGCAGCAGCGCCACGCCCAGCACCCGCACCAGCATCGACGCGGCCACGACCGTGCTGCGCGCGCCCCGGTCCAGCCACCGGCCGACCGCGGGCATGCACACCAGACCCACGACGACGCCGGCCGTCATGGCGATGCCGGTGACCGGCGCGGACAGCCTCAGCACCGTCACCCCGTAGAGCAGCAGGAAGGGCCGCAGCAGGCCGGTGCCGAGCGCGTCCACGGCCAGGGCGACGGCATAGCGGGGGCCTCCGGAGGCGCGGACGAGAACGCGCGGCCGGATCTTGGTGGTTGCCATGGCGTCAACGATGCGTTCGGCCCGCCGGGACGGGTCCGTCAGTTGACGGACACCGTCAATCGACGCGGTCGTCGCCCGCCCGACCAGCGATGATGTGGGGATGACGCTGAGGATCGACATCGGCGGCCTGCCGTCCGGGCGGCTGCGGTTCGTCGCCTCCCCGCTGGCCGAGCTGACCGCGATGCTGCACGTGCTGGCCGAACCGGGGCATCACCCGCAGCTCGCCGGCTGGGCCGGGGACGTCTGGGCCGGGCTGCGGCCGGAGCTGGCCGAGCGGCTCAGGGAGGCGGAGTTCCTCTGGCGTTCCTCGCGCGCCGACTTCCTGGTCCCCGCGCGTCCCCGGCCGACCCTCGCCGAGGAGCTGGACGATGTCGACCGGATCGACGACGAGACCTACGTGACCGCCGCGCTCATCACCACGTGCGGCAGCAACCGGGTGCACTTCGGCACGCCGTCGCCGCTCACCGACACGACGGCGCGCGAGCGGGCGCTCGACCTGGCCCAGGCCCGCGGCGCGCTCCAGGAGGCCTTCGCGGAACGGCTGCTCGCGGACCCGGCCGCCGTGCGGGCGCGGGTGCGTGACACGCTCGAACAGTGCGCCGGGGCCTTCTTCGACGCCGCCTGGACGGGCGTCGCCGCGCAACTCGCCACCGACCTGCGCCTGAAGAACGACCTGCTGAAGCGCCAGGGCATCGGGGCGGCGCTCGCGTCCGTGTCCGGCGCCGTCGCCCTGGCCCCGGACGGCGACCGCATCATCGTGGACAAGCTGCAGGACAACGCGACCACCGCCCACGGCACCGGGGTCACCTTCCTCCCCAGCGTCTTCGGCCGGCCGCACCTGGTGGTGGTCCACGCGCCCGGATGGCAGCCGGTGGTGCAGTACCCCGTGGCCGAGGCGGATCCGTCGGAGCCGGTGTCGCTGGAAACGGTCACGCTGCGGCTGGAGGCGCTCGCGCATCCGGTACGACTGCGGCTGCTGCGCACCCTCGCCCGCGGCCCGCACACCACCGGTGAGCTGGCCCACGCCTGGGAACTCTCACCTCCGGAGGTCTCCCGCCACCTCGCCGTCCTGCGCCGCGCGGGCCTGCTCACGGCCCGGCGGCACGGGCGTTATGTCCGTTACACCGTCAATGTCGCCGATCTGACGGCGCTGGGCGCGGACCTGCTGACGGCCGTACTGCGCTGAGCGGCTTCGGCTGTCAGGCTGAGTACGTTCGAGTCGATCGTTCGGTGGAGGTCGGATGCGTGCAGGCGTCGTGGTCACCGCACACCCCGGTGTGGAGGATCTCGCCGTGCGGGCCGAGGAACTGGGCCTGCACAGTTTCTGGGTCAACGACAGCCCGATGGTTCACGGTGACCCCTTCGTCGCCCTGGGGTTGTGCGCGAAGGCCACCAGCCGCATCAGGCTGGGCGTCGGCGTGACCTCGCCGGCGCTGCGCTCGGCCCCGGCCGCGGCGAGCGGGTTGGCCAGCCTCAACGCGCTGGCGCCGGGCCGGATCAGCTGCGGGGTCGGCACCGGGAACACCGCCCGGCGCACGCTGGGCATGCGGCCGGCCACGGCGGCGGCGATGGAGTCCTTCACCGCCGCGCTGCAGGACCTGTGCGCGGGGCGGAGCATCGAGTACCGCGAGGGCGACCGGGCCCGCGACGTCCGGTTCCTGCACGCCGGGGCGCACGTGAACACGGACGACCCGATCGAGTTCGTCGTGGCCGCGCTGACCGGGCCGAAGGCCGCCGCCGTCGCCGGCCGCCGCGGCACCGGCCTGATCTCCTTCGGCCTGCTCGACCCCGCCGCCTGGCGTGCCCTGCACGACGCCCGCCGCCACGCCGCCCACGGCGCACCCCGCGAACCCGCCTCCTACGTGGTCACCGCACTGCACGTACTGGAGGAGGACGAAGACCCTCACGGCGACGCGGCCCGGGACGCGACCGGCCACCTCGTCCTGTCGCTGCTGACCTTCGCCGCCGACACGGCCGCCGACGCAGCCGCCTTCGCCGAGCGTCTCGGCCCCGAGGAACGCGAGGCCGTACGGCGACTTCTCGACCGGCGCGGCACCACCGCCACCGCACCCGACCGGCACACCAAGCTCTACCCCGGCTACCTCGGACGCATCGCGCCCGAGGACCGCGACCTGATCCTGCCCTCGCTGATGAACACCCTGGCCCTGGTCGGCACCCGCGACGACCTCCGCGCCCGCATCGCCACCCTGGAACGGGCCGGCGTCGACGAACTGCTCATCCAGCCGGTGATCGACCCACCCGCCGAGATGGCCCGGCTGGCGGACCTCCTCACCTGAACGGCCCGGCCGTGAACGTCACCGACACACATTGGCCCGGGGAGCGAGGCCCGAGCCGAGCAGGGTCACGGCGAGACCCCCAGCTCCTGGCCACGTTGCTCGTCGACAACCGGAGCGAGGTCTACGAGTGAGGAGACAGGCCGCGCTGCGAGCGGTGCGTCCACCGTCACCGTCTTGTGCGGCGACGGCGAATGCGGTGGACTCGCTTGATCACGACAAACCGCGGATGTGTGCCGGCGGCGGGCCAGATCCGAGAAGGGACACGCAACAATGAAGTTATCGCGGAGCGGCCAGAAGATGTCCGACATGTCGGGCC